>NZ_CAXBOD010000094.1:0-11581 GCF_963977235.1 uncultured Albimonas sp.
GCCCCGCTGCGCGGGGTCGCTGCGCGATCCCTGACCGGAGGGGGCGAGTCGCTCCTGCCGGCATCCGCGAGAGACGGCTCCGGAGAACAGGCGCTTTGCGAGGCGTGTCGGGCGTCGCGCGGGGCGACGAGGACCGCCCCGGACCTTGCAGGTCCGGGGCGGTCGGTTCGCGTGGCAGGGCGGCGGCGGCTCAGTTGACGCCGTCGAGGAGGCGGCGGGCGATGACCTGGGCCTGGATCTCGGCTGCGCCCTCGAAGATGTTGAGGATGCGCGCGTCGCACAGGACCCGGCTGATCGGGTATTCCAGCGCGAAGCCGTTGCCGCCGTGGATCTGCACGCCGTTGTCCGCGCAGGCCCAGGCGACGCGGGCGCCGAGCAGCTTGGCCATGCCCGCTTCCAGGTCGCAGCGGCGGCCCTCGTCCTTCTCGCGCGCGGAGTGGTAGCTGAGCTGACGCGCCACCATGATCTCGACCGCCATCAGCGCGAGCTTGTCGTAGACGCGCGGGAACTCGACGATCGAGCGGCCGAACTGCTTGCGGTCCTCGGCGTATTTCAGCGCGATCTCCATCGCGTTCTGCGCCACGCCCACGGCGCGGGCGGCGGTCTGGATGCGCGCGCCCTCGAAGGTCTTCATCAGCTGCTTGAAGCCCTGGCCTTCGGCCCCGCCCAGCAGGTTCTCGCCCTTCACCACGAAGCCGTCGAAGCCGAGCTCGTATTCCTTCATGCCGCGATAGCCGAGCACCTCGATCTCGCCGCCGGTCATGCCCTCGGCCGGGAACGGGTTGGCGTCGTCGCCGCGCGGCTTTTCGGCGAGGAACATCGACAGGCCCGAGTAGTTCGAGGTGTCAGGGTCGGTGCGCGCCAGCAGGGTCATCACGTCGGCGCGGGCGGCGTGGGTGATCCAGGTCTTGTTGCCGGTGATCTTCCAGTCGTCGCCGTCCCTCACCGCGCGGGTGCGCAGCGAGCCGAGGTCCGAGCCGGTGTTGGGCTCGGTGAACACCGCCGTCGGCAGGATCTCGGCCGAGGCGATGGCGGGCAGCCACTTGTCCTTCTGCGCCTGGGTGCCGCCGTTGAGGATCAGCTCGGCCGCGATCTCGGAACGCGTGCCGAGCGAGCCCACGCCGATGTAGCCGCGCGAGAGTTCCTCGGAGACCACGCACATCGCGGTCTTGCCGAGGCCCGAGCCGCCGTATTCCTCGGGCACCGTCAGGCCGAAGACGCCCATCTCGCCCATCTCCTGCACCAGCGGCATGGGGATGAACTCGTCCTTCAGATGCCATTCATGGGCGTAGGGCAGCACCTTCTCGTCCGCGAAGCGGCGGAACTGGTCGCGGATCATCTCGAAGTCGTCGTCCAGCCCGCAGTCGCCGTAGGTCGAGGCGCCGGCGCGCTCGCGCATGATCTGCACCAGGCGGTGGCGGGCGGCGTCGGTGTTGCCCCCAGCGACCAGCGCCGAGACCGAGGCGTCGGAGGCCAGCGCCAGTCCCTCGGCGGCCAGCCCCAGGTCCGCAAGGCGCGCGAACTCATTCTGGCTCATCATGATTCCGCCAGCAAGCTGAGTGAGATACTCGCCAAAGCTGATCTGGAGGAGGAGCTTCTCGATTTCGCCGAACTTGCCCTGCTCGGTCAGGCGGACGGACCAGGCCTGCATCTGGCGCAGCGACTCGGCGTAGGTGGCGATCCAGCTCAGCGCATGGGCGGCGTGCTGCTCGCGCTCCATCAGTTCGGCCGAGACCTTGCCATCCACGCTCACCCGCTCGCGCAGCGCCCGGCGGGAGCTCATCAGGATGTCCTCGACCGCCGGCATGGCCTGGGCGCACAGCGTCTCGAGATCGGCGAGAATCGGCTCGGGCGTGGGGATCGCGGTCGCTTCGTTCATCTTGGAACCTCTCCGGTCGGCGGTCGGCCGGGGAGGGAGGTCCGGGGCCGGCCGCGAGGCGCGCGCAGGGGTTGCTGCATCGCGGAATCTGTCACGTTTCGCGCGCGGACGCTAGATAAGCGCCGCCGACGGGTCAATGCCCGCGCAAGATCGTTTCGCCACGACAGGGGGTCGCAGGCGGTATCTTGCGCGAAATTCCGGACGAGGCCGGCCCGCGCGCGGACACACCCTGTGCATACGCGCGCGCAGACCTCGCGGACCACCTGTCGCCCGCGCGCGGGCGGTGCTATGGGCGCCGACATGGACTTCGCAGGACTGATCGCCGACCACGGGTCGGCCGCGCTGGCGGCGGCGCTGGTGGGAATGCTCGCGGCGGGCTTCGCCAAGGGCGTGGTGGGCTTTGCGCTGCCGATGATCGCGATCTCGTCGATCGGCTCGGTGCTGCCGGCGCCGCTGGCGGTGGCGGCGATCATCCTGCCGGCGGTCGTGACCAACATCTGGCAGACCTTCCGCCAGGGGCTGAACGCCGCCTGGGCGAGCCTGCGGCGGTTCTGGCTGCTCAATCTGGTGATGTTCGGCGCCATTGCGGTGACCGCGCAGCTGATCATGGTGATCCCCGAGCAGGCGCTGTTCGGCATCCTGGGCGTGGGGGTCTGCGGCTTCGCGGCGATCCAGCTGCTGGGCTGGCGCCCGGCCGCGCCGCCCCGGCGCTGGCTGAAGCCGGTCGAAGCCGGGGTGGCGCTGGTGGCGGGGTTCTTCGGGGGGCTCTCGGGCGTGTGGGGGCCGCCGATCCTGCTCTATCTGACCGCGCTCGAGCTGCCCAAGACCGACATGGTGCGCGCGCAGGGGGTGAGCTTCCTGCTGGGCTCGCTGATCCTGGTGATCTCGCACCTGCGCTCGGGGCTGCTGCTGGGCGAGGGGGGGGCGATCTCGGTCGTCATGGTCGCGCCGGCAATGGCGGGGATGGCGCTGGGGCTGGCGGTGCAGGACCGGCTCGACCAGCAGAAGTTCCGCCGGGCGACGCTGATCGTGCTGGTGATCGCCGGGCTGAACCTGGTGCGGCGGGCGCTGGCGGGCTGAGCCGGGGGCGGCGAGGCGCATTGAAATGCGCCCTACGGCCCGGATTTTCCAACGCGGCGCTGGCGGCCGAGGCCCCGGGTCAAGCCCGGGGCGCGCCTGCGTTGCGGGCGACGGCGAGCCGGGCGACCCGGTGGGGGTCCGCGCGGGTCAGCCGAAGAGGAAGTCGGCCTCGGTCAGCTCGGCGGGGCTGATGTGGCGCAGGGTGACGGTGGCGGCGCCGTCGATCGTCACCTCGGCGTGATCGCCGACCCCGCGGATCGAGAGGTCGTCGAAGTCCAGCGTCCCGCGCGATGAGATGCGGATCAGGTCGCGCCCGTCCTGGAAATCGCGGATCACGTCGTCGCCCGCGCCCTTCCAGAACACGAACACGTCCTCGCCCTGCCCGCCGCGCAGCTTGTCGTCGCCGCGGCCGCCGTTGAGCCGGTCGTCGTCGTGACCGCCGTTGAGGTTGTCCCGGCCCCGGCCGCCCTGCAGGACGTCGTCCTCGCCCCCGCCCTTGAGCACGTCGCGCCCGCGGCCGCCCTTGACCAGGTCGTCGGAGCGGAAGCCGTTGAGGGTGTCGTCCTCGCGTGAGCCCAGCAGGCGGTCCTCCTCCTGCAGGATCAGGCGGAAGAACTTGCGGCTGTCGCCCTCGAGCTGCATCGCCTGGAAGGGCGCGCGCACCGGGCGGGCAAAGTCGAAGAGGGCGAAGTGCTCGGTCCCCTCGGCCTGGACCGAGACGGCGCGCAGGGTGCCGCTCGGCTCCCAGCCGTAGGGGTGCCAGATGGCGCCGAAATAGGCGATGTGGTCGAGGTCGCCGCCAAAGCGCACCACCTCGTTGCTGATGACGGTCCGGTCGTTGTGGCGGACGTCGTAACGGTTCATGTCCAGCGCATGATACGCGCGCAAGATCGCCATCGGCGGGTCCCTCTTCGAAGTCCCGGGCGGCCCGCGCGGCGTCGTCGTCGCGCCTTTGCTGCGGAGCCAAGGGGTTGCGCGATCATGTGAAGATCACCGCGCAGCCCGGCTCAACCCCGCGTCGCTCCGATCGCTCGGGTTTCGTTCAGGTGTGGGCGGCGCGCGACAACTTCGCAGCGGCGCCGCCCCGGCCCGACGCGGCCGGCCTACGCGGCCCGCGGGCGGGCGCCGGGGACCGGCAGCGGGCTGCGCAACGCGGCGCCGCCCTCGAGCCGGGGGGCGAGGGCCGCGGCCACCGCCGCCTCGGCCGAGGTCGGGACATGGCCCGGCAGCAGCGCGGCCAGGCGCGGGTCCTCGAGCCGATGCGGCGCGGTCCAGAGGTAGCGCATCTCGAGGATCTCGCGTCCCAGCGGCCAGAAGGGCGAGGCGAGCCGCGCGCCCCACCACGGGAACGGCCGCGGCGCCAGAACGCGGCCGGCGGCGCGGGAGGTCAGGGCCAGCAGCTCGGCCCCGGTCAGGGCGTGGCCGGGGTGGTTGAAGGCCGCGAAGGGGGCGAGATCCGCGCGCCGCGCCGCAAGCCCCGCGGCGATGGCGGCGAAGTCGGGCAGGAACGACCAGGCGTGCACCTGGTTGAGCGGGCCGGGGTAGACGAAGCGTCCGCGCTCGATCCCGGCGGTCATGTGGCTGTCGAACCAGTTGCCCGCGATCTCGGTGTCGAGGAAATCGCCCCCCCGCAGGACGATGCAGCGGATCTCGCCGGCCTCGGCGGCCGCGCGCAGGCGCATCTCCTGCTCGGCCCGCAGGCGGCCCTTGCGGGTGTCGGGACGGTAGGGCGTCTCGGGCGTGGTCCGCGCGGGGATCGCCGAGCCGTAGCCGTAGACGTTGCCGGGGTGGAGAAGCGTGGCGCCGGTGGCGCGGGCGGCGGCGAGCAGCGCCCGCGTCGCGCGGGGCAGTTCGCTCGACCAGGCGGGATAGGGCGCGTTGAGCGCGTTGACGATGACGTCCGCGCCCTGCGCCGCGCGGGTCAGGGCGGCGGGGTCGAGCGCGTCGCCGGCCAGCGGCTCGGCGTTCTCGAAGCCCCGCGCGCCGGAGCGGGTGAGGGCGCGCACCCGCCAGCCGGCCTCGGCGAAGGCTGCGGTGGCGTGGCGGCCGAAGCGGCCGCGGGCGCCGGCGATCAGGACGGTTCCGGGGGTGGTCATGGCGGGATCTCCTGCGGGTCCGGGATGGCGACAGGGAGAAACTGGGGTATTCTTTCCCGAGGCGGAAGCCGCACAATTGGATGGGAGCCATTCAAAAATGGATGACCTGGACTGGGCGGAACTGCAGGCGCTGCTGGCGGTGGCGCGCGCAGGCTCGCTGTCGGGCGCGGCGCGGGCGGGGTCCCTGAGCCAGCCCACCCTCTCGCGCCGGCTGGCGGCGCTGGAGGGGCGGCTGGGCGAGGTGTTGCTCGAGCGGGGGGCCGGCGGCGCCCGGCTGACCGACGCGGGGCGCGAGGCGCTGGCCCGGGCCGAGGAGATGGAGGCGGCCGCCCACCGGTTGTCGCGCTCGGCCGCGGGGCGGGCGAAGGGGGTCTCGGGCGTGGTGCGGGTGACCGCCAGCCGGGTGGTGGCGACCTACCTGCTGCCCGGCGCGCTGACCGAGCTGCTGGAGGCGGAGCCGGCGCTCGAGATCGAGCTGGTCGCCTCGGACGACAGCGCCAACCTGCTGCGGCGGGAGGCGGACGTGGCGGTGCGCATGTATCGCCCCGCGCAGGCCGACCTGGTGACGCGCAAGGCCGCTGAGATGGCGCTGGGGCTGTTCGCCTCGCCGATCTACCTGGCAAGGCACGGCGCGCCGCGCACGGTGGAGGAGCTCGCCTCGCACCGGGTGGTGGGGTTCGACCGCTCCGAGCTGATGGTCAAGGGGTTCGCGAAGGCGGGCTTCCCCCTGCCCCGCCGCTTCTTCCGCCTGCGCACCGACGACCAGGTCGCCTATTGGGAGGCGGTGGCGGCGGGCGCGGGGATCGGGGTCGGACAGAAGCCGGTGGCGGCCCTCGACCCGCGGGTGCGCGCGGTGCTGCCGGGGGCGGAGCTGGGCGCCCTGCCGGTCTGGCTGACGGCGCATGCGGACCTGAGGGGCTCGGCCCGGGTGCGGCGGGTCTTCGATCACCTGGCCGAGACGCTGCCCCGCCTGGCGCGCGGGGTGGTCCCCGGGCCGGCTGCGCGCGAGGCGACAGGCGGAAATGCGCCCGCAGGCGCGACGGATCGGCCCTGATCGCATGGCTGCGTCTTGTCCCGGCCGCCCCGCAGGGTAAAATAGGGGGTGAGAGACGCGACGGGCCGCGACGGCCCGGGAGGGGGCGGCCGCGACTGCGGCGCCGCCCCTGTCCGCGGCTCCGCGTCGTGGCCGCGAGGGCCGGGGCGCCGGCGCCGCGTGAAAGCCATGGAGAACGTCATGTCCTGGACCGACGAGCGGGTCGAGCTGCTCAAGTCCATGTGGGGCGAGGGCAAGAGCGCCAGCCAGATCGCCAAGGCGCTGGGCGGCGTGACCCGCAACGCCGTGATCGGCAAGGTCCATCGCCTGGGCCTGTCGAACCGTACGGCCGCCCCCAAGACCGGCGGCAAGGAGGAGGACGCGGCCCCCGCGCCCGCCGCCGCCGCCGCCGCCGCGCCAAGGCCGGCCCCCGCGCCCGAGCCCGCCCCGCGTCCGACCGCGGCCGCGGCCCCCGAGCCCGAGCCTGCGCCTCGTCCGGCCCCCGCGCCCCAGCCGGCCCCCGCGCCGCGCGCCGCCGCGCCGGTCCCCGAGGAGCCGGTCGAGCGTCCCGCCCCGCGCGCCTTCGCGCCGACGCCTCACAACGGTCCGCAACCGCCCCAGGTCTCGGAAGTCTCCGAGGAGGCGCGCCGGAACCTCGAGGAGGTCGAGAAGAAGGCCAAGCGGCTGAACCTGCTGCAGCTGACCGAGCGCACCTGCAAGTGGCCGATCGGCGACCCGGCGACGGACGACTTCTTCTTCTGCGGCCTGCCCGCGATCGGCGGCAAGCCCTACTGCGAGGCGCATGTCCAGGTCGCCTTCCAGCCGATGAGCGCCCGGCGCGACCGCTCCCGCTCCCGCTGACCCCTTGCGGAGAGGCCGCCGCCGCGGCCTCTCCGGCGCCCCGCTCTTCAGCCCTGCGGGTGAGGGAGACAGGGCAGAACGCTTCCATCCTCTCCCCATCTCCCGTGCGCGGCGCCGTCCCCACGAAGGCGCCGCGTCGACGGTTGCGCCCGGTTCTCGCGTCGGGCGCGCGGCGCATGGCAGGCGGAGACGCCTGGCCCGACGGTCGCGGGACGGAGACGGAGGCTCCAGGCGCCCCCGTCGCCCCGGCGCCGCGAGCCTGACGCCGGGCATCGCGGACCAGCGGTCGCGGCGCCTGCGACCGCGAAGCCCGACCCGCCCTGCGGGAGGGTCGCCGTGCCCGGCAAAGCGGTCCGCGGCTGGCGGTCTTCGAGTCACTCGAAAAGCAGGACGTGTGTCGGGGGAGCGCCGCGACGACAGCTGCGCCCGGCCCGACCGTCAGGCGCGCGGCGCGTGGCGACCGGGACGCCTGGCGCGACGGCCGCGGCACGGAGACGGCGGTCCCGGGGGCAACGCTCGCGCCGCGCCGCGGGCAGACCGCGCGCAATCCGCGCGAGGTCGACGCGGCGCCCCCGCCAAGGGCGGGCCTCCGCGAAACGGCCGGCGTCGCGACGGGGAAACGGCCGGCTTCCCGACGGGCGACGACGCGGAAGAACTGCGGCGAGCGGAGCGAGAGGCGCCCGGCGGACGTCAGGGCTCGGCGGTCGCGTCGATCTCGGCGCCGCGGATCATCCACCAGGTGGCGGAGGCGACGTGGCGGGCCTGATCGCCGATCCGTTCGAGGTCCTTGGCGATGAACAGCCGGCGGGCGCCGGGAACCACCTGGTCGGCGCCCTCGCCCATGCGCGACAGCAGGGTGCGGGTCAGGGATTCGTAGTGGGCGTCGAGCTCGCCGTCGCGCCGCCAGACCGCAAGGGCGGCCTCGGCGTCGCGCGCCTGGTGGGCGGAAATCGCGCAGGACAGCTGCGCCAGCGCCCGCAGGCCGAACCGACGCAGCGCCGCATCCATGTCGTCGCCGAGCGCCGGGGTCGCGCTTGCGGCGGAAGGCGCCTCGGCCCGCAGGCGAGCCGCTCCCTCGGCCAGGTTGGCCGAGAGGTCGCCGCTGCGCGCAAGCGCGGCCAGCGCCCGCAGCGCGGCGAGCAACTGGCGCAGATCGGCCCCCATCGGCTGGCGGAGGGCGACGAGCGAGGCCGCGCGGTCGGTCGCCTCGCGCGCCAGAAGGCGCTGGCGGTCGCGCAGCTCGCGCACCTCGGCCGCCTCGCCGAGCCCCCCGCGCAGCAGCAGGGGCAGCGCGGCCGAGAGCAGCTCCTCGGCCATGCCGCCCACGCGCGCGGTCTGGGCGGCGACCTGGCGCAGGTCGTCGTCAAAGGAGGTGACCGTGTGGCGGCGCCCGGGCCGCGCCTCCTGCGGGCGGTCGGGCCGCAGGGGGTCGGGGTGCTGAAACATGACTTCCGGCGAAAACGCTGACGTTTCGTCACGTTACAGGCGAAGCATGACACGCGTGTGTCGCCCGGAAGCGGAACGCGCCGGATCCGGAGGTTTTTCTGCGCACAGTCCCGGACGCCGGGCGGCGGCGGGCGCAGACCCTGCGCCCGGGCAGACTGTGATGACCCCAGGGATCGGGGACCAGGGCGAGCCCGGCGCGACGCCGGCCCTTGGGGAGCGGTCAGCCGGCCGGCGCGTCGGCGGAGGCGCGCGGAGGGACGTCCGCGGCGCCGGGCTCGGCCGGGAGCCAGAGGGTGAAGCTCGCGCCCTCGCCGGGCGCGCTCTCGACCGTGAGCTCGCCGCGGTGGCGGGACATGATGTGCTTGACGATGGCCAGCCCCAGTCCCGTGCCCCCCTGGTTGCGCGAGCGGCGCACCGAGACGCGGTAGAAGCGTTCGGTCAGGCGGGGGAGATGCTCGCGCGGGATGCCTTCGCCATGGTCGCGCACCGTCAGGCCGGTCATGCCCGGATGGCTGGGCGAGGGCGCGGCGGGCCTGATCTCGACCGGACCCTCCCCGTATTTCATGCCGTTTTCCAGCAGGTTGCCGATCGCCTGGATCAGCTGGTCACGGTCGCCGCGCACATAGGGACCGTGAGCGGGGGCCAGCAGGCGTATCTCGACCCCGCGCTCGTCGGCGACCGGACCCAGCGCCTCGGCCGTCTCGCGGGCGATCTCGCCGAGGTCCTGGCGCTCGGTCGGGGCGACATGCTCGTTGAGCTCGATGCGGTTGAGCGACAGGAGGTCGTCGACCAGGCGCTGCATCCGCCCGGCCTGGGCCTGCATGATGCCCAGGAACCGCTCCTGCGCGTCGGGGTCGTCGCGGGCGGGGCCCTGCAGGGTCTCGATGAAGCCGCGGATCGAGGCGAGGGGGGTGCGCAGCTCATGACTGGCGTTGGCGATGAAATCGGTGCGCATCCGCTCGATTCGCAGGTCCTGGGTGCGCTCGGTGAACAGGCACAGCACGTGGCGGCGGCGGACGCGGGCGCCCTCGTCGGGCCGCGAGGCGCCGTCGACATGGGCGCGGATCACCCGGTTGCGGTCGCCGTGCAGGGTGAAGTCGAAGCTGCGCGGCGGGCCGCCGGCCTGCGCCTCGGCCAGCGCATCGAGGAAATCGGGGGCGCGGAAGGACATCGAGTGATGCTCGCCCACGCGCAGCCGCTCGAACAGGGAGCGGGCGGCGGGGTTGGCGTACTCGATCAGCCCGGCCGGGTCGATCAGCAGCAGCGGGAACGGCAGCCGGTCGAGCGCGGCGCGCCCGAGGCCGGGTTCGAGCCCCGCGCTCCGCGGCGCCGGCGGGGCGACGGCGTCGGGCGCGTCGGGGATGCGCAGGGCGAAGGCGAAGAGGGCGGCGCCGAACAGGCCCGCGGCCGCCTGCCCCGGCGCGGGCGCGCCCAGGGCGCCGGCGGCCGCGGCGGCGGCGAGGGCGGCTGCGGCGACGGCGATTCGGCGGGCGGTCTCGCCGCGGAGGGGCATCGGCGTCCTTTCGGGCTTTCGGGCTTTCGGACTGGCGCGGCGCGGAAGGGCGGCCTGGGGGTCACGTCCCGATACCATGCGTCGCGGACAGGGCGAAGACGCTTTGCCTTCATCGCCTCGTCACATATCTAGAGCGCGACGGGCCCGGGGATGGCCCGCCCGAGTTCCGGGGAACGCCGAGCCATGATCCGCTACACCCTGCGCTGCGCCGAAGGGCACGAGTTCGAGAGCTGGTTCCAGTCGGCCGAGGCCTTCGACAAGGTGAAGGCCGCGGGCGGTCTTGCCTGCGCGATATGCGGCAACGCCCAGGTGGCCAAGTCGCTGATGGCGCCCTCGCTCGCCGCCGGGGCCAAGCCGCGCCCCGAGCCTGCCGCGAGCCCCGAAACGGCGCCGATGCTCTCTGCCCCCAACAGCCCGCTGGAAGCGGCGATGAAGGCGCTGCGCGAGCGGGTCGAGGCCTCGGCCGAGAACGTGGGGCGCGACTTCGCCAGAATGGCCCGGCAGATGCACGACGGCCAGGTCGAGGACCGCCCGATCTACGGCGAGGCCACCCGCCAGGAGGCGCAGGAGCTGGTCGAGGACGGCGTGCCGGTGGCCCCCCTGCCCTGGCGCTCGGGCCGCGACAACTGAGCGGCGGCCGAGGGGGCGCGCGCCCTCCCCTGAACTCCCGAAAGGTTGGCCCTGGCGCGGGCGGTGGACAACCGCCGCGCCGGCGCGGAAGCTCCCCCGGCCAGAGGCAAGGGAGGAGACGGCCATGCATGTCCTGATCACCGGAGGATCGCGCGGGATCGGCGCGGCGACCGCGCGGCTGTGCGCGGCGCGCGGCTGGGACGTGACGGTGAACTACGTCTCGAATGCAGAGGCCGCCGCGGCGGTGGTGGCCGAGGTCGAGGCCGCCGGCGCGCGCGGCCTCGCGGTGCAGGCCGACATCGGCGAGATCGGCGCGGCCGAGACCCTGTTCGACGCGGCAGAGGCGGCGTTGGGCCCGGTGACCGGGTTTGTGAACAACGCCGGCATCGTCGCCAAGGCCTCGATGCTGGCGGAGATGGAGCCCGCCCGGGTGAAGCGGATGATCGACGTGAACGTCACCGGCGCGATCCTGGCGCTGCGCGAGGCGGCGCGGCGGATGCCGACGGACCGAGGGGGAGCGGGCGGCTCGATCGTCAACATCTCCTCGGCGGCCTCGAGGCTGGGGGGGCCTGCGACCTACGTGGACTATGCGGCCTCGAAAGGGGCGATCGACACGCTGACGCTGGGCATGGCTCAGGAGCTGGCGCGCAGCGGGGTGCGGGTGAACTGCGTGCGGCCGGGGATTGTGGAGACCGACATCCACATGGACAGCCACGGGTTCGACCGCGCGGCGAGCGCAGGGCCGAGCCTGCCGATGGGTCGGGCCGGACGCGCCCACGAGATTGCGGAGGCGATCGTGTGGCTGCTGTCGGATGCGGCCTCCTATACGTCCGGGGCGATGCTGGACGTAGCGGGCGCGCGCTGAAACCAAGGCCAATCCGGGAAGGTCTGGAGGGGCGCCGCGTCGACTGGCGCGCCTGTAAGGAAGGCTCGGCTCGCGGCGCCTGGCGGGCGGGGCGCCTGGGGCGACGGGCTCGGGCGGACGGCGCGCCGAGATAGGCAAGCGACGCCTCCGGCGGGCTCCTGACCCACCCAAGAACAGG
>NZ_CAXBOD010000095.1:0-11395 GCF_963977235.1 uncultured Albimonas sp.
GGGACGGGGACGGGACGCCCCGGGCCCCCGCGCCTGAGGGGCGCGGGGCCGCGCGGAAGGGGGGAGAGGGACCGCCCGCGCCGCCGCGGGAGGCGGGCGGGGGATGAGCCGCGCCCCCCTCCTCATGCGCGGCCGTGAGGAGGCCGTCCCCCGCCTGCAAGGCGCCGCGGCGCTCGAGGCGCGGCTCGAGGCGCGCGCCCGGCCCGGGCGAGAGGCGGCGGGGATGGATGCGCGGCTCGACGCGCAGCTGGCCGACACGCTCGACGCCGGCCTGGGGGGGGCGGGGGCCGCGCCCTCGCGCCCGGCCTACCTGCGCCAGCCGGAGGGCGCTGGCGCCCCGCCCGAGACCTCGCCCGAGACGCTCGCCCGCCGCGCCGCGGGGCGGGAGGCGCGGGAGCGGGCGCCGCTGCGCGTGTCCGGTCCCGACCGCGGCCCGGCGCCGACGGGGCGGGGCCGGACGCTCGACCAGACCTTGCAGGCGCCGGGCGCGGCCCGCCTCGCCGGCGCGGGGGAGGGGGCTGCGACGGACCTCGACCCCGCTGCGGGCGAGCGGCCCGAGCGCGCGGAGGCGGACGGGCGCGAGACGGGCGCCGACGCCGCCCCGCAGGACGATGCGCAGGCCGGCGGCCTCGAGGCGCCGGCAGAGGGAGAGCCGGCCGGGGGAGAGGCGAACGCCGCGCAGGCCGGGGCGCCCTCGCCTCCTCCCGGACGCCGGCGCGCAGGCCGGAGGGGGCGCGGGCGAGAAGGCCGCGGCGGCGAGGCGGCGGGCGGCGAGATGCTGGTCGAGGCCGGGCGGGGGGGCGTCCCCCTGCCGCGCCATCCCATCCAGCTCGACGCCTCGGTCCCCGGCTTCGACGCCCCCCGGCGGCTCGACGTCGAGCCCAACACCCGGCCGCGGGAGCAGGACGGCGCCGAGGCCGCGCAGGCCGAACGCCGCGAGGGCGACCCCGCCCGGGCGTGGGAGCAGGCGGCCGCGCAGCTCGCCCGCCTGCACGCGCGGATCGAGGCCGACGCCTCGGCCGACCAGGCCCGCTTCCGGGCGCTGGCCGGCACGCTCGCCGATCGCCGCCAGGGCGCGCTCGACGCGGCCCTGACCCGGACCGACCGGGGGCTCGACGCCGCGCTCGCCGAGGTGGACGCGGGCGAGACGGCGGCCCGGGCGCTCGCGGGACGCATCGCGGCCGCGGGGCGCCGGCGCATCGCGGGCGCCGCCCGGCATGTGCGCGATGTGCTAAGGGACCGCGCCGAGGCGGTGGACGAGGCCACCCGGACCGAGCGCGACGAAGGCGCCCGGATGGAGACCTGGGCCGTCGAGCGCGGCGAGGAGATCACCCGCACCGGCGACGACGGGCAGGGCGCGCTGGGCGCGCTGGCCGAGGCGCCCGCCCCCCCCTGGCCCGGCGATGTCGAGGGGGTCGCGATGCGCGGCGCGGTCGACGAGGTGCTGCAGACCCGCGTGCCCCCCGTCGCCGAGACGCGGGCCGAGAAGATGGGCCTCGACCGCGACGCCCACGCCGCGCGCCTGACCAACGCGGGCATGCGGCTTCAGCAGGACCTGATCGCCGCGCTGGCCCCGTTCGACGCCCTGCTGAGCGGGTTTCGCACCCGCGGCCCCGCCGACGTGACCCGGCAGGAGACCTCGGCGCTCGGCGGGCTGGAGACGGCCGAAAAGCGCCTCAAGCGCAGCCTGCGCGAGGCCGCCTCCGACGCGCGCGAGGCGCTGGCCGCCCAGCACGCGGCCCAGCGCGAGGGGCTGATCGCGACCGCGCAGGAGGCGGCGCAGGCGCAGGCCGCCTCGCTCGAAGCCGCGGGCGAGGGCGCGCTGGAGGCGCGCCGGGGACTGGCCGAGGCGCAGCCCGCCACCCTGCGGATGCTGCGCGAGAGCCTGCTGGCCAACCGCAACCAGCCCCCCGACGTCTTCGCCCGCATCGTGCGCGAAAGCGCCACGGCCGCCGCGCAGACCGCCGCGCGCAAGGTGCATGAACAGACCGGCGGCCTCGACCGCGGCGCGACCGGGGCGCTGGACCGCGCCCGCGCCCAGGCCTCGGCCGCGGCGGCGGGGCTCGCCGAGGCGGCCTCGCGCGCCGCCGAGGCGATGGCGGCCACGGGCGCCGAAACCTCGGCGGGGCTGAGCGAGGCGGCCGAAGCCTCGCGCCCCGGCGTGCGCCGCATGGCCGACCCGGTCGCGGCGGTGCTCAACGACTACCCCCAGGAGCCGACGGCCGCCTTCAACGCCATGCTGCGCGCGCTCGAGGCCGACCTGCGCGCGGCCTGGGCGACCCTTCAGTCCGCCTGGACCGAGGAGCCCTCGCAGGGCGGGGGCGGGGCGGAGGGCGGCCAGACCCTCCCCGCCGGGCCCGCGCAGCCGGCGGCCACGATCGAGGCGCCCACCGTCTTCGCCACGCGCGCGCGCGCCACGGGCGAGAACGCCAAGACCGGCGACGCCCCGGTCGCGGCGCGCATCGCCCAGGGGCGGGACACCGTTACCTCGAACGTCGCGCAGCGCTACAACGACCTCTATTCCGCCTTCGCCCCGGTGTTCCCGGACGGCGAGACCATTCTGCGTCCCCTGCGCGGCCTGACCGCAAGGCGCGGCGCGGCGGTCGAGGCGGAGCATTCGGGCGACCTGCGCGCCCGCATCCGGCGCGAGATGTGGAACGGCCTGCACACCGGCGCCACCATCCGGCGCAACATCGCCGCCGCCATGGCCTGGCTCGACGGACGCCCCCAGGACGCGGTCCGCCAGGAGCTGGAGGCCGCGGTGGTGCTGTGGAACGACTCCGAGCGGGTGGACGAGGTGATGAAATCCCTCGACCCCGTGCAGATGGCCGCCTTCGAGGAAAGCGCCGAGGCCTCGGGCCTGCTCTCGGACGTCGCCGACGACCTGAACGCCGAGGACCGCGCGGTCTTCGACCTGCTGATCGAGGGCGAGGTCAACCAGGCCGAGGGGCTGCGCCTGCAGGACCGCATGGCCGAGCACGCGCGCCAGCGGGGCGACCGGCGGGCGGACGCGACGGTCGACCTGATGCGCGCTGCGCAGGGGGCGGCGGGGGGATCGGCGCTGGCCGGAGCGACCGAGTTCGACACCCAGGCCGAAACCGACGCCCGCCGCGAGGCCGCCTGGCAGGAGGTGCTGACCGCGGCCGGCGACGCCGCCCCCCCCCAGCGCGACGCCGATGGAAACGCCCTGACCGGGCGCGAGGCGCTGATCGCCTACGCCACGCGCGACGTGGTCTACTACCAGCAGACCGGCGGCCCCCATGGCGGGGGGAACTACGAGCGGCGCGTCGACCGGGTGCGCGACGAGCAGCGGCTGCTGATCCGCAACCTCGCCGAACACCCCCACGACAGCCCCGAGGTCCGCGCCGCCACCCTGCTGGTCGAGGACAGCCGCGCCGGCGGCGCCAAGGACGAGCGGGTGCGCCAGGCGCTCGACGATCCCGAACTGAACGCGGGGCTCGCCAACCCGCTGGACCCCCAGGCGGTGGCCGAGGCGCGCGACAAGGCGGTCGAGGCGCGGGCCCGGCGCGACTACACCTTCCGCCTGCTGAACCTCTACCGCAACGGCCCCGACGCCCCCGACCGCGACCCGCGCGAGATCCGCGAGGAGCTGGGCGAGAGCCTGGCGCAGGGGACCGACGACCCCTCGCGCGGGGAATATCTGCGCGCGATGGCCACCGGCGACCTGCACGACCCCGCGGTGGCGGTCGCGGCCTTCAACTACGCCATGGACGGCGCCGGCACCCGCGACGAGGTGCTCAGGGCCCAGTTCCGCTCGATGTCGCGCGAGCAGGTGGACGCGGCCACCCGCGCCTACAACGCCGCCCACCCCGGGGGCCCGCCGCTCCATGAGCGGATCGGGCTGTTCGAGGAGGGGAATTTCTGGGACTCCGAGACCTCGGGCGACACGGCCAACGAGCTCGAGGTGCTCAGCCTCGGCGTGCCCCGCAACGACCGCGAGCGGATGGAGGCCGCGGCCCTCACCGCCCGCCAGCAGCGGGAATCGGCCGACAGCTCCCTGTTCGGACCCAGCGCGGGGGGCGAGCAGTATGAGCGGCTGGGCGCGAACTACCGCGCGTTGATGGAGGCGGCCGGCGTCGAGGAGGGGGACTTCGACGCCCACGGCCGCCTGCGCATCCCCGACGGCGACGGCGGCACGCAGACGCTGGGCAATTTCAACGAGAAGGGGGAGTTCGCGCCCCCACCCGGCACCGACGCCACCGCGCTCGCCCAGGCGATGATCGGGGCGAAGGGGGCGGCCGAGGGCTACAAGCAGGCCGTCGACAGCGTCGCCAACGTGATCTCGACCGCGATCGTGCTGACCGCGGCGGTGGCGACCACGGCGCTGACCGGGGGGGCGGCGGCCTCGATCTGGCTGCCGGTGCTGGTGACGATGGGGGCGGGCGTGGCCGCGATGGGGGTCAACGCCGCGATCAAGGGCAACCGCTACGGGCACGAGGAGATGGCCCGGGATTTCGCCATGACCGTGGTCCAGGCCGCCACCGCCGGGGCGGGCGCGGCGGTGGGCGCGGGGATGCGCGGGGGCGGCGCGGCGGTCAAGGCGCTCTCGGGTCGGCTCTCGGTGGGGGAGAAGGCGCTCGAGCGGTTCGTGACCTCGCAGGGGGGGCGGTTCGCGGGCTCGCTGGGGTTGATGGACGAGGTGCTGGTGGGGGGGATCTCGGGGGCGATGGGCTCGGGCGGGCAGGCGCTGATGGACGACAAGGCCTGGGAGGAGGGGCGCTTTGGCGAGGAGTTCACCCATTCCATGCTGCGCGGGTTCCTTTCGGGGGGGCTCTCGGCCGGGGCGATGCGGCCGTTCTCCGCGGCCGCGGGGTCGCGGGTGGCGGGAACGGGGGCCGAGCGGTTCGGGCGCGGCGCGCAGGCGATGATCAAGGGCCTGGGCTCGGGGACGAGCGGCGCCGGCTCGGCGGCGTTCGAGCGGGCCTATGACCATTCGCGGGGCAAGGACGTGGGCAGCTTCCACGACTCGGTGACCGCGGTGCTGCAGGCGGGCGCGCAGAACACGCTTCAGGGCTGGGCCGAGTCCCATGCCGAGAGGGCCGGGGACGACAGCGGCCTCGCGCGGGCCATGCAGGGGCGCCGGATCGTGCCGCGGCGCCGGCCCTCGCCCTCGGGTCCCTCGGCGCCCCCCGAGGCCGAGGGGCCCGCACGCCGCCCCGCCGAGGGTCCCGACGCGCCCTCGCGCCGCCCGGCCCCGGACGACGGCGCGGCCCCGCCCCGGCCGGCGGAGGCGCGCGGCCCCTCGACCTCCGAGGCGCGGGAACTGGCCGAGACGCTGGACGCGGTCAGCGTGGGCCTCGAGCTGGGCCTGAGCCCCGAGGAGGTCGCCCCGGTCCGCATCCCCGGCCCGGATCCCGACGCCGCCCCGCCCCCTCGTCCACAGGCCGAGACCCCGGCCCCTCGTGCGCGGGCCGAGACCCCGGCCCCCGCGCCGGCAGAGGCGCCCGCCGCCCCGCGCCTGCCCGGCGGCGAGGGTCCCGCCCGCGGCCCCCGCCCGCCGCCGCTGCCCGAGTCGATGGGCGGCCCGCCGCGGCCGCTGCCCACCGGGGACCCGATGCCCGAGGGCACGGTCATGCAGTCCGCGGACGCGACCAGCCTCGACGATCACCTGACGATGTATCGCAACAGCATCGGCGACGACTCCACGCGCGAGGCCGCGATCTATCGCAACGTCCAGACCGGCGAGTACATCGTCGTGCAGGGCGAGGCGCGGGTGGTCTCGGTCGGCGCCGGGGACGAAGGGCTCGCCGGCCCCGCCGCCGCCGGCATGGCCCAGCGCTGGAAGGAGCTGCTCGACGCCGACGCCGGCCGCTGGGAGCTCGAGGCCCACCACCAGCCCGGCGTGGATCCCACAGACGGCCGGCTGGGCGCCCACCGCCTGCCCTCGGGCGCGGACGGCGACTTCGGGGTGCTGATGGGCGAAAGCCGCGCCGCGGGCGGCGGCCCCCGCGTCTCGGAGATCAACGTGGGCGGCGAGCTCGAGCCCTCGACCCGCTTCGCCTACGATCCCGACAGCGCCGAGGCCCGCTTCCGGGTGGAGTTCCACGACCCCCGCTCGGGCCGCACCGAGGCGCATGCGTTCGAAAGCCTCGACGCCTACGCCCGCTGGTTCATGGCGACGACCGGGCGGGCCATGCCCACCGCCTTCGCCGAAGGCCCCGCCCAGACCCTGCTGCACGGCACCCACTCGGGCCACGCGGGCGCGATCCGGCGCGGCGGTGTCGACCACACCGCGGGGGCGGAGGCCGAGCAGGATTTCGGCCAGGGCTTCTACATGGCCCGCACCGAGGCCGACGGCCTCGCCTATGCCGAGCGCACCGCGCGCAACGGACGCGGGCGGGCGGCGGGCGAGGGGCGCGAGGCCGCCGACCCGCTCCACGCCGTCGAGCCGGAGGTGATGCGCGCCCGCCTGCCGCTGTCGGAGCTCGGCTCGGTCGTCGACGTGCGCCCCGGCGGCGCCCACCGCGAGCTGTGGATCGCGTTCCTCGGCCGCCCGCTGATGCCGCAGGGCTCGGCGATGACCCGCGCCCAGATCGACGCGGCCATCGCGGGTCCGGCGGCCTATCCCTCGCACTGGGTCCACATCAGCCTGAACGGCGACCGGGCGGACGCGTTCAACGCGTTCCTGCGGGACCACGACCTCGACCCCGACGTGGTGGTGGGGGACCTGGGCGGGCTCGGCACCACGGGCACCGGAACCGGGGACCAGGTGATGATCCGCTCGGCCCGCGCCGCGCGGCGGGTCAGCCGGGCGCTCGAGGCCGGCCCCGACCCCCACGCGCGCGAGGCGCCGCTGCCCCCCGACCTGCCGCGTTCCCCCGCCGGCGAGGGCTCAAGCGGCTCGCCCCGCGCGCGGGACGACGACCTCTCCCCCCTGGCGCGCGAGGCGCTGGACCAGACCGAGGCGATCCCGCCCGCCATCCGCGAGGCGCTGGCGGCGACGCAGGCCGCAGAGGCCGCCGCCGCCCGCCCCGCGAGGCCCGCGCCTTCCCAGGACCTGCCGCCGATGATCGCCCGGGCGCTGGCCGACACCGAGGCGGCCGCGCTGTCGCCCGTCGACCGCGCCTTCGCTGAAATCGACTGGACGGCCGACGCCCGCCCCGCGCCGGCGGAGCCGGGCGCCGAGCCCCCCGCACAGGCCCCCGCGCCGGCGGCGGGCGAGGCCGCCATCGCCCGGGTCCGCGAGATGATCGAGACCCGCATGGGCCCCGCCGCCGCCCGGCGCCTCGACGAACTTCTGCTGGTCGGCGGCGACCAGATGCGCCGGATGCTGCTGTCCGAGACCCACGACGGCCGCCTGCTGGCGCGCGAGCGGCTGGCCGACCGCCTGGCCGAGCCGCTGGGCGCGCGCCTCTCCCATGACCAGGTCGAGGCCCTGCGCGAGGTGCTCGTCGCCCGCGGCCGCGACGACCGCCCCGAGGCCCCCGACGCCGATATCCGCCGCGAGGCCGAGGCGCGCCTCGCGCGCTGGGCCGCGCATGGCCTGGGCGCCGAGGAGGCCGAGGCGATGCTGGCCGCCGACGCGCGGCTCTACGACGACCCCTCCGCGCAGCTCGACGGGCGGACGCAGCGCTATGGCTACGGCCGCCACCGGCGCGACGAGATGGCCGCGGCCGAGGCCCCCGTGCTCGCCGCCGCGCGCGACCGCCTCGCCGACCCCGCGCTCGAGGTCGAGGGCAAGGCCGAACTGCTGCGCGCCCTCGATCACCCCGAGGCCGAGCAGCTTCGCCGTTTCGCCTACGCGACCATGCCCCTCGACCCTGCGGGCGAATGGGACCTGCTGTCGCAATGGCGGGCCTATCGCGACCATGTCGCCGCCCACAACCGCGGGCTGGAGGCGGGCGAGACCCCCCGCGGGATCACCGCGCAGGGGTTCCTGGGCTATGTGCGCGGCCACCAGCGCCGCACGCAGCTGCCGCGGGTCTCGGAGGTGGAAAGCGCCTTCCAGACCTTCGGCGTGCCCATCGAGGGCGACACGCACCCGGTCGAGGCCCCCTTCGCGGTGCTGAAATGGGCGCAGGAGCCCGACCCCGACCGCGGCCCCCACGCCACCCGCAACGAGCCCAACGCCCCCGGCTCGGACCTGCTGGGGGTGAACCGCGAGAGCGGGCAGATCCTCTATGTCGACGACAAGGCCTGGTCGGTGCGGCGCGGGCGGACCGAGATCGACGAGGTGGGCGCCCTGACCCGCAACCTCGCGGCCAACATGAGCGAGGACGCCGACGCGCTCGACCTGCAGATCCGGGCGCTGCGCGACGCGGGCGTCGAGGTCGACCCGGTGATCGCCGACGTCCCCCGCCGCCTGCGCGAGGCGGCCGCGGCGGTGCGCGGCCAGTTCTCGCCCGAGACCTTCGACCTCGACCGCCACGGCCCGCGGCTGGCCCGGCTGATGGCGCATTTCGACATCCGCCTCGCGATCACCAACGCCCGCCCCAACGAACAGCGCCGCCAGGACGTGACCGAGCGTCTGAAGAAGGCGGGGATCGGGTTCCTGGCGGGCGGCGTCCAGCCCTGAGGATCCCGCACGCGCGACCCGCCGCCCTGTCGCTCATCACGCGTGCGTGAGCGGGAAACCATTCCATTCGCGGCGCGTAGCTCTTCTCGACCGGCCCTGCACGACGGGGCCAGCACCCAGCAGGAGAGGTTTCATGACCGACATTCGCCGCGCCGCCGCGCTGACCGTCTTCGCCACCGCCGCCTCGATGGCCGCCGCCGCCTTCGCCTCGAGCGACATGGCCGGCGACAACCCGATGGTCGGGGGCGCGCCCATGTATGCCGACAAGACCATCGTCCAGAACGCCGTGAACTCGCAGGACCACGAGACGCTGGTCGCCGCGGTGAAGGCCGCGGGCCTGGTCGAGACGCTGTCGGGCGAGGGCCCGTTCACCGTCTTCGCCCCCACCGACGCCGCCTTCGAGGCGCTGCCCGCGGGCACGGTCGCGACCCTGCTCGAGCCCGCCAACAAGGCGAAGCTGCAGAAGATCCTCGCCTGCCACGTGGTCTCGGCCAAGGCGATGTCGACCGCGATCAAGGGGATGATCGCGGACGACGGCGGCGTGCACCCGGTGCCCACGCTGGGCGGCTGCACGCTGAAGGCCTGGAACAACGAGGGCACGATCATGATCGAGGACGAGCGCGGCGACATCGCCTCGGTCACCATCGCCGACGTCGAGCAGTCGAACGGCGTGATCCATGTCATCGACACGGTGCTGCTGCCCAAGGGCTGAGAGCGGCGCCTGCGCAAACCCCGGGCCGCGTCCTGGCGGCATCCCTCGCACCCACTCCCGCACGACGCGGGCCCGGGGAAGCGGCCGGCGCAACCAGCGCCGGCCGCGTCGTTGAGGGGGGCGCCTGCGCAAGCCGCGCGCAGGCGGGGCCTTGCAGGCGGGGCTTCAGTCGACGAAGGCCAGCATCCGCCCCGCCGCCAGCGCCGGCAGCCAGCAGCCCAGCGAGATCGCGCCGGCGAGCCGCAGGCGCCCCGGCGCGGCCCGCGCCAGGCCGGGCCCCAGGTGCAGCGCCAGCGCGGACCCTGCGCCGAGCGCGACCAGCCCCAGCTTGGCCAGGAACAGCGGCCGCGCGCCGTAGTCGCCGGGCGCGGCGAGGAACAGGAGCGCCCCCGAGACGAGCGCCAGCGCCAGCCCCGTCGCCGCCGCGGGAACCAGCAGCGCCGCCAGCGGCGCCAGCGGCAGATCCCGTCTCAGCCCCAGCAGCCGCAGGTCGAGCGGCGCGATCGCGCCGACCAGCAGGGCGATCCCCAGCACATGCGCCGCGCTGACCCAGGCATAGAGCCAGCGGCCGCTGCGCATCGCCTCGGCGGGCGGCAGGGCGGCGAGCCAGTCCCACATCCGCTCGGCCGCGGGTCAGGAGCGCTCGGGGTAGAGCTCGTGCATCCTGCCCTCGATGCGGATGCGCTCGGCCTTCAGGCGGCGGTCCTCGATGTTCGCGGAGGGCTCGCCGATGAAGGTGGCCTCGACGCCGGGGGCGAGCATGGCCTCGCTCAGGCCGGCGCGCGCGTTGCGCCAGGGCTGGCCGACCTCGACGGTCCAGGTCTCGTCCTCGGCCTGCACGGTGAGGACGCCGTGGGGATTGCCGAGCCGGGCCTCTGCGATCACGCCGGTCAGCTCGATGTTCTCGCCGCTGGTCCAGCGCCAGCCGTGATGGGCGAGCGCGGGCAGCGCGAGCGCAAGCGCGAGCGTCGCGGCGAGGACGGGGCGGAGGCTGGAGGCGGGCATGGCGGGTCTCCCTGTCCGGTTCGGGTGCAGGAAAGGTCGTCCGGCGGACGGGCGCGGTCCAGCCCGACGCTCTCACGATGCCGGGAGGCGCGGGGGAAGGCGCAGGCAGGGCAGGGGGCGCGGCGCGCCTCAGGCGGCGATCTGGACCAGCGCGGCGCCGGCGGCGATGACGGCCATCAGGCCGGCGCGGGCGGGGCCGACGGGCTCGCGCAGGACCGCCCAGCCGATCAGGGCCGCGAAGATCACCGAGGTCTCGCGCATCGCCACCGCCTCGCCGACCTTGTCGAGGCGGGTCGCCAGCATCACGGCGCCGAACGAGACGAAGGCGATCAGCGCGCCGATGAAGCCGCGCAGCAGGAGGGGCGGCAGGGGTAGCCGGTCCTGCGGCGCCATGCGGGCGCGGCGGCGGGCCGCGAGGATCGGGAAGGTCCAGCCGTCGGCCACGAAGAACCAGGCGAGGAACACCAGCGGGTCGGCCGACTGGCGGATGCCCCAGGCGTCGTAGGTGGTGTAGGCCGCAATCAGGATCCCGGTCAGCAGCGCAAGCGCGAGGGCCGCCAGCATCGTCTCGGACTGCAGGGACCTGCCGCGCAGGTTGAGCCCCGACAGCGCCATGATCCCCCCCGAGAGGAGCGCGACGCCGGCCCACTGGCCGGGCGCGAACCGCTCTCCCAGCGCCAGGGAGGCGAAGATCACGGTGCAGATCGGCGCGGTGCCGCGGGCGACGGGGTAGACCACGGTGTAGGCGCCGCGCTGGTAGGCCATGGCCTGCACGCACTTGTAGATCGTGTGGATCACCCAGACGCCGAGCAGGATCGGCCAGATCTCGGGCTGCGGCCAGGGCAGGACGAAGAGCGCGCCGAAGAGGGCGATGACGAAGACGAAGAGGTCGATGGCGCCGCGCGATTCCCAGGGGCCGTAGCGCGACTTCTGCAGGGCGCCGAAGATCGCGTGGGCGAGCGCCGAGACCAGGGCCAGCGTCAGGGCGATGCGCCCGGCCTCGGGCGTGCCCTCGACAGAGAGGATCCAGTCGGTCACGCGCGCGCTCCGCCCCGGGCGGCGGTCGCGCCGGGCGCCCGGCCCGACCGCCGCCGCGGGCCGAACGCCGGGCCCGGGCGGGCGCGTCGCGCGGCGGCTCCCTG
>NZ_CAXBOD010000096.1:0-11166 GCF_963977235.1 uncultured Albimonas sp.
AGAACAGGCGCTTTGCGAGGCGGGTTCGACGGGGGCTGTTCGGCGTGGCGCCTGGGCGGGGGTCAGGCGGCTTTCTTGCCGGCCTGGGCGAGTTTCGCGAGGTCGCGGGCGATGGCGAAGGCGCCTTTCAGGCGGTCGCTCTCGGTCGCCCAGTCGCGGCGGACCACCACCTTGTTGTCGCGGATCTTGGCGAGGCCGCGCTGGTCCTGGAGCCAGCTCGCGAGCCCGGCGGGGTTGGCGTACTTGTCGTCGCGAAACTGCAGCGTCGCGCCCTTGGGGCCGCCGTCGAGCTTGGCGATCCCCGCGCGCTTGCACAGCGCCTTCACCCGGACCACGCGCAGCAGCATCTCGACCTCGGCGGGGGGCTTGCCGAAACGGTCGTGAAGCTCGGCGGCGAAGCCTTCCAGCTCGGTCTTGCTCTCCAGCCCCGAGAGGCGGCGGTAGAGGCCCAGACGAACGTCGAGGTCGGGGACATAGGCGTCGGGGATCATCACCGGCACCCCGAGGCCCAGCTGGGGGGACCAGTCGCCCGAGTCCACCGGGCCGTCGGTCTCGCCCGACTTCATCCGCGCGATCGCCTCCTCGAGCATGTTCTGGTAAAGCTCGAAGCCGACCTCGCGGATGTGGCCGGACTGTTCCTCGCCCACCAGGTTGCCGGCGCCGCGGATGTCGAGATCGTGGCTCGCCAGCGTGAACCCCGCCCCCAGACTGTCGAGCGAAGCCAGAACCCGCAGGCGCTTGTCGGCGCCGTCGGTCAGGCGCTTGCGCGGCTCGGTGGTGAAATAGGCGTAGGCGCGCAGCTTGGAGCGGCCGACCCGTCCGCGGATCTGGTAGAGCTGCGACAGGCCGAACATGTCCGCGCGATGCACGATCAGCGTGTTGGCGCGCGGGATGTCGAGGCCCGATTCCACGATCGTGGTGGCCAGCAGCACGTCGTACTTGCCGTCGTAGAAGGCGTTCATCCGGTCGTCGAGCTCGCCCGCGGCCATCTGGCCGGTGGCGGTGACGGAGGTGATCTCGGGGACCTGTTCGCGCAGGAACGCCTCGATTTCGGGGATGTCGGAGATGCGCGGGACGACGAAGAAGCTCTGGCCGCCGCGGAAGTGTTCGCGCAGCAGGGCCTCGCGGACCGTCACCGGGTCGAACTCGGCGATGTAGGAGCGGACCGCCAGGCGGTCGACGGGCGGGGTGGCGATGACCGACAGCTCGCGCACGCCGGACATGGCCAGCGACAGGGTGCGCGGGATCGGGGTGGCGGTCATCGTCAGGACGTGGACGTCGGAGCGGAGCTCCTTCAGGCGCTCCTTGTGCTTGACGCCGAAGTGCTGCTCCTCGTCGATGATCAAGAGGCCGAGGTCGCGGAAGCGGATGCCCTGGGCGAGCAGCGCGTGGGTGCCGATCACCACGTCCACCGTGCCGTCGGCGAGGCGCTTGCGGGTGTCGGTCGCCTCCTTCGCGGGGGTGAAGCGCGAGAGCTGGCGGACGTTGACGGGGAAGCCGCGGAAGCGTTCGGCGAAGGTCTTGGCGTGCTGGCGGGCGAGCAGCGTGGTCGGGGCCACCACCGCCACCTGCACGCCCGACATCGCGGTGACGAAGGCCGCGCGCAGGGCGACCTCGGTCTTGCCGAAGCCCACGTCGCCGCAGATCAGCCGGTCCATCGGCGTGCCCGCGGTGAGGTCGCCCAGCACGTCCTCGATCGTCGAGAGCTGGTCGTCGGTCTCGGTGTAGGGGAAGCGGGCGCAGAACTCGTCCCAGGAGCCCTGGGGGGGCTCGAACTCGGGCGCCTTGCGAAGGGCGCGCTCGGCGGCGATCCGGATCAGGCGGTCCGCCATCTCGCGGATCCGCTCCTTCATCTTGGCCTTGCGGGCCTGCCATGCGCCGCCGCCCAGCTTGTCGAGAAGCCCGGCCTCCTGGCCGTAGCGGCTGAGCAGCTCGATGTTCTCGACGGGCAGGTAGAGCTTGTCGCCGCCGGCGTATTCCAGCATCGCGCAGTCGTGGGGGGCGCCGAGCGCCTGCACGGTCTCGAGGCCGAGGAACCGGCCGATGCCGTGTTCGACATGCACCACGAGGTCGCCGGCCGAGAGGGTCGAGGCCTCGGTCAGGAAGTTCTCGGCCCGCTTGCGGCGGCGGGGGGCGCGGATCAGGCGGTCGCCCAGCACGTCCTGCTCGGCCACCACGGCGAGGTCGGCGGTCTCGAAACCCGATTCCAGCGGCCAGACGGCGAGGTTCACCAGGCCGGCCTTCACGTCGGCGAACCGCTCCACCAGGCGGGAGGCGGGGGCGTCGTGATCCTCCAGCAGGGTTTTCACGCGGTCGCGCGCGCCCTCGGAGTAGGTGGCGAAGATCACGGTCTTGGCCTTGGTGAGGCCCTTGAGGTGGGTGGCCAGCGCGTCGAAGACGTTGACGCCCTCCTGCGCGCGCTCGGCCGCGAAGCTGCGGCCGAGGCGGCCGCCCATGTCCACGCAGCCCGGGCCCGGGGGCTGGGGCATGGGGGAGAAGCGGCGCAGGTGGCGGCCCGAGAGCGCCTCGAGCCACTGAGGCTCGGACAGGTAGAGCAGCTCGGGCGGCAGGGGCTTGTAGACCGGGGCGCCCATGGCGGGCTTGGCGCCTTGGGCGTTGCGGCGGGCCTCGTAGTGGTCGCGCACCATCTCCCAGCGGGACTCGCGCGCTTCCTCGACCTGGTGGTCGAGGGCGACGGGGGCCTCGGGGAGGTAGTCGAAGATCGTCGCCAGCTCTTCGTGGAAGAAGGGCAGCCAGTGCTCCATGCCCTGCTGCTTGCGGCCGGCGCTGACGGCCTCGTAGAGGGGGTCGTCGAGGCCGGCGGCGCCGAAGGTCTCGCGATACGACTGGCGGAAGCGGGCGATGGCGGGCTCGTCGAGGATCACCTCGGAGACGGGGGCGAGCTCGACCCGGCGGATCTTCTCGATGGTGCGCTGGGTCTCGGGGTCGAAGCGGCGCGCGTTGTCGAGCGTGTCGCCGAAAAGATCGAGGCGCACCGGCGCGTCGGCGCCCGGCGGGTAGACGTCGACCACGCCGCCGCGGATGGCGTGGTCGCCGGGCTCGGTCACCGTGGGGGCGCGGTTGAAGCCCATCCGCCCGAGGTATTCGCGCAAGGCGTCGAGATCGAGCGGCTTGCCCACCTCGGCCACGAAGGAGGCGGCGCGCACGGTTTCCCGCGCGGGCACCCGCTGGGCGGCGGCGTTGAGCGTGGTCAGCACCACCGCCCGGCCGGGCAGCCCGTCGGCGAGCGCGGCCAGCGTCGCCATGCGGGCAGCCGAAATGTCGGCGTTGGGGCTGATCCGGTCGTAGGGCAGGCAGTCCCAGGCGGGGAAGCGCCAGACCGGGATCTCGGGCGCGAAGAAGGCCAGCGCCTCGGCGAGCGCAGCCAGCCGCGCGTCGTCGCGCGCCACGTGGATCACCGGCCCGTCGGCTTTCGCCACGAGGTCCGCGAGCAGCTTCGCGTCGAAGCCCTCGGGGGCGCCGCCGGTCAGGATCGAGCCGTGGGAGAGGGGGGCCTTGTCCGCCATCTGCGCGGAGATAGCGCCGGGGCGCCGGCCGCGCAAGCGTTCGCGCAACGTTCAGGGGGCGACAGGCGGTGCGGCGGCGCGACGCCCTCTCCCGCGCCGGGCGCGGCGGGGTGTCCTCATACGGGAAACAATTCGTGCCCGTTCGCGGGTCTGGGCGCCGGGACGTCGAGGGACCACGTTGGGACAGACGCCGCCGCCCCCCTCCCTCGCCGGCGGCCCCGAGATCGAAGGACGAGACGATGACCAAGGTTCTGGTGCTTTATCACTCCATGTACGGCCACGTGGAAACCATGGCCGGCGCGATCGCCGAAGGCGCGCGCGAGGCGGGCGCCGAGGTGTCCGTGAAGCGGGTCCCCGAGACCATGCCCGAGGAGGCCTTCAAGGCCGCCGGCGGCAAGTGGGACCAGGAGGCCCCGATCGCCACCCCCGACGAGCTGGCCGACTATGACGCGGTGATCATCGGCACCGGCACGCGGTTCGGCAACATGGCCGGCCAGATGCGCACCTTCCTCGACCAGACCGGCGGCCTGTGGGCGCAGGGCAAGCTGATCGGCAAGGTCGGCTCGGTCTTCGTGTCGACCGGGACCGGGACCGGCAACGAGACCACGGCGCTGAGCACGCATATCACCCTGCTTCACCACGGCATGGTGGTGGTGGGCGTGCCCTACTCGGCCGCCGAACTCGCCCAGGTCGACGAGGTCCGCGGCGGCTCGGCCTATGGCGCGGGCACGATGGCGGGCCCCGACGGCGCCCGCCAGCCCACGGCGCGCGAGCTCTCGGTGGCCCGCCAGCAGGGCGCCCATGTCGCCGGCGTGGCCGCGAAGCTGGCCAAGGGCGGCGAGGCCCTGGCCAAGGCCGCCTGAGGGCGCCTGCGCTCGCTCGAGCGATCAAGGGGGGCGGTCCGCCGGGCCGCCCCTTTCGCGTTTCCGGTTGCGCGCCCACGGGGTCGGACGCCGCCGAGGCGCTGGCCGGGGACGCCGACCTGTTCGGCGCCACCGCCGCCACGATGCGCCGCGCCCGCGCGCGGGGCGCGCCGCAGCTGGCGGCGGCCGGCTTCGCCCGGCCGACCCCCGTCTTCCAGGCCTTCATGATCCGCGGCGTTCACGCCGCGCGTTGCGGCTCCGGACCGGGGCGTCGCCGCGCGGCGGCGCCCCGGGGGGCGGGCCGCCTCAGGCCGCCGCTTCCAGCAGCGCCTTGCCCTTGGCCATCGCCGCGCCGAGGGCGGGGCGGGACATGGCGCGCTGCTTGTAGTCGGCGAGCGTGTCGGTCAGCGGCCACTGGAACATCCGGTCGCCCCAGCTCAGCGTGTGGGCGATCAGGATGTCGGCGACGGTGAACGTCTCGCCCATCACCCAGGGGCCCTCGCCCAGCAGCGTCTCGAGCCGCTTCTGCGCCAGCTCGAACTCCCACGCGCAGGTGGCCTTGACGTCCGAGCGCTTGTCCTCGGGGTGCAGGAAGCCGTTCTTGGCCGCGGTCCAGCAGGCCCCCTCCAGCTCGTCCACGCAGAACTGGGTGATCGCGTCCTGGCGGCCGCGCTCGAGCGAGCCGGCGGGGAAGGTCAGCGCGCCGTGGCGGTCGGCGAGGAAGGTCACGATCGCCACCGAATCGGGAATCGGGGCGCCGTCGACCAGCAGCACCGGCGCCTTGCCGGTGGCGTTGACGGCCAGCATCCGCTCGGTCTGCGGGGCGACCGTCTCCAGCGCCCAGTCCTGGCCGAGCTCCTCGAGCGCCCACATCACCCGCAGGCTGCGGTTCTTCGGATTGCCGACGATGGTGTACATGCCTGTCTCCTCCCGTGGCGCGCCCGTGCCGGGCGCGCGTTTGCGGGCCACGGAAGGGCGCCCCGCGCGCCAGGTCAAGCGCCGGCCGCCCCCGCCGGGCCTGCGCGCGATCTCCACGCAGGTCCGCCCGGGGCGGCGCCTCGCCCTTGCCCGCCCCCGCCCCCCGGCGCCATAAGCGGGGCGCAACGCAAGGGAGCCGCCGCCGCGTGACCGACACCCCCTCCGATCCGAGCGCGGGCCCCCGCCTGCGCCACCGCCACCTGCTGGGGATCGAGCAGCTCTCCCCCGCCGACGTGACCGCGATCCTCGACCGGGCCGAGGCGCATGTCGCGCTGAACCGCTCGCGCGACAAGAAGACCTCGACGCTGCGCGGCCTCACCCAGATCAACCTGTTCTTCGAGAATTCCACCCGCACCCAGGCGAGCTTCGAGATCGCGGGCAAGCGCCTGGGCGCGGACGTGATGAACATGTCGGTGCGCACCTCCTCGATGTCGAAGGGCGAGACGCTGCTCGACACCGCAGCGACCCTCAACGCCATGCACCCCGACCTGATCGTGGTGCGCCACCAGCACTCGGGCGCCGTGGCGCTGCTCGCCCAGAAGGTGGACGCGAGCGTGATCAACGCCGGCGACGGGCGGCACGAGCATCCCACCCAGGCGCTGCTCGACGCGCTGACCATCCGGCGGCGCAAGGGCCGGCTGCACCGGCTGACCGTGGCGATCTGCGGGGACGTGGCGCATTCCCGCGTGGCGCGATCCAACATGATCCTGCTGGGGATGATGGAGAACCGGGTGCGTGTGGTGGCCCCCCCCACCCTGCTGCCGCCCGGGATCGACCGCTATGGCGTCGAGGTGTTCCACGACATGGAGAAGGGGCTCGAGGGCGCGGACGTGGTGATGATGCTGCGCCTCCAGCAGGAGCGGATGGAGGGCGCGTTCGTGCCTTCGCAGCGGGAGTACTTCCACCGCTTCGGCCTCGACCACCAGAAGCTGGCGCATGCCAAGCCCGACGCCATCGTGATGCACCCCGGCCCGATGAACCGCGGCGTGGAGATCGACGCGCTGGTCGCCGACGACCCCGACCGCTCGGTCATCGCCGAGCAGGTGGAGATGGGGGTCGCGGTCCGCATGGCGGTGCTGGAGCTGCTGGCCGAGGCGCAGGGCGTCGAGATCCCGGCGACCGCCTCATGACCGGGGGTCCGCGCCGCGCCGCCCTCCCCTCCTTCGCACAAGGTCCGACCGCATGACCCAGATCCTTCTGCGCGACGCCCTGCTGATCGACCCCGAGGCGGGAACCGAGACCCGCGGCGACCTGCTGATCGAGGATGGGCGGATCTCGGCGGTCGGCGACGCCGGCGCGGCGAAGCCGGGGACGGTCATCGACTGCGCCGGCCGGGCGCTCGCCCCCGGCATCGTCGACATGTCGGTCTATGTCGGCGAACCCGGCGCCCGCCACCGCGAGAGCTACCGCACCGCGGGTCTGGCGGCGGCCGCCGGCGGGGTCACCACGCTGGTGGTGCGTCCCGACACCGATCCCGTGGCCGACGACCCCGCGGTGCTGGAGTTCGCCCTGCGCCGCGCCGCCGCCGTCTGCCCGGTCAACGTCCGGCTGATGGGGGCGCTGACCCAGGGCTGCGCGGGCAAGCGCATGTCCGAGATGGGGTTCCTGACTGACGCCGGCGCGGTGGCCTTCACCGACGGCGACCGCTGCGTCGCCGACCCCACCGTCTTCCGGCGGGCGCTGACCTACGCGCGCTCGCTGGGGGCGCTGGTGATCCACCACCCGCAGGAGCCGATCCTCTCGGCCCAGGGCTGCGCCACCGAGAGCTTCTTCGCCGCGAAGTCGGGCCTGCCCGGCATCCCCGCCATGGCCGAGCGCATGCAGCTCGAGCGCGACCTCGCGCTGGTCGAGCTGACCGACGCCCGCTACCACGCCGACCAGCTCTCGACCCGCGGGGCGCTGGAGGCGCTGGAGCGGGGGAAGCGGGCGGGGCTGAAGGTCTCCGCCGGCGCCTCGATCCACCACCTGACGCTCAACGAGCTCGACATCGAGCCCTACCGGAGCTTCTTCAAGCTGCGCCCGCCGCTGCGCGCGGAGGAGGACCGCCAGGCCTTGGTGCAGGCCGTCGCCGACGGGCTGGTCGAGGTGATCACCTCGGCCCACCTGCCCCAGGACGAGGAGCTCAAGCGCCTGCCCTACGAGCAGGCCGCCCACGGGGCCGTGGGGCTCGAGACGCTGCTGCCCGCCGCGCTGCAGCTGGTGCATGGCGGGGCGCTGGACCTGCCCACGTTGTTCGCGCGCCTGTCGCTGGCGCCCGCGCGGCTGCTGGGGCTCGAGGCCGGGCGCCTGGCTCCCGGCGCGCCGGCCGACCTGGTGCTGTTCGATCCGGGCGCGCCCTGGGTGCTGGACCGGGCGAGGCTGCACTCGCGCTCCAAGAACACGCCCTACGATCTGCGGCGGATGCAGGGGCGGGTGCTGCGCAGCTTCGTGGGCGGCGCGCAGGTCTTCGCGCGGGAGGCGCAGGCGGCATGAGCAGGTTCTTTCCCGAATGGCTGCTGGCCCTGCTGGGCGAGACGGCCGCCCCCGGGCTGGACGCGGCGCTGCCCTATCTGCTGGGCGCGGCGGTGCTGGGCTACTGGCTGGGCTCGATCCCGATGGGCGTGCTGCTGAGCCGGGCCTTCGGGCTGGGCGACCTGACCAAGGTCGGCTCGGGCAACATCGGCGCCACCAACGTGCTGCGCACCGGCAACAAGGCGGCCGCGGCGCTGACCCTGCTGCTGGACGCCGGCAAGGGCGCGGCGGCGGTGCTGATCGCGGGCCTGTGGGGGCCGGACGCCGCGGTGCTGGGCGCCTGCGGGGCGATGCTCGGCCACTGCTTCCCCGTCTGGCTGCGGTTTCGCGGCGGCAAGGGGGTGGCCACCATCCTGGGCTGCACCCTGGCGCTGAGCTGGCCGGCGGGGCTCGTGTGCCTCGCGGTGTGGCTGGGGGCCGCGGCGCTGACCCGCTATTCCTCGGTCGGCGGACTGGCCGCGGCGGCGACAGCGCCCGCGGCGCTGTGGGGGTTCGGGCGGCTGGAGGCCGTCGGGCTCTTCGTGCTGCTGGCCCTGCTGGTCTGGGCCAAGCATCACGAGAACCTCGCCCGGCTGCTGCGCGGGCAGGAGACCAGGATCGGCGCCCGATCGCGAAAGTGACCGGCGCGAGACCCTGCGGTTAACCCGCGTTTAACCCTGTCGGCGTCACCTGTGGGGGTCTTCCCAAGGAGGCTCCATGCAGGCGCGACTGGACCTGAAGCGTCCCGGCGCGGGTCCCGTCCCCGCCCCCGTTCCGCCCTCCGAGGCCGAGACGCTCGACGCCCTGCGCCTGGCGCGCAGCCGCAACGTCGGGCCCTCGACCTGGATCCGGCTCGTGCGCCGCTTCGGCTCGCCCCGCCGGGCGCTGGAGGCGCTGCCCGACCTCGCCGGCCGCGGCGGCGCGAGCGGGGTGACCGTCGCCTCGATCGCGCAGGCCGAGCGGGAGCTCGAGGCCGGCCGGCGCGCCGGCGCGACGCTGCTGGTCTGGGGCCGGACGGGCTACCCCTCGGCCCTGGCGCGGATCCCCGATCCGCCGCCCGTGCTGTGGGCGCGCGGCAATCCGGCGACGCTGTCGCGGCCCTCGATCGCCATCGTGGGGGCGCGCAACGCCTCGGCCGTCGGGCTGCGCGTCGCGCGGCTGCTGGCCGCGGACCTCGGCAAGCAGGGCCTGTGGACCGTCTCGGGCCTCGCGCGCGGGGTCGACGGCGCGGCCCACGACGCGGCCCTGGGCGCGGTCGAGGACGGCGGCGGCACGCTGGCCGCGGTCGCCGGCTGCGTGAAGGAGGTCTACCCCCCCGAGCACGCCGCGCTCGCCGCGCGCATCGCCGAGGTCGGGGCCGTGGTCTCCGAGGCGCCCATCGGCCTCGCCCCCCAGGGCCGTCACTTCCCCCGCCGCAACCGGGTGATCGCGGGCCTGTCGCGCGCGGTGATTCTGATCGAGGCCGCGGCGCGCTCGGGCTCGCTGATCACCGCCGACTTCGCGCTCGAACAGGGGCGAGAGGTGCTGGCCGTTCCCGGCTCCCCCCTCGATCCGCGGTCCGAGGGCGGCAACGCCCTGATCCGCCAGGGCGCGACCCTGGTCCGCCACGCCGAGGACGTGATCGAGGCGCTGGAGGCGGCGGCGGGCGCCCTGCTCGACGATCCCGACGCCGCGGATCCCTCGACAGGGCTCCACGCGCCGGACGCCGAGACCCCGGGCCTCGCCGAGCCGGCGGGGGCGTTCGCCCGCCCCCCGCTTGCCGCCGTCCCCGACGATGCCGCGCTGCGCGCCCAGGTTCGCGACCTGCTCGGCATGGCTCCTGTGGAGGAGGACGAGCTCGCCCGCCTCTCCGGCGCCCCGCTCTCGGCGCTGGCCGACGTTCTGCTGGAACTGGAGCTCGCCGGCCGCCTGGATCGCCGCCCCGGCGGCATGGTGGCGCTGCTGCCAGAGTAGCCCGCCGCAGGTCCGGCCCAGGGCCCGAGCCGCGACGGCCAGCCCATGCCCCCGCTCCCGGCCAGGCGCCTCCCCCGCTCCGCGGGGGCGCCTGAGGGCCGCGCGCCTGCGCGGCCCGAGGCAAAGGGAATGCCCGCGTCAGCGGGCGCCGCATGGCAGGAGCCTCAGACGAGTTCGGCGGCCCGGGCGGCGGCGATGCGCAGGCGGTCGGCCTCGGCCCGGGCCTCGGCGAGCCGCTCGCGATTCTCCTCGACCACCTCCTCGGGGGCCTTGGACAGGAACCCGGGGTTGGAGAGCTTCTTCTCGATCCCCGCGGCCTCCTTCTCGACCTTGCCCAGCGCCTTCTCGAGCCGCGCCTTCTCGGCCTTGCCGTCGACGATGCCCGCCAGCGGCAGCGCCAGCGCGCCCCCCGCCACCGGGATCGTGGCCGCCCCCTTCGGCGCCTCCGCGGCCCGCGAGAACCCGTCGACGCGGGCCAGCCTCTCGATCAGCGGCAGGTCCTCGGCGATCGCGGCCTCGAGATCCGCGTCCCCGTCCACCATCAGCAGCGCGAGCTTGGCCGAGGGCGGCACGTTCATCTCCGCGCGGACCGAGCGGATCGCCTCGATCAGCGAGACCAGCCGGCCCACCCGCGCGTCCGCCTGCGGATCCGCCAGCCCCGCGTCGAGCGCCGGCCAGTCGGCGTGGATCAGCATCTTCGGCCGGTCCGCGATGGCGCCCCACAGCGCCTCGGTCACATAGGGCATGAACGGGTGCAGCAGCTTCAGGCACTGGTCGATGGCCCAGGCGAGCGTCGCGCGGGTCTCGTCCTTCGCCGGCCCGTCCTCGCCCATCAGCAGGGGCTTGGCGAACTCGACGTACCAGTCGCAGACCACGCCCCAGACATGGCCGTAGAGGGCGTTCGCCGCGTCGTTGAAGCGATACTCGGCCAGCGCCCGGTCGACGGTCGCCGAGATCCGCGCGGTCTCGCCCACGATCCAGCGGTTGACCGGCGCCTGAACCGCGGCGGGGTCGAAGCCGTCGACGGGGCGACACTCGTTCATCTCGGCGAAGCGGGCGGCGTTCCACAGCTTGGTCGCGAAGTTGCGGTAGCCGGCGACGCGGGCAACCGCCAGCTTGATGTCGCGCCCCATCGCGGCCATCGAGGCCAGCGTGAAGCGCATCGCGTCCGCCCCGTACTCGTCGATCAGGTCGAGCGGGTCGATGACGTTGCCCAGGCTCTTGGACATCTTCTTGCCCTTCTCGTCGCGGACGAGCGCATGGACATAGACGTCGTGGAACGGAACCTGCGGACGGCCGGCCTCGTCCTTCATGAAGTGCAGGCCCATCATCATCATCCGGGCGACCCAGAAGAA
>NZ_CAXBOD010000097.1:0-10564 GCF_963977235.1 uncultured Albimonas sp.
GGCGAGTCGCTCAGGCATCAACAGCGACGGACGGCTTCGGAGGACAGGCGCGGCCCTGTTCTTGGGTGAGTCAGGAGCTCCGTTGGAGGCTCCCGCCCTCTCGACACTGGCGCCCGCTCCCCACCCACGCTCCGCAGCCAGGCCCGCCCGCAGGGCGCGTCCGTTCCGCGAACCGTCGCCCGGGGGCTCGCAACCGCCCCCCGCCCGGTCTAGGACTCCCACCCGAAGCAGCCCAACGGAGCGGACATGACCGACGCCCCCCCCGTCGACCCTCTCGTGATCTTCACCCCCTCCGGCCGCCGCGGCCGGGTGCCCGCCGGCACGCCCGTGCTGACCGCCGCGCGCCAGCTTGGGGTGGACCTCGACTCGGTCTGCGGGGGCCGCGGCATCTGCTCGCGCTGCCAGATCGCCCCCAGCTTCGGCGAGTTCTCCAAGCACGGCGTCGTCTCCAGCCCCGAGGCGCTGTCGGAGTGGAACCGGGTCGAGCAGCGCTACAAGGACAAGCGCGGCCTGATCGACGGCCGGCGCCTCGGCTGCCAGGCCACCATCCAGGGCGACGTGGTCATCGACGTGCCCCCGGAATCCCAGGTCCACCGCCAGATCGTGCGCAAGCGCGCCGAGGCGCGCGACATCACCCTCGACCCCGCCATCCGCCTGCATTTCGTCGAGGTGGCCGAGCCCGACATGCACCACCCCTCGGGCGACCTCGAGCGGCTGTGCGCCGCCCTCGCCGAGCAGTGGGGGGTCGAGGGCGCAACCGCCACCCTCCCCCTCCTGCACCGCCTGCAGAAGGCCCTTCGCGAGGGCGAGTGGAAGGTCACCGCCGCCGTCCACACCCCGGCCGAGGGCGCGCCCCCCCGGATCCTCGAGGTCTGGCCCGGGCTGCGCGAAAAGCCCGTGTGGGGGGCGGCCATCGACCTCGGCTCGACCACCATCGCCTGCCATCTCGCCAACCTGCAGACCGGCGAGGTCGGCGCCTCGGGCGGGGTGATGAACCCCCAGATCCGCTTTGGCGAGGATCTGATGAGCCGGGTCAGCTACTCGATGATGAACCCCGGCGGGGCCGAGGAGATGACGAAGGCCGTCCGCAAGGCGCTGGCGGACCTTCTGGCCGAGACCGCGAAGGAGGCCGGCGCCGAGCCCGCCGACATCCTCGAGACGGTGATCGTGTGCAACCCGGTGATGCACCACCTGGTGCTGGGCATCGACCCGGTGGAGCTCGGCTGGGCGCCTTTCGCGCTGACCACCTCGGACGCGATCAGCTGCGGGGCGGCCGAGCTTTCGCTCGACATCCACCCCGACGCGCAGGTCTACCTGCTGCCCTGCATCGCGGGCCACGTGGGCGCGGACGCGGCCGCCGTGGCGCTTTCGGAATCCCCCCACACCTCCGAGGACCTGGTGCTGATCGTGGACGTGGGCACCAACGCCGAGATCCAGCTCGGCGACAAGCATCGGGTGCTCGCCTGCTCCTCGCCCACGGGCCCCGCCTTCGAGGGGGCGCAGATCTCCTCGGGCCAGCGCGCCGCGGCGGGCGCGGTCGAGCGGGTGCGCATCGACCCCGCCACCAGGGAGCCCCGCTTCCGGATCATCGGGCAGGAGGCCTGGTCGGACGAGGCCGGCTTCGACGCCTCGCGCATCACCGGCATCTGCGGCTCGGGCATCATCGAGATCCTCGCCGAGATGCGCATGGCCGGCGTGATCGACGAGGACGGGGTGATCGGCTCGGCCGAGCAGGTCGGCTCGTCCCGCTGCGTGGCCGACGGGCGCACCTGGGCCTATGTGCTGCACGACGGCCGGGCCGAGGGAGGGCCGCTGGTCTCGGTCACCCAGAACGACGTGCGCGCGATCCAGCTTGCCAAGGCGGCGCTGACCGCGGGAGCGCAGCTGCTGATGGACCGCATGGAGGTCGAGACGGTGGACCGCGTGGTCCTCGCCGGCGCCTTCGGGGCCCATATCAGCCCGCTGCACGCGCTGGTGCTGGGGATGATCCCCGACTGCGCGGTCGACAAGGTCACCTCGGCCGGCAACGCGGCGGGCACCGGCGCGCGCATCGCGCTGCTCAACCGGGGCGCGCGGCGGGAGATCGAGCAGGTGGTCCGCCGGATCGAGAAGATCGAGACCGCGATCGAGCCCCGCTTCCAGGAGCATTTCGTGGGCGCCATGGCGATCCCCCACAAGACCGCCGCCTATCCGCAGCTGGCCAAGGTCGCCACGCTGCCCTCCGTCACGTGGGGCGGCGGCGGGGGAGGCGGGGCCGAGGGCGGGGGCCGCCGGCGACGCCGCCGGGGCTGACGGGCGGAGAGGCCGGGCGGGACTGAAGGGGCGCCGCCCCGCCGCCCCATGCTTGCGCCTTGCGTGGCCCGCGGGTCACGCCGCGCCCGGCTTCGGGTCGACGCGCCCTCGCCTCGGCGGGAACGCGACCCATGTTCATCACCGCTGTTGAAGACGCGCCACGGCTGCGCCACGCTCGATGCGCGGCCGCAAGGATCCCGCGTGCGCGCGGACCCCTCAGCCCGATCCCGCGCCGGGGCTCGCGTCCCGCCGCCCCGCACCCGGCCGGAGCCCGCCCATGCCTGACGCCCCCGACCCCGCCCGCCCCGCGCGCCGCCTGCATCCGGCCCTGCCGGCCTGGGCGCGCGAAACCAGGGCCGGGCGCATGGATCGGCGGGAGTTCCTGGGGCTTGCGACCGCGCTGGGCGCCTCGGCGGCCATGGCCCACGGGCTGATCGGTCTGCCGGTCCCCCGCGCGCGGGCCCAGGCCGCGGTCTCGGGCGAGACGCTGCGCTGCCAGATGCCGGTCAAGCCCGTGGTCGACCCGCGCGCCTTCGACGGCTCGGAGATGGGCAACGTCGCCCGAGGCCTGATCGAGCCGCTGGTCCGCTACTCGGCCGACTTCGTGTTCGAGCCCTGGCTTCTGGAAAGCTGGGAGGTCTCGGACGACGCCCGCGCCTGCCAGCTGAACGTGCGCCGCGGGGTGAGGTGGTCGAACGGCGACCCGTTCGACGCGCGCGACGTCGAGTTCAACCTGCGCCGCTGGTGCCAGGCGGGGGCGCCCGGGAACTCGATGGCCTCGCGCATGGCCGCCCTGATCGACCCCGAGACCGGCGAGGCCGCGCAGGGCGCGATCGAGCGGCTCGACGACTACACCCTGCGCCTGACCCTTCGCATGGGCGACGTGACGCTGATCCCCAGTTTCGCAGACTATCCCGCGCTGATCGTGCATCGCGGCTTCGAGGCGGCGGGCGGCGACCTCTCGGCCGCCCCCGTCGGCACCGGCCCCTACCGGCTGGAGGAGATCGTCCCGCGCGAACGCGCCGTGCTGGTCAAGCGCGGCGAGTGGTGGGGCGGGAACGTGGCGCTGGAGCGGATCGAGTATCACGATCTGGGGGCCGATCCGCGGGTCTGGGCGGCGGCGTTCCGCGACGGGCGGCTCGACATGGTCCACGAGTCCACCGGCGAGTTCGTCGAGCTGTTCGACGCGCAGGGGCTGACGCGGTGGGAGACCCCCTCGGCCGCGACCATCACCTGCCGGATGAACGTGGCCGCCGAGGTGGACGGCCGCGCGCCCTACGCCGACCTGCGCGTGCGCCGCGCCATCCAGGCCGCGGTCGACCCCGAGGTGGCGCTGGAGCTGGGCTATGCCGGTCACGGCCGCCCGGCCGAGAACCACCACGTCGGCCCGATGCACCCCGAGTATTTCCCCCTGCCCCGACGCCGCGCGGACCCCGCGCTCGCCCGCAGCCTGCTGGCCGAGGCGGGGATGCAGGATTTCGAGCATGAGCTGATCTCGATCGACGACGACTGGCGGCGCGCCACCGCGGACGCGGTCGCGGCCCAGCTTCGCGACGCCGGCATCAAGGTGCGCCGCACGCTGATGACCGGGCCCGACTACTGGGCGCGCTGGACCCGGTTTCCCTTCGCGGCCACCGACTGGAACATGCGTCCGCTTGGGGTGCAGGCGCTGGCGCTCGCCTACCGCTCGGGCGCGGCCTGGAACGAGACGGCCTGGTCGGATCCCGAGTTCGACGCCCTGCTCGACCAGGCGCTGGCCCTGCCCGACCCCGACACGCGCCGCACGCTGATGGAGGCGATCGAGCGTCGTCTGCAGGAGGCCGCGGTGATCGTCCAGCCCTACTGGCGCACGCTGATGCGTCACGCCGTGCCCGGCGCGCAAGGCGTGGCGATGCACCCGATGCTGGAGCATCACCACGACCTCTGGTCGCTGGAACGCTGAGGGGCGGACGAGGGCAAGGGTCGGCCCCGAAAATGAATGGGCCCGTCGCCCAAGAGGAGGCGACGGGCCCGGTGTCAGCCCGACTTTCGCCGGTCCGACGGGGTCACCCGACGATGAGCATCGCCATGGCGACCAGCGTCATCACAGGCCCGGCAACCGTGCCAAGACTGAGGAAAAACGCTTCGATCTTATCCATGACACCCTCTCTACGTGAACCTTACAAAGCCATTTAGTTCCGCCGCATTCGCCGTCAAACCGGCGCCGTTGTTCCAAGGCGCGGAATCCGACATCGCCGCGGCCAAGGCCTTGTTTGAAATGCAATTTGTTAATCGAAAAAAAATGCGCGGCCGTGGCGGCCGCGCAACGCTTCGGTGACGAAGGGGGTTTCGGCCCCCGATCCCGTCCTTGCGGAAGGGCCGATGCGGCCCCCGCGGATCAGTCTTCCGTGGTCAGAACCACACGGCCGACGACGTTGCCCTCGGCGAGATCGACGATGGTGTCGTAGGCCTTTTCCAGCGGACGCACGGTGATCGGAACCGACTTCACCTTGCCCGCTTTTACCAGCTCCATCAGCTCCTTGAGGTCGTTGCACGACCCGACGTAGGAGCCCCGGACAGTCAGCGACAGCTGCGGCAGCTTGGGCAGCGGCGCCTTGAAGGTGCCCCCGTGCAGACCGACGATCACATAGCGCCCGGTCTTGGACAGGCCGTTGAACCCGAGCTGCGAGGTCGCCTCCATCCCCACGGTGTCGAGAACCGACAGGAGCTTGCCCTTCGACTTCTCGCGCAGCGCCTTGAGGGCGTCGGCCTCCTCGCGGACGTCGATGGTCTCGTCCGCGCCCATGTCCACGGCGGCCGAGAGCTTCTCCTGCCCCATGTCGACCGAGATCACGTTCTTGAAGCCCATCGCCTTGGCGATGGTGATCGCGGCAAGGCCGAGCCCGCCCGCGCCCATGATCGCCAGCCACTCGTCGTCATGGATCGGCAGCAGCTTCTTGAGCGCGGTGTAGACCGTCACGCCCGAGCACGCATAGGGCGCGGCCACGGTCGGATCCACGTCGCCGATGTCGACCAGGAACTTCGCGTCAGGCACGATCACATGGGTCGCGAAGCCGCCCGGGCGCGCCACGCCGAGCGCCTGCATCTTCTCGCAGTCGTTCTCGCGCTCCTCGGTGCAGGCGCGGCACTCGCCGCAGCCAATCCAGGGGTGCACCAGCATGGTCTGGCCGATCGGCGGGTTCTCGACGTCGGGGCCCGCGGCGATCACCTCGCCCAGGATCTCGTGGCCCAGCGTGTGCGGCAGCTTCATGCCGCGGTCTTCCATTCGGAACTTCTGGCCGTCGCCGTAGTCGAAGTAGCCTTCCCAGATGTGGACGTCCGAGTGGCACACGCCCGAGCGGCGCACGCGCACGACCACTTCGCGCCCGGTCGGCGTGGGGTCTTCGCGCTCGATCATCTCGAAGGGCTTGTGCCACTCGACCACGCAATAGCTTTTCATGTCGCTCTCCTCCCGTTTCGCGGGCCGCGCGTTTGGGCTGCGGCCCGACGTCGAACCGGCCCCCACCCGGGGCCGGGATGGAACTGGCCCCGACTGGGGGCCGGCGTTCAGATCGTGCGCCCGCCGTCGACCTCGAGCACCACGCCGGTGATGAAGTCCGCCTCGTCCGAGCACAGGTAAAGCGCGGCGTTGGCGATGTCGCGCGGGGTCGAGAGCCGGCCCAGCGGCACCGAGGCGCGGAAGGCCGCGCGCTTCTCGGGCGTGTCCTCGCCCATGAAGGTCGCCAGCAGCGGGGTCTCGCCGGCCACGGGGGCGAGGCAGTTGACCCGGATCTTCTCGGGCGCGAACTCCACCGCCAGGCTGCGCGAGAGCAGGTTCACCGCGCCCTTGGTGGAGTTGTACCAGCTCAGCCCCGGCCGCGGCCGGATCCCGGCGGTCGAGCCGATGTTGAGCATCACCCCCCCGCCGAGGCCCCGCCAGGCCGGGATCGCCACCTGGCAGAAGTTCCAGATCTGCTTGACGTTCACCGCGTAAACGCGGTCGAACTCCTCCTCGGTGGTCTCCAGCGCGGGCTGGTTGCGGTGCGACCAGCCGGCGTTGTTCACCAGCACGTCGACGCCGCCCATCTTGGCCTCGCACGCCTCCCAGGCCTGCGCGACCGAGGCGCGCGAGGAGACGTCGCAGCCCACCGCGAACGACCCCTGGCCGATGCGGCCGGCGGCCTCGGCGGCCTTGCCCTCCTGGATGTCGAGAATGGCGACCGTCGCGCCCTCGGCCGCGAAGCGCTCGGCGATGCCCTCGCCGAAGCCCTGGGCCCCTCCCGTGACGATGCAGCGCTTGCCCTGCATGCGTCCGGCGATTGCTCCCTGCGACATCGCATTCCTCCCGGTATGTCGTTTGGCGCGAACCCTGCCCCTCGCTGGCGCGAAGATCAAGCGGCCTTCCCCGCTTCTGCAGCGCAGCAAAAGCCTGGAGGAATCCTTGACGCGCCGGTCCGCTTCGCGGCCCCTTGGCGCAGGAGCAAGGACAGGGAGATCGGGACATGGGCATCGGCGAGTGGATCATCCTGGCGCTGCTGGTGGCGGCGGGGCTGCTGGGCCTGCACGTGGCGCGCCTGAAGCGCGGCCAGCGGCAGGCCGAGGCGGCCGCCCCCCGGATCGGCAAGACCACCCGGGTCCCCGGCGGCGCGATCCACTGGGTCGAGAGCGGCGAGGGCCCGCCGATCGTCCTGATCCACGGCCTCGGCGGCCAGTTCCGCAACTGGACCTACGCGGTGGCCGAGCGGCTGGCCCCCGCCTACCGGGTGATCTCCATCGACCGCCCCGGCTGCGGATATTCCGAGCGCGAGAGCGACGCCCACGCGGCCCTCTCGACCCAGGCGCGGATGATCGTCGACTTCCTCGACGCCGAGGGGATCGAGCGGCCGCTGGTCGCGGGCCACTCGCTGGGCGGCGCGGTGACGCTGGCGCTGGCGCTGGAGCATCCCGAGAAGCTCTCGGGCTTCGCGCTGGTGGCGCCGCTGACGCACCCGCCCGCCAAGGTCTCGGAGGCGTTCGCGGGACTGGGGGTCGGCAATCCCCTCGTCCGCCGGGCCATCGCCTGGACGGTGGCGGTGCCGATGGCCAGGAAATACGCCGAGGCGACGCTGCAGACGATCTTCGCGCCCGAGCCTGCGCCCGACGACTTCGTCACCCGCGGCGGCGGCGTGCTGGGCCTGCGCCCCCGGGCCTTCGTCGCCACCTCGGCCGATTTCGTCGCCGCCGGCGACATCGGCGCGCTGTCGCCCCGCTGGGAGAGCATCGCCCTGCCCGGCGGCGTCCTTTACGGCGACCAGGACGCGCTTCTCGACCACAAGGAACAGGGCGAGGCGCTGGTCGCCCGCCTGCCCCACCTCGACTGGACGCTGCTCGAGGGGCGCGGTCACATGCTGCCGATCACCGCGCCCGACGAGACGGCCGAGTTCATCCGCCGGGTGGCCGACCGCGCCTTCGCCCCCGCAGCCCCCGCCGCGGTCTGATCGCGTGAGGGCTCAGCGCGCCGGCGCGATCTCGCCCCGTCTGACCATCTTGGCGAGCCGGGGCAGCCGCGCCCGTTTCAGCCCGCCTGCCGCCTCGGCCGCGCCCGACAGCGCGGGAAACGGGCGCAGCGCGCGGGCCAGCGCGCGGCCCATCGCCTGCGGCTCGCGCCCCCCCAGCTCCCACAACAGCGCGTCGGGATGGATCGGAGCGAGGCCCATCTCGCGAAGCTTGCGGGCGGGAAAGTCCCGCAGGTTGAAGGTGACCAGCAGGTCCGCGCGCGCGGCCAGCGCCGCGGACAGCACATGCACGTCGCCCGCATCGGGCAGCGTGAAGCCGGGCTCGGGCCCCGGCGCGCCGGCCTCGGGGCCCTGCACCGGCCCCTCGCCCGGCGCGGCGCTGGCGAGCCCCTCGGGCCAGCGGACGGCCATCGCCTCGGCCTCGGCCCGCACGGCGGCCGCCGCGTCCGGGCCATGGTCGCGCGCGACCGCATGGGCCCACTCCCCCACCACGCCCGGCGACCAGCACGGCGCGACCAGATCCTCGGCCGCAGCCGACAGCAGGCACCCCCGCACCAGCGGCGGAAACAGCACGCAGGCGTCGAGGAAGACCCGCGTCGTCATCCGTCCAGACGGTAGGTCAGCGCCTTGAGATAGGAGGTCTCGGCCAGCCCCGGATGCTCGGGGTGATCGGGCCCCGCCTCGCCGGCGCGCAGCAGCTGCGCCTGGCGGCCGGCCTGCTCGATCCCGCGCACGCAGGCGGCGCGGAAGGCCGACGGATCGGCGGCGTGCGAGCACGAGCACAGCGTCAGGTACCCGCCCGGCCCCGTCACCCGCGCGGCCAGCCTGGCCACCCGCGCATAGGCCCGCAGCCCGTTCTGCAGCGCCGATTTCGAGGGCGCGAAGGCCGGCGGATCGCAGATCACCACGTCAAAGCGCTCACCCGCCTCGCCCAGCTCGGTCAGCGCGTCGAACGCGTCCGCGCGCCGGACCGAGAACCGCCCCTCGAAGCCCGAGCGCCGCGCGCCTTCGCTCGCCAGCGCCAGCGCCGGCTCCGACCCGTCGATCGCCAGCGCCGAGTCCGCGCCCCCCGCCAGCGCGGCCAGCGCGAACCCCCCCACGTGGGAGAAGACGTCGAGCACCCGCGCCCCCCGGCACAGCCGCGCGACGAACGCATGGTTGGGCCGCTGGTCGAAATAGAGCCCGGTCTTCTGCCCCCCCAGCAGGTCGGCGAGGTAGACGGCGCCGTTCATCGGCACCTCGACCGGCCCCTCGAGCGCGCCCGAAATGAGCCGGGTCTCGCCCGTCAGTCCCTCGAGCCCGCGCGCGCGCGAACCGGCGTTGAGCATCACCGTGCTCACCCCCGTCACCTCGCGCAGGGCCTGCGCGATCTCCTCGGCGCGCTGGTCGGCCCAGGCGGCGTTGGGCTGCATCACGCAGGCGTCGCCGAAGCGATCCACGATCACGCCCGGCAGGCCGTCGGTCTCGGCATGGATCAGCCGGTAGAAGGGCGTGTCGAACAGCCGCTCGCGCAGCGCCAGCGCGCGCGCGATCCGCGTGCGCAGCCACGCGCCGTCGATCTCGGCGCCCGGATCGCGGTCCAGCAGCCGGCCCGAGATGCCGCTCTCGAGGTTCACCGCCACCAGCCCCAGCGGCTTGCGCTCGGCGTCCTGCAGCTCGGCCACGGCGCCGGCGGGGATCTTGCGGGTGCGGCGGTCCAGGACCAGCTCGTCCTGGTAGACCCAGGGCGCGCCCGCAAAGAAGCGCCGTCCGGCCTTGGGTTTCAGCCGCAGAACGGGGCGCGCGCCCGCCTCGAGGGGGATGTCGTCATCTTCGGTCATCCGCGCCCCATACGACACCGCCCGCCCGCCCGCCAGCCTCGATCGCACGCCGCGTCCCGTCTGCGCGCGCCGCGCCCTCGCCGCGCCTCCCCCCTCCCCGCCCGCGCAACCTCGATCGCACACGCCCCGGCGCCACACCCGCCCCAGGCCCCGAGCGCCTGTTCTCCGGCGAGCTCCCGCAGCGGCCTCCCCGCTTGCCCAGCCCGCGTCCGCCGGGTTACCTGACCCCCACAGGCCCCCTACGCACCAGGAGACCCCCGCCATGCTGCTCTTCGTCGGTCTCGGCAATCCCGGTCGCGAGCACGCCAAACAGCGTCACAACATCGGCTTCATGGCCCTCGACCGCATCGCCGAGGATCACGGCTTCTCGCCGTGGCGCGAGAAGTTCCAGGGCCTGCTCGCCGAGGGCCGCCTGGGCGCCGAGAAGGCGCTGCTGCTCAAGCCGCAGACCTACATGAACCTGTCGGGCCAGTCCGTCGGCGCCGCGCTGCGCTTCCACAAGATCGAAATCGCCGAGGTGGTGGTCTTCCACGACGAACTGGATCTCGCCCCCGGCAAGCTGCGCGTGAAGCACGGCGGCGGCCATGCCGGCCACAACGGCCTGCGCTCGATCCACCAGCACTGCGGCGAGGCCTACGCCCGCGTCCGCATGGGCATCGGCCACCCCGGCCGCAAGGAGCTGGTCTCGGGCTACGTGCTCCACGACTTCTCCAAGTACGACGCGCAATGGCTCGACGACATGCTGCGCGGCTGTTCGGACGGGGCCGCGAAGCTCGCCGCCGGCGACGACGCGGGCTTCATGAACGCGGTGGCCCTGCGCATGGCGCCCCCCAAGCCGAAGAAACCCAGACCCGCCGCCCAGACAGCCCCCCCCTCCGAGGCCCCGCCCCTCTCCGAGGCCCAGGACGAGCCCGCCCCCTCCAACCCGCTCGACCGCCTCCGCCGCCACTTCTCCTGACCTCGCCGGCCAGGCGCCTG
>NZ_CAXBOD010000098.1:0-10525 GCF_963977235.1 uncultured Albimonas sp.
TCCTGCCGCAGCCCTTCGCGCAGCGCCCGTTCGCAGGCGATCTGCGTCACCGCCTCCCAGCTCGGCGCGCCGTAGCGGTTCAAGTCGTCGCGCCAGTCCCAGGGCAGGAGTTCGAGCGCCATCGGCAGGGTGACGTACTGGAGGCCGCAAGCGATCGCACGGGCTTGGCGTGCCTCCGCGGGATTACAGGTCTCTGCAGAGAATTGCTGTGTTCTGTATGGGCGCTCGGATTTTTCCGGCCGGTCGGAAGGATTTTTCCGTCCCTCGTCGGGTTGTCCACAGGCGGCGTCGCGTTCCTCCATCTCCTCCAGCAGGGCCTTCACGCGGGCAAAGACGTCCCGCAGCCGCGCGATCCCAAGATGAGCGAGGCGTCGCGGAAAACTCCGCCACGCGGCGCAGGCCTCGCTCGCCGCGCGACCCGCATCGAAGACCGGCCGCAGGCGACTACGCATGGCGCTGATCTCGCGACGCAGCCGGGCGTGCTCGTCCCGAACCTCAACGCGGGCTTGGTATGCCGCCTCGATCTCTTCCGCCCGATCAAGCAACGGCCAGAACCCGATCCCGTAGATCTCGGCGACGCGGCCCTGACGGTCCCGGACGACTTGTCGATGGCCGCCGTCCTGGCAGAGGTTCTCGGCGAGTCCCACCTCGATCAGCTTGCGGATACGGTAGCGGATGGTGCGCGGATCGACCCCGCGCAGGGCCGCGAGGCGCTCCACGCCGGCGGGGCTGATCGGCGCTGGGGCGTCCTCTGGAATGCGGTTGATCAAGTCATGCGCGGTGGTCGCAACGGCATCAGATAGGCCGAGCGTCGCCGCCGCCTGGTCAAGCAGGCGATGCAGGTTGGAAAGGAAGGCCTTTCGGCGCGCCACAGCGGCATCGCCGCGACGGGTGGGGATGGTCATTCGCTGCTCTCCTCACGGAGACCAGAAGCGCAGGCACAACTCCTCTGTTCGCCCGAAGGCGTCTTTTCTTGCCAGCGCTTGGGGAAGCGGCTAACGTCGAGCTGTCAAACGACGGCGTTAGCCGAGCCCTGATGGTCTCCGATCATCGGGGTTTTCTTTTTTGAGGCGCGGGCCTGTCCGCGCCGGGCGTGTCTTGCGTCCTTCTCTCTGCGGTTGATCCGGCCGAGACTAGCCAAGCGTTCTATTCAAGCCAAGTGCGGTTAAAGTTCATCTCTTCGTCACGTGCGCCAAAAGATTGAATCGGCGCTGAACGCGGAACCCAAATGGTCTATCCCAGGCTTCATGTCGGATAAGAATATGCGGCAAGAATAAGATTTACTTTCACTGTTGACCCGGGATTCCGCGCCCGACAGTATCGCTCTCGAATTGAGGCGCGGCGACGGTCGTCGTGCCAAAGCGGAAGCACGAGGCCCGGCACGCACTCGCCCTTGGCGAGACTCGCCGAGAGGCCTCCGGCCACCAAACCGGTCAGGATGACCCGCGCCTCTTGGCGGGGGATGACGCGCGGGTCTTCGCCCGCGCTTCGGAGTCCTGCGCGCTGTGGTTCCGCAATCAGCCGGAGGGAGGCAGGCGATGCGCGGTCTGGATGCAGAGCAGCATGGCGACGCCCTCGTCGCCTCTCCTCACCGCGAGGCGACGTTCGAGCAGCTGCCGAGGGCCTGAGCGATGCGGCGCCTGACTCTCCTGACGGCCGGATTCTGCCTGCTCGCGGCCCCTGCAATCGCGACGGTGATCGAGTTCGCGCCGGGCGGCGAGGCGCAGGTCCTCCCGCCGACGCCTGCCGCAGACGCGCCTGACCTCTCCAGCAAGGTGGCGCTGAAGGCGCTCGCCGAGACTGTCGCCCTCCGCCACGCGGGCGGCGCGGGACCGCGCGCGGCGGGTCTCTCCGCCGCCAAGTTCATCGCTCTGTTCCTCGCCCTGATCGAGCGCGAGAGCGGCTGGAACCCGCGCGCGGTCTCGCCGAAGGGCGCGCAGGGGCTCGGGCAGCTGATGCCGGAGACGGCGCGTGATCTGGGCGTCTCCGACCCGTTCGACGCGGCCCAGAACCTCGACGGCGCCGCCCGGTACTTCGCCGCGCAGCTCGCGCGCTTCGGCGACGTGACCCTCGCCCTCGCCGCCTACAACGCCGGGCCCGAGGCTGTTGCGCGCCATGGCGGCGTGCCGCCCTATCCCGAGACCCGCGCCTATGTCGCCGCGCTGACCGGCGACGCGCAAGCCCTCACCTCCCCCACCCCGACCGACCAGCACAGGAACACCGGAATATGGGAATTCTGACCCGCGCGCTGCGCGCTCTCAGCCTCTCGGCCGCGCTCTCCTTCGTCGCCACCGCGGCTATGGCGCAGGAGCTCTCGCCCATCACCAACATGTTCACCACCATCGGCGACGCGCTGACCGGAGAGCTTGGGCGCGCGATCGGCCTCGTCGCGCTGGCCGTGGTCGGCGTGATGTTCGCGACTGGCCGCATGAACTGGATCTCGGCCGTGTCCGTCGTGGTCGGGCTCGCAATCATCTTCGGCGCAGGCACGATCCTTTCGGGCTACGCATGAGCGCGCGGCCCTGCTTCCAGGCGCTGACCCGGCCGGTCAGCGTCGCAGGCCTGCCGATGGGGTATCTGGTGCTGCTGACGGGCCTGTCCGTCGGCGGCTTCATCGCCACCCTGTCGTTCCTCTGGTTCGGCGCCAGCGCGGCGCTGAGCTACGCCGTGCTGCGCGCGCTCGCCGCCTGGGATCCGCGGATCGGCGACGTGGTGTTCACCGCCCTGCGCCGCACGCCCCCGACCCCCGGCTGGTTCCGCGGCGAGGGTTTTGCCTACCATGCTTGATCTGAGGTCCACCCTCGGGCTGCGGGCGGTCGCCCCGCGCGGGGCGGCGCGCGAGCAGGCGCTGTCGGGCTTTCTGCCTTGGCTCTGCTTCGCTCGGAAGGACGTGATCCTCCTGCGCGACGGCGATGTGATGGGCTCGTTCCTCGTCGAGGGTCTCGACCCCCTCACTGCCGAGCACGCGGCCATCTCGGACCTGTCGGAGGCCATGAGCCGTTGCGCGGCAGAGTTGCCGCCGGATGCCGCACTCTACATCCACCGGCTCTCGCATCGCGAGACGCCGGAGGTTCCCGCGGTGTCCGACGATGGCTTCGCGGCCGAACTGGACGCCGCTTGGCGTGCGCACCTCCGCAGCCTGGGCCTGCGCCGCCGCCGCGTGATGGTCTCGGTCCTGCTGCGCCCGGCGAAGGCAGCGGGCCTGCGCGCCCGGCTGACCGGCGGCGGCGTCCCGGCACAGCGTGCGGCCCTGGCCAAACGTATCGCCCGGCTCGACGAGATCATGGGCCACATGCAGGCCGTCCTTGCAGTAGCGGGGCCGCGCCGTCTGACGCGCGAGAGCCCGGAATGGCTCGGGATGCTGGGCGCGACCGTCTCCGGCGCGTGGCGCCCGCGGGTGCATCCGCTCGGCCTCGCGACCATCGCCGACAGCCTCGCGACCTCGGACCTGCGTTTCCGGGGCGATGGCTTCACCCTGCCTGGGCTCGACGCCGCCGAGACCCGCTTTGGCGCGATGATCACGCTCAAGGCTTATCCCGCCCAGACAACGCCTGGCGCGCTGGCGGGGCTGGACCTGCCCGAGGATACGCTGCTCAGCCAGAGCTACACCCCGATCAATCCCTATGACGCGCTCGCCCGGATCCAGCGCACCCTGCGCCAAATGCGCGCCGCCGATGACGCGGCGCGCTCGCTGGCGCTGCAGTTGGAGGAGGCCGCGGACGATCTCGCCTCGGGGCGCGCGGGTTTCGGCCTGCACCATCTCTCGATCATGGCGACCGCGGAAAGCCCCGCCCGGCTCGACGAGATCGCCACGCAGATCCGCGGCGCGGTGCAGGCTGCGGGCGCCGGCGCGGTGCGCGAGAGCATCGGCGCCCGCGCGGCATACTTCGCGCAGGCGCCGGGGAATTACGGGTTCAGGGCGCGGGCCTCGATGATCTCCTCCGGCAACTTCGCCGATCTCGCTGCGCTCCACGCTCCCTGCCCCGGTTCCTCAGCTGATGCTTCGCCCTGGGGCGCGCCGGTCGCGGTGCTGCCGACCCTCAGCCATGAAGCATACCGCTTCGGCTTCCACCTCCCCGGCGTGCCGGGCGATCGTACCGTCGGCCATGCGCTGGTGATCGGACGGACGGGCTCGGGCAAATCCGCCTCCATGGCCTTCCTCATGGCGCAGATGCAGAGGCTTTCCCCGCGCATCCTTGTCTTCGACAAGGACCGCGGGCTCGAGACTCCGGTTCGCGCCATGGGCGGCTCCTATGCCGCAATTCGCATGGGCGCCCCCACCGGCTTCAACCCGTTCGCGACCGAGACCGACGCGCACGGCTGCGCCTGGCTCGCCGACTGGCTCGAAGCCCTGCTCTCGCGAGAGGACGGGCCCCTCTCCGCCCAGCAGCGTGAGGCGCTGACGCAGACCGTCGAGGCCAACGCCCACACCGCTCCTGCCCTGCAAACAGCGGATCACTTCCGCGCCGCCCTGCGCGGCATCGACGATGGCGGCGACCTCTTCACCCGCATGGGCCGCTGGGCCCCCGGCGGTCAGCACGGCTGGCTCTTCGCAGGCGAGGGCGAGGATGCGCTGGACCTCGCCCGCGACATCTCCGGCGTCGACCTGACCGAGATCTTCGACGCCCCCGCCATCCGCACCGCCTGGCTCTCGTATGCGTTCCGCCTGGTCGAGCGGATGGTCGAGGACGGCCGCCCGACCCTGATCGTGCTCGACGAGGCGTGGAAGCTGCTCGACGACGGGTATTTCGAGGCGCGTCTCAAGGACTGGATGCTGACGATGCGCAAGAAGAACGTCGCGCTCGTCATGCTGACCCAGCGCGTTTCCCATGTCGCCGAGAGCCGCGCCGGCGGCTCGATCCTCGAGAGCATCGCGACGACGCTGGTTTTTCCGTCCAGCCGGTTCACTGCAGCCGAGCTCGCCCCGCTCGGCCTGAGCGACGCCGAGACCGCGTTCCTGACCCAAAGCCCCGGCGGCCGCCGCTTCGCCGCGATCCGCACCGGCGACCGCGGCGCGCTGGTGGATCTCGACCTCGCCGTCCTCGGCCCGCTGCTGGCGGTGCTGGGCGGGGGCCCCTCCCGCGAAGGAGATGCCTGATGCGCCTCATAGCCCTGAGCTTTTTCCTCCTGCTCGCCGCCTGCGCGGACCCCGCGCCCAAGACCTGGCCCTGCGCCGCGACCCGCTGCGAATGGCAGCCGATCAACGGAGCCCCCCAATGATCCGCCCGGCTCTTCTCTCCGCGGCGCTGCTGACCGCGTCGCCCGCGCTGTCCGCGGGCGTGCCTGTCGTCGATTCCGCGGCCCTCGCCCAATGGGTCCAGCAGATCGAACAGCTCAAACAGACCTATGAGGCTGAGCTGCGCCAGATCGAGGAGATGCAGCGCCAACTCGAGGCCCTGACCGGCCCCCGCGCCCTCGGCACGCTGCTGAACGGCGCCGCCGAGATCGCCGCGCGCGAGGCCGCCGAGAGCCTCGACGGGATCGTGACATCGGCCATCGAAGGAAGCGCGCTGCCGGGCGCCGGGGCGGACCTGTCCGACCGCGTCGTGGAACTACGCGAAGAACTCGACCTCGGCGCCCTCGCCGCCTTCCGCGGTTCCGAGGAGGGGCAGGACCGCGCGCTCGCGGTGCAGGCGGGGGCGGGCATGGCGGCGGTCGTGACCGCCGAGGAGGGCTACCGCCGCGCCAATGCGGCGATGGAGCGGGTCGGCGACATGATCGCCGCGATCGAGACGACGACGGACCTCAAGGCAAGCGTCGATCTTAACAGCCGGATCCTGGCGGAGGTGGCGGTGCTGCTCTCCGAAAGCATCCGCGTGCAGGCCGCCGCCGCCGGGTCGGCGGGAACGGAAGCGGCGGCCTCCGCCCGGGACCGCGCCGCGCAGCGCCGGTTCCTGCAGGGCGTCGGTCGGGAAGACTGAGGAGAAGCATGATGCGCAAGACGATGATCCTGGCGGCCGCGCTGGCCGCGGCGGCGGGGATGGCTGCGGCGGAGGAAAAGCGGTCCTTCGGCTGCGGCTATGGCGGAGACGATGATCGCGCCGAGATCGACGCGCGTGCCGGCAACCAGGGCATGAAGGTCATCCTCCAGGAGTACCGGGACCGCTGGGACGCGCAGCACATCCGCGCGCAATGCGAGGCGTTCGACGCCGGTCGCTCATACCACATCACCTGTCTTGACGGGCATCGAGACTGGGATGCCATCGCTGCGATGGTGCCGGCCGATCTCTGGAGCCTGCCGCGCAAGGCCCTGCGGCCTCACTACCTCGCCTTGCAGGAGCAGGATGACGGCATGCGGGACGCCATCAGCTACTGTCGCGAGGTCGGCGCTCTCGGCGGCGGACGCTGACCGCGGTTTCCAGGCAAGGAAGGAGGCCGCGCATGGCCAGCTACATTCAGGACACGCTCGACCTGATCGACGAGAAAATCGGGGGCTACGCCGAAGGCGTGTTCGCAACGTTCGCCGGCGAGGTCGCCACCATGTTGCAGGCCATGGGCGTGGTCGGGATCTGCTTCATCGGCGCCAACGCTGCGCTCCAGTTCGCGCCGGTGCGCGTCGCAGATTACCTCAAATGGTCGGTCCGCTACGTCGCGATCACCGCGGTCGCGACGAGCTGGGCGCAGTTCCAGCCCTTCTACGACATCCTGACGAACACGCCGGGGGCCATCGGCGCCGAGCTGCTGGGCGCGACCGACGCCCCCAATCTCAACGTTGCGCTGGACGAGATGATCACCGGCCTCTTCGACTTCTCCCAGGTGCTTGCCGATGAGAGCGCCTTCTACTCCATCTCGCTTATGTCCTTTGCGGTCTGGCTGATGGGCGCATTGATGGCCTGCGTGGCCATCATCGTCTCGGCGCTCGGCAAGGTCGGCCTCGCCATGGCGGTGTCCTTCGCGCCGGTGTTCCTGACCGCGTTGATGTTCAAAGCGACTTCCAACCTGTTCGAGGCCTGGGCAAAGTTCACCATCGGCTTCGCCCTGATCCCATTGGTCCTCGCGGGCGTGATGGGAGTCATCGTCGGCATAGGCCAAGGCATGATCAACGACGCGCGGACCGCCGTCGAAGTCAGCGACGCTGCGGGCTTTATCATCGTCGGGGTCGCCGCGATCTTCCTGATGATCCAGGTGCCGATGCTGGTGAACGGGCTCGCGGGTTCCATCGTCGCCACCGCCGACGGGCCCGGCATGGCCGCCCGCGCCGCGCGCGGCGGGGCCTCGGTCGCCTCTGCGGGGCAGGAGCGCGCGAGACCGGTCTCCGCCGCCGTGACTTCCGCCCTCGGCGCCGCGCGCACCCCTGACCCCGGCGCAAGCCGCATCCAGAGCCTCTATCGCGACTGGGAACGCAACGCGAAGATCCGCGAGGAACGCTCCCGCGCCTTCCGCGAGCGCGAGGCCGAGCGCGGCCAGCTCGCACCGAGTTCGGCGATCCGTGCCGCCGGGCGGGCGGGCGTCTACTCCAACGCCAAGGCCCGCAGCGAGGCGCGGGACGCTCGCCGCTCCGGCCCGGACGTCACCGACCGCGCCTGACCCTCCCCGCCCCATCCGACTTCCCACCGCGACGCCCGATGGCGCCGCGAGACGCCACGGAGTCCGCCATGCCGCCCTCCCCCGATTCCGCCGCGTTCGCCTTCGAAACCGAGCTCTTCTTCTCCCTGCGCCGCCAGCGCTCCATCGCCTGGGGCGTGGCCGGGGTCTCGCTGCTGACGGCCCTCGGGGCCTCGCTCGCCCTCGCCATGGCCCTGCCACTCAAGGAAATCCGCCCCTACGTAGTCATGGTCGACCGCAGCACCGGCGAAAGCGAGCTGGTGGTCTCCACCCGCCCGGGCTCGCTCGCCGAGCGCGACGCGGTGCGCGAAGCGGAGCTGGTGCGCTATGTGAGTTCCCGCGAGACCTATGATCCGGCGGACAATGCCGAGCGCATTCCCATGGTCGTGGGCCTCTCCGAAGGCCAGGCGGATGCGAGCCTGCGCGCCCTCTGGACCGCCGCGGCGGAAAACTATCCGCCGAACCTCTACGGCGCCGAGACCCGGATCTCGGTCCGCGTCCGCGCCGTCTCGATCCTCAGCGAGGACGCCGCACAGGTCCGCTTCGTCCGCCGCCTCGAAAAGCCCGGGATCCAGCCGGTGGAGCGCGACTTCGTGGCCACGATCGGCTTCGCCTTCCGCCCGCGCGTCGAGCGCACGCTGGAGCAGGTCTGGGCCAACCCGCTCGGCTTCACCGTCACCCGCTATCGGGTAGACGCCGAGACCCTGCGCCCGAGGGAGGGTTGAATGCGCGCGCTGCTCCTCGCCGCCCTGATCGCCTCGCCCGCCATGGCCGAGGTGGCCCCGCGTCCGGTCGGCCCGGATCCACGCATCCGAACCCTCGCCTATGACCCGGACGAGGTGTTTCGGCTGAACCTCGCGATGAAGTTCATCACCCACATCCGCTTCGCCCCGGGTGAGGCGGTCCAGTCGGTCTCGGTCGGCGACAGCGCGTCCTGGCAGATCGTGCGGCTGCAGCAGGGTGATGTGCTGGCCATCAAACCGCTGATCAACGGCGCGGCGAGCAACATGAATGTCATCACCGACCGCCGATCGTACGTGTTCGAGCTGCGCGCCCGCTGGCTGAAGGCCGGCTCGCGCCACCATGCCTATCGCGTCAGCTTCACCTATCCCGAGGAGGCCGCAGCCGAGGCCCGCGCCGCCGCGCTCGCCGCAGCGCGCCCGAAGAACCGCGACTATCACTGGGCCGGAGACGCCGCGCTGAAGCCCCTCGCCGTGTTCGACGACGGGGTGAAGACGACCTTTCGCCTGCCGCGGAACGCGCCGCGCCCGGCGCTCTTCGCCGTGGACGCCTCGGGCGAAGAAGCCCTGGTCAACACGGTCCAGAACGCGGACGGCTTCACCGCCGATCGCGTTTCCGCCCGCTGGACCCTGCGCTATGGCGAGGCGGCCGCCGCCATCGCCCATGGCGATGCGCTCGGGCCCGTCGCCGCCTGCGCCTCGCGCCGCGAGGCGCCTGATCGATGACCGAGGACCGCGACGCCCTGCTCGCCGCCCGCCGTGAGGCGATGGAAGGCGCCCCCCGTCGCGCCCCGGGCCGCCTGCTCGGCGGCGCTGCGCTGGCCGCGTTGCTCGCCGGGGTCGGAGCGCTGCTGCTCGCCCCCGAGCAGATCACGGCGCTCTTCGCCCGCACCTCCTCGGCCGAGGAGATGCAGGAGGCGGGGTTCGAGCCGCCCGGCATCTCCACCGAAATCACACTGCCGCAGCAAGCCGAACCGGAACCGCCCTCGCTGGAGATCGCTCCGCCGCCACCCGCGGAGAAAAAGGAACCACCGCGCGAAGACCCGCGCCTTGCCGCCCTTGAAGCCGAACTCGCCGCAATGCGCCGCGCCGACGCCGCCCGCGCAGGCGAAATCCGCGCCCTGCTCGACGACCAGGCCGAAGCCCTGCGCGCCCAGTTCGACCGTGAGCGCACGCTGATCGAGGAGCGCCACCGCGCCGCCCTCGCCGCGCAGACGCCGGGCGAGCCTACCCCGGCCACGGACCCCGATACCGCGCGCCGCGACGCCGAGGAACGCGCCCGCCGCCGCGCCTTGCAGGAGGCGCAGATCGCCTCCGACGGCATCGTCCTCGACGCCAGGACGCCTTCCGCAGCCGGCACCGCCCCCGGCGCCTCGCGCCGCCTCTCGGGAGAGGAGCGCTTCATGGAGGCCGCGTCCACCGCCGCCCATGACACTGCGCGGGCCAGCGCCATCGGGGATCCGGCGCGGACCATCGTGCAGGGCACCTCGCTCGACGCGGTGCTGGAAACCGCGATCAGCACCGAGTTGCCGGGCATCGTCCGCGCCGCGATCGCGCAGGACGTCTGGTCCTGGGACGGTTCGGCGGTGCTGCTGCCGAAAGGCACCCGCCTGATCGGGCAGTACAACGCCGACGTCTCCATCGCCCAAGCCCGTGCACAGGTGGCCTGGAGCCGCGCCATCACGCCCGCGGGAGTCTCGGTCGCGCTTGGCGGCTATGGCGCCGACGCGATCGGCCGCTCGGGGCAGGACGGAGACCTCGACACGCGGTTCGCCGAGCGTTTCGGCTCGGCCGCCCTGATCTCGCTGATCAGCCTAGCGCCGAACCTCGCCGCGGGCTCCGACGCAAGTTCGCAGGAGGCCGCCGAGCAGGTCGGCGACGACGCCCGACGCACCACCCAGAACGTGATGGCCGAATACCTGCGCCTGCCGCCGGTGATCTACGTGGACCAGGGCGCGCGGATCTCTGTCATCGTGAACCGGGATCTCGTCTTCTGATGAACGCCCCCGCGACCCTCGCCGAGCATGATCTCGCGCCCCTGCGCGAGGCGATCATCGATCCCGCCACCTCCGAGATCGCAATCAACCCCGATGGATGCGCCTGGATCGAGCGCCACAGCGCCGTCCACATGCAGGCCCTGGACCTGACCCTGCCGCCTCAGCGCCAGGCCGCCATGGCCCGGAACCTCGCCGGCGCCACGAACAATGCGCTCGGCGAGCGGCATCCGCTGGTCTCGGGCC
>NZ_CAXBOD010000099.1:0-10249 GCF_963977235.1 uncultured Albimonas sp.
CGCGCCCCCCGCTTCCGCCCCGCGACCCCGGTCCCCGGCGCCCCCGCCCGCACCGCGCCGCGCGCGCGCCGCCCGCCCCGGGCGCCCGGCCCGACGCGGCGCCTCCCTTTTCGACCGCGCGCGCGCCCCCTATGCTCCGCGCCGACCGCCACCCGGCGCCCGCCAGCAGGCGCCCCGGCGAAGGGAGGAGACCCGAGCGCATGACCCAAGAGTTCCCGGAAGAGCCCGTCATCTGGACCCCGAGCCGCGAGCTTGCCGAAAGCTCCGAGATGGCCCGCTACATGCGCTGGCTCGACGCCGAGCGCGGCCTCTCCTTCCCCGACTACGACGCGCTGTGGGAGTGGTCGACCACCGACCTCGAGGGCTTCTGGACCTCGCTCATCGAGTTCTGGGACCTGCCCTTCGCCACCCGTGAGACCCGGGTCATCGACCGCAAGATCATGCCCGGCGCCAGGTGGTTCGAGGGCGCGACCCTGAACTGGGCCGACCAGGTCTGGCGCCATGTCGAGACCAACGGCCGCGACGCCCCCGCCCTGCGCTTCCGCTCCGAACGCGGCGAGGGCGAGATCAGCTGGGGAGAGGTCGCCGACCGCGCCGCCTCGCTGGCCGAGACCCTGCGCGGCTGGGGCGTGCGCCCCGGCGACCGGGTCTGCGCGATCCTGCCCAACGGGCCTGAGTCGGTGATCGCCTGCCTCGCCGCCGTCTCGATCGGCGCGATCTGGTCGCTGTGCTCGCCCGACATGGGCGCCACCGCGATCCTCGGCCGCTTCGCCCAGATCACCCCCAAGGCGCTGATCGCCGCGGACGGCTACGCCCACGGCGGCCGCGAGACCCCGCGCCTCGACCTCGCCAAGGAGGTCGCCGCCGGCCTCCCCGGCCTCGAGCGCCGCATCCTCGTCCCGATCCTCGCGGCCCCCCGCCCCGATGGCTGGGAGGACTGGGCCGCCGTCACCACCGGCCACGCCGGCCCTCCGCGGACCGAGACGCTGCCCTTCGACCACCCCCTGTGGATCGTCTATTCCTCGGGCACCACCGGCACGCCGAAACCCATCGTGCACGGCCACGGCGGGATCCTGCTCGAGGGCTCCAAGTTCCCGCTCCACAACGACATCCGCGCAGGCGACACGTTCATGTGGCTGACCGCCTCGGGCTGGATCATGTGGAACTGCCAGGTCATCGCGCTGACCCGCGGCTGCACGGTGGCGATCTTCGACGGCGCCCCCAACCAGCCCGACATGGCCGAGCTCTGGCGCTTCGCCGCCCGCGCGCGCTGCACCTTCGTGGGGGCCGGGGCCGCCTTCTTCTCCGCCTCGATGAAGGCCGGCGCGGTCCCGAAGGCCGAAGCCGACCTCTCGCGCCTGCGCGCCATCGGCGCCACCGGCTCGCCGCTCGCGCCCGAGGCCTACGACTGGATCCAGGCCAACGTCGCCGACGTCTGGATCACCCCCATCGCCGGGGGCACCGACTTCGCGGGCGCCTTCACCGGCGGCTGCATCCTGCTGCCCGTGCGCCGGGGCGAGATGCAGTGCCGCTTCCTCGGCGCCCGCGTCGAGGCGTGGAACGAGGCCGGCGAGCCGGTCGTGAACGAGGTCGGAGAGCTGGTCTGCACCCGCCCCATGCCCTCGATGCCCCTGTATTTCTGGGGCGACGCCGACGGCTCCCGCTATGCCGAGTCCTACTTCGAGACCTGGCCCAACATCTGGAAGCACGGCGACTGGATCCGCATCACCCCCACCGGGGGCGCGGTGATCTACGGCCGCTCGGACGCCACCATCAACCGCCGCGGCCTGCGCCTTGGCACGTCGGAGATCTACCGCGCCGTCGAGGAGCTTGACGAGATCCTCGACAGCCTGGTCGTCGATCTCGAATACCTCGGCCGCGACAGCTTCATGCCGCTGTTCGTGGTCCCGCGCCCCGGCGTCGCCTTCGACGAACCCCTGCAGGAGAAGATCCGAAGCGCCATCCGCGCCTCGGTCGGCCCACGCTACCTGCCCGACGAGATCGTGCAGGTCCCCGAGATCCCGCGCACGCTCTCGGGCAAGAAGCTGGAGGTGCCGGTCAAGAAGCTCCTGCTTGGCGTCGACGGCGCGAAGGCCGTGAACCGCGACGCGATGGCCAACGCCGCGGCCTTCGACGCCTTCGAGACCTACGCCGCCGCCCGCGCCTGACGCGCCCCTCACGCCTCGGCGCCCCGCCCCCCACGGATCGCCGAGCGCCTGTTCTCCGGAGCCGTCCGTCGCTGATGCCGTAAAGAGCGACTCGTCCGCAGGGGTCAGGGATCGCGCAGCGACCGGCGAAGCCGGCTTGTCCTTGACCCCTGCGGACGAGTCGCTCAGGCATCGGCAGCGACGGACGGCTGCGGAGAACAGGCGCGCCCTCTGTTCTCTGGTGAGTTTCAGAAGCGCCCTTCCCGCGCCGCAGGCGCGCAAGCCGAGCGAGCCCCGCCTCGCGAGGCTCCCCTCCCCAAGCCTCCGCCTTGTTCTCGCCCCCTCGCGCCCCGACATCTGCGCAACGCCATCCCGCCTGCAGCCCCGAGGACCCATGGCCCGCTCCGCCAAGACCGCCGCCGCGTCCCCCGCGCCCCGCCCCCTGCCGCTCGACCGCGAGCGCGCGGCCACCGTGGACATGCTGTTCACCCATCACGACCAGATCGCCCATGTCGACGACCCGATCTGGGCTGACGTCTCCTCGCTCGCCGCCACCGGCCGCAGCCTGTTCGTCACCTGCGACGAGACCGCCTCTGTCGAGGGCCTCGACTGGGACCCCGACACCGGCCAGGCGGGCGCCCACCGCTCCTACCCGCTCGGTCTCGTGTTCGAGCTCCCCGAGGGCGCGACGGGCGAGATGGACATCGAAGGGCTCGCGGTCTCCGACGGCTGGCTCTGGGTCTGCGGCTCCCACGGGTTGAAGCGCGGCAAGCCGGGCAAGAAGAAGCTCAAGGATCTCGCGTCGATCGCCTGGGACGCCAACCGCGGCTTCCTCGGCCGCCTGCCGCTGGTCGAGCGCGCCGACGGCCGGTTCGAGCCGGTCGCCGCCGCCGACCCGATCGACGGCGCCCCCGGGCGCCGCGCCGCGATGCTGCCGATGACCGGGACCCGCGACACCTATCTGCGCCGGATGCTCTCCCGCGACCCGCTGATCGCCCCGTTCATCGACCTGCCCTGCAAGGAGAACGGCTTTGACATCGAGGGCATCGCCGCCCGCGGCAACGAGGTGATCCTGGGTCTGCGCGGCCCGGTCCTGCGCGGCTGGGCGCTGATCGTGCGCCTCGAGATGAAGGAGACCGCCGCGGGCGAGCTGAAGCCCGCCAAGCGGGCCGACGGCCGCCGCTACGCGATCCACGCGCTCGACCTCAACGGCCAGGGGATCCGCGACCTCGCCTGGGACGGCGAGCGTCTGCTGATCCTCTCGGGCGCGATCTCGGATCACGAGGCGCTGCAGTCGGTCTTCGCGCTCGATCCGGCCGACTTCGACCGCGAGGTGATCGCGGGCGAGCGCCTGCCCCGGATCCTCGACCTCGTGATCCAGCGCGGCGGCGACAACGCCGAGGGGCTCGAGATCGTGGGCGAGGGCGAGGACCGCCGCCTGATGATCGTCTACGACAGCCCCCACAACCATCGCACCGACGCAGACCAGGGCCGCCTGACCGGCGACCTCTTCGCCCTCGACTGAGCCTGCGCGCGCCCCTCGCCCCGGACCGGGACGAGCGGGCGCCGCCGGCAGGCCCGACGTCGAGCCAGCCCGGTCGGGTCAGCCCAGTCGGGCCAACGCAGTCGGGCCAACGCAGTCGGGCCATCGCAGTCGGGTCGGCGCAGGGGACCGCGTGGGGATCGGCCTTGGGGGAGGTCGCGCGGGGTCAGCCTCGGCGAAGGCGGCCCCGAGCGATGAGGGCGGCCCCGAAGGGCGGCCCCGGCCTCAGCGGCGGCGCCGGCGCAGGCCCGCCGCGCCCAGCAGCGCCAGCCCCCCCGCCAGCATCGCGGCCGGCGCGGGCAGCGGCACGGGCGTGACGTCCGGCAGGGCGCCGCTGAAGGTCGTCTGCAGGATGTCGCCGCTCTGGTAGAGCTCTTTGGCCACCACCGATCCGCGGACCTGGGCCGAGTTCGAGACCGCGGCGTTCGGCGCCAGGATCGAGTAGCCGAAGGTGTGCTCGATCTCGACCGCCGTCGCCTCGTACCAGTTCACCACCACGCCCGAGTTGAAGTCGTTGATATTGCCGAACGACGCCCGGGGCCCGCTGCCGCTGATGTTGATGATCGTGGTGGTCACGCCCGCCGCCTGGCTCAGCGTGATCGAGGTGTTCTGGAAGTTCTTCTCCAGCGAATCCCCGTCGACGTTGATCACCGCGACCCCGTTCACGCCGGCGCCGGTCTCGATGGTCAGCGAGTTGGGGCTGGAGCTGCCGGGGTCGTCGAAGAAGAACCCGCTCCCCGCCGTCGCGCTCAGCTGCGAGAGCTGAAACGAGGCGTCGGGCATCAGCGCCTTGATCGCCGCGGTCGGCATCGTGGCGACATTGGTGAACGCCTGGCCGCCGTTGAAGTTCGGCGGCGTGCTCGGCGCGCCGGCGAACTGCGCGTCGCCGTTCTGGAGCGTGGGGGCGCTCGGCCCGACCATCCCGCCGTCCACGAACAGCGTCCCGGCCAGCGTCCCGGTCCCGTCCGCGGTCGGCAGGGTGACGTTCCCGGCATTGCTCGCGTTGAGGGTCGAGCCCAGCAGATAGGCGTCGCCGCCGACATACATCGGCCCGAACACCTGGGTGGCGTTCTCCTGCTCCCAGTAATCCAAGGCGATGACGCTGAAGCTGCTCATCAGATCCTGGAGCGAGAGATTCGCGGCCGAGGCCGGCGCTCCGACACACGACAGAACGCCGGCGACAATCACGCCGTAGATACGCATACGCAGCCACCCCTTGGCCGAAACCTGACTGGAAGATGAAGGCTCGGCTCATGCAACGTTATGAATTACTTCGCCTTTATACCCCAAGTCAGGCCGCGAGGCGACCCCGTTCTGCAACCTCTGCGCGCAACGCCTCTCGCCGGGTCCGCCTCGGGGCCCTGCGCCTCAGCCGCCCCCGCTGCGCGCCCGAAGCATGTTGATCTTGCGATACTCCGCCTGCCCGGTGACCTCGCGGCCCAGCCAGGGCGGACGGGGGAACTCGGCCGCCTCGTGGGGGAGCTCGATCTCGGCCAGGATCACGTCCTCCAGCGGGGCGCGATAGGCGTCCACGCTCCACTCGAAGCCGCCGAAGGGGACGGTGTGACGGATCTTCTCGAGCGTCGCGCCGGCGCAATGGCCCAGCAGCGCCAGGCCGTCGGCGAGCGGGATCTCGTATTCGAACTCGTCGCGGCTGATGCCCTCGCGCGGGCCCTTGACCGTCAGCAGGGCGCGGTCGTCGAGGCAGCGAACCCGGACCTTGCGGCCCTCGACGCTGGCCAGCAACCCGTCGCGCAGGCGCTGGCTGGACGCGACGTCCCGCCGCCAGCTGTCGCTCGCGACCAGGAATTTCCGTTCGATCTCTCTTGGCATCGCGCCCCGTCAGCCGGCGCCGCGTTCGCGCGGCGGGAGGGCGGGCGCGTAGCAACTCCCCCGCCGCGCGGCAATCCCGGAGACGCTCGCACGATCGCCGCGCCCTCCGGCGAGTCGCCTCGCCGGGCGCGGATCCCTGCCCCCGGCCGCAGCCGCGCGCGCCAAACGAACCCGGCCGCCGATCGGACGCCTCCCGGCCCCGGCGCGCGGGCTCAGGCGGTGGCGCGCAGCCGGGCGCGCAGGGCCTGCAGGTCGTCCTCGGCCATGCCATGGCGGCGCAGGTAGGCCTCGGCCCCGCCGTGGTCCTCCTCGAGATGGCGCAGCAGGGCCTGCATCGTCTCGGCCCGCGCGTCGAGATAGGCGGCGTTCAGCTCCCGCCCCGAGGCGCGCGCGTCCGCCTCAAGCGCGGCCAGCAGCGAGGGCAGTCGCGCGCCCGTGGCGGCGTAGTCCGCGATCACCGTCTCCGCATCGGCGCCGGCCAGCAGCAGCAGGAAGGCCGCGATCAGCCCGGTGCGGTCCTTGCCCGCGGCGCAGTGGAACAGGGCGACGCCGGTCTCGGCCCGGGCGATCAGGCTCAGCACCTCGACAAACACCGGCCCCCGCTGGTCGAGCGCCAGGAAATACAGGCCCAGCAGCGGCTCGGCCTCGTCGATCCCGGGCATGCGGGTGGGGTCCAGGTCCTCGAACAGCGAGACATGGCGGTAGTCGACCCCCGGCAGGCCGCGGGCGAAGGGATTGGGGGCCTCGGCCAGCTCCTCGTCCCGGCGCAGGTCGATGACCAGCGCCAGGCCAAGCTCGCGCAGCGCCTCCAGCCCCGCCGCGTCCAGCCGGTGCAGGCTGTCGGCGCGCAGCGCCCGACGGAAGGCGGTCTCGCCATGGGGCGTGGGCCAGCCGCCCAGGTCGCGGATGTTGTGGCTGCCGGCGATAACGATGTGGCGAGGGTCGGTCATCAGCAGGGTCCTGATTTCAGGAAAGGACGGGGTCAGGATAAGGCGGGGTCAGAAGACGGCGCGGTCAGCAGATGCGCGGTCAGAATACGGCGGGATCGCGGGACCGCGCGGAGCCCCGGTCGCGCAAGGACGGCGGCGCGCGGGACCCGGAGGGCCGCCCCCAGGCGCCCCCGACCGTCTCCCGCCGAGGGGTCCGCCGAGGCGGCCCGAAGCGTTCGCGGTCCTTGTCGCACTGCCGGGCGGCGCCGGGCAAGCTCCGCGACGCGCGCCGATCCGGGCGCGCGGCCGCGATCGGCCCCGGCCCGCCCGTCGGCGAGGGCCGCGAGAGGGCGGCGACGATCGCAGGAGACTGACGATCGCAAGCGATAGGGGGGGAGAGCTGGTGCCGCAGGGGAGGATTGAACTCCCGACCTCACCCTTACCAAGGGTGCGCTCTACCACTGAGCTACTGCGGCGGTGCGGGGCGGGTAATGACGTGTTCGCGGCCCGAGCGCAAGACCCCTCCTGCAACGAATTTTCACGCCGTTGCGTCGCCCGCCCCGAGAGGCGCGCCGCCGGCCCGGCCGACGCCGCGGCCCCCGCTGGACGCGCCGCCCCCTCGGCGCTAGGCAGGGGGCATGACCGACGACGCGCCCTCCCCGCCCGCCCCGCGCCGCCGCGCCGCACCCGGCGCCGCGTCCGGAACCGCGTCCGGAACCGCGCCCGGGGCCGCGTCCGGGGCCGCCGCGCGCGAGGCCCGCCTGGCCGAGGCCCTGCGCGCCAACCTGCGCCGCCGCAAGGACCGCTCCCGCGCCGCGAAGGCCGCCCCCGCCGAGGATCCCGACGCTCCCGCCGGCGAGGATCCGCCCGAGGAATGAGCGCGAGGCCCGACCCGCTCTTCCGCCTGCGGGCCCTCGCCCTCGCCCTGCCCCGCACGGTCGAAAAACAGGCCTGGGGTGCGCCGACCTTCCGCGTCGACGACCGCATCTTCGCCATGGCCGACACGCCAGAGGCCAGCACCGCACCGGCCAGGTCCGGACCCGCGGGCCTCTCGGTCTGGCTCGCCGCCCCCGAAGGCGCGCAGGAGATGCTGATCGAGGCCGCGCCCGACGGCACGTCCGAGTGGTCCCCCGACTGGGACGAGGTGGCCTTCAACCTCGCCCGCGCCCACAAGCTGATCGCGGCAAGGCGCGCCCGCTCCCGGCGCTGACCCAAGGACGCCCCGCGCCGCCGGCCGCGAGCGGAGGCGCGCCGCCGCGCCCGCGGCGCCCCGCCCTACTCCGCCCGCATCGCCCCCCTCCCCGCCCGCATCGCCCAGCCCTCGCCCCTCCGGCGTCATTGAACCGCCCCGCGGCGCGGGCTATCGCAGGTCGGAAACCGAACGACAGGAGGGGCGGATGGACAGGATCGCGATCCGCGGCGGCAGGCCGCTTCACGGGGAGATTCCGATCAGCGGGGCGAAGAACGCCTGCCTTGCGCTGATGCCGGCCGCCCTGCTCAGCGACGAGCCGCTGACCCTGACCAACGCCCCGCGCCTCGCCGACATCCGCACCATGCGCGAGCTGCTGTCCTCGCTCGGCTGCGAGATCGCGGCCCTGCAGGAGGGCAAGGTGCTGGCGATCGGCGCGGCGGACCTCGCCTCGCAGCGCGCCGACTACGACATCGTGCGCAAGATGCGCGCCTCGATCCTGGTGCTGGGCCCGCTGCTGGCCCGCCACGGCCGGGCCGAGGTCTCGCTGCCCGGCGGCTGCGCCATCGGCGCGCGCCCCGTCGACCTGCACCTGATGGCGCTCGAGAAGATGGGGGCCAGGCTCGACCTGCGCGACGGCTACGTGCATGCCGAGGCGCCGGGCGGGCTGACGGGCGCGGTCGTCGACTTCCCGCTGGTCTCGGTGGGCGCCACCGAGAACGCGCTGATGGCCGCGACGCTCGCCAAGGGGACCACGGTCCTGAAGAACGCCGCGCGCGAGCCCGAGATCGTCGACCTCGCCGACTGCCTGCGCGCCATGGGCGCCCGGATCGAGGGCGAGGGGACCTCGCAGATCACCATCGAGGGCGTCGCCGCCCTCCACGGCGCCACCCACCCGGTGATCGCCGACCGGATCGAGCTCGGCACCTACATGCTCGCCCCCGCCATCGCCGGGGGCGAGGTCGAGCTGCTCGGCGCCCGCCGCGCCCAGGCCGGCGCCCTGTGGGACCGGATGGAGGAGGCGGGCCTCTCGCTGTCCGAGACCGCGGGCGGCATAAAGGTCGCCCGCCCCGAGGGACGCGTGAAGCCGCTGCACGTGATCACCGAGCCGTTCCCCGGCTTCCCCACCGACCTCCAGGCCCAGCTGATGGCCCTGCTGACGCTCGCCGATGGGGAAAGCGTGCTCGAGGAACGGATCTTCGAGAACCGTTTCATGCATGCGCCCGAGCTGCAGCGCATGGGCGCGCGCATCGAGGTCCACGGCGGCGTGGCCAGGATCCGCGGGGTCCCGGCGCTGAAGGGCGCGCCGGTGATGGCGACCGACCTGCGCGCCTCGGTCTCGCTGGTGCTCGCAGGCCTCGCGGCCGAGGGCGAGACGGTGGTCGGCCGCATCTACCACCTCGATCGCGGCTACGAGCGCCTGGAGGAGAAGCTCTCGGCCTGCGGCGCCGACATCCGCCGCCTGCGCGACTGAGCCCGCCCCCCCGCCAGGCGCCGGGTCGCCCGAGCCGTCTCTCGCCGATGCCGCAAACAGCGAGTCGTCCGAAGGCGGCGGGGATCGCGCCGCGCGCCGCCCGCAGCGGGCCTGGCCGTCGCCCCAGCGGGCGAGTCGCTAAGGCCTGGATCGGCGAGAGAGGGTTCGGCAGAGCCCCCGCGCGCCGGGTCTCCGCGAGATCGGGAGCATCCTCCACACGCCCCGCCGGCGCCCCGTCTCCGCCCTCGCCCTTGCCACTCCCGCCCCCTGTCACCTATCTGGGCAGGCGAGCGGGGGCGCCGGCCATCGGCCGCCAGGCAGACACGGGGAAGTCATGAGCGACGCGCGTTTCGAGGATGCCGCCGACCGGCCGATCCGCCTCAGGGCCGAGAGCCCCGAGGATCTCGAGGTGGTCTCCGCCCTTCTCCAGGACGCCGCGGGCGTGTCGGGAGATCTCGCCTGGATGCGCCGCAAGCGACGTTTCGCGCTGTTCCTCAACCGCTTCCGCTGGGAGGACCGCGCCCGCGCCGAGCGCGCCGGCCGCCCCTATGAGCGGGTGCGCTGCGTGGTGCTGGTCGAGAACGTCGGCTCGGTGAAGTCCGCCGGCCTCTCGCCGACCGACCGCGAGCAGGTGCTGGCGGTGCTGCGGATGGAGTTCGCGCCCTCTCCCGACCCCGAGGACCCCTCCGGCCAATTGCGCATCCTGCTTGCCGGCGACGGCGAGATCGCGCTTCAGGTCGAGGCGCTCGAGATCCGGGTCGAGGACGTCACCCGCCCCTATCTCGCCCCCTCCGGCAAGGCCCCCAGCCACCCCGAGGACTGAGCCGCCGCCCTGCCCGCGTCGGTCCTCCCCGCGCCGCGCGTCCCTGCCGCCCCTCCGCCCCCGGCCGCACCGCGTCCCGGGCGGCCCCGACGGCGCGCGCCATCGGCTCGCCCCAAGGGCCCCTCCCGTCCGCGAGGCCGGCGACGCGACAAGCCCGCCCCCCCTCGCGAGGCCCACGCTCTCGCCTCTCTCCCCAGCCCCCAAGGCCGCCGCCGATCCCTCCAGGCGCCCGGCGCAACGCCTGCCGGGACCCGCAAAGCGCCTGTTCTCCGGAGCCGTCTCTCGCGGATGCCGATCAGAGCGACTCGCCC
>NZ_CAXBOD010000100.1:0-9700 GCF_963977235.1 uncultured Albimonas sp.
GAAGCGCAAGCTGCAGCCGGGCGACAAGATGGCCGGCCGTCACGGCAACAAGGGCGTCATCTCCCGCGTGGTTCCCGAGGAGGACATGCCCTTCCTCGAGGACGGCACTCCGGTGGACTTCGTGCTCAACCCGCTCGGCGTGCCCTCGCGCATGAACGTCGGACAGATCCTCGAGACGCATATGGGCTGGGCCGCGCGCGGTCTGGGCGCCCAGATCGGCGAGGCGCTGGACAACTACAAGCGTTCGGGCGAGTTCGCGGCCGTCGAGGCCAAGATGCGCCACGCCTACTCGGACGAGGTCTACGACGCCGAGACGTCGCACATGACCCAGGACGAGATCCTGGAGGCCGCAGAGAACGTCCGCGCGGGCGTTCCCATCGGCACCCCGGTCTTCGACGGCGCCAAGGAGCCGGACGTCAACGACGCGCTGGAGCGGGCGGGCTTCCACGTCTCGGGTCAGTCGACCCTCTACGACGGCCGCACCGGCGAGGCGTTCGCGCGTCCGGTCACCGTGGGCGTGAAGTACCTGCTCAAGCTGCACCACCTGGTGGACGACAAGATCCACGCGCGTTCGACGGGCCCGTACTCCCTCGTCACGCAGCAGCCCCTGGGCGGCAAGGCCCAGTTCGGCGGCCAGCGGTTCGGCGAGATGGAGGTCTGGGCGCTCGAGGCCTACGGCGCGGCCTACACGCTGCAGGAGATGCTGACGGTCAAGTCCGACGACGTGGCCGGGCGCACCAAGGTCTACGAGTCCATCGTCAAGGGCGAGGACGACTTCGAGGCCGGCGTGCCCGAGAGCTTCAACGTTCTGGTCAAGGAGATCCGCTCGCTTGGCCTGAACATGGAGCTGCTCGACAGCGAAGGCTCCGAGTAAGCGCGATCCGGATGACCGGCGCGGCGGGGGCGACCCCTGCCGCGCCGACCGGGCCGCTACTTGAATTCAAGCTCTATGGGAGCTGACTTATGAACCAGGAAGTCTCCAACGTCTTCGCGCCGGTGCAGGCCCCCCGCACCTTCGACGAGATCAAGATCACCCTGGCCTCGCCCGAGCGGATCCTTTCGTGGTCCTTCGGCGAGATCAAAAAGCCTGAGACGATCAACTACCGCACGTTCAAGCCGGAGCGGGACGGTCTGTTCTGCGCGCGCATTTTCGGTCCGATCAAGGACTACGAGTGCCTGTGCGGCAAGTACAAGCGCATGAAGTATCGCGGGATCACCTGCGAGAAGTGCGGCGTGGAGGTCACCCTCCAGAAGGTCCGCCGCGAGCGGATGGGCCACATCGAGCTCGCCTCGCCCGTCGCCCACATCTGGTTCCTCAAGTCGCTGCCCTCGCGCATCGGCCTGATGCTGGACATGACGCTGCGCGACCTCGAGCGGATCCTCTACTTCGAGAACTACGTCGTCATCGAGCCGGGCCTGACCGACCTCAAGCACGGCCAGCTGATGTCGGAGGAGGACTACCTCGACGCGCAGGACCAGTACGGCGAGGACGCCTTCCGCGCCGGCATCGGCGCCGAGGCCATCCGTGAGATGCTGGCCGAGATCGACCTCGACCGCGAGGCCGAGCAGCTGCGCGTGGACCTCGCCGAGGCCACCGGCGAGCTGAAGCCCAAGAAGATCATCAAGCGGCTGAAGCTGGTCGAGAACTTCATCGAGTCCAAGAACCGTCCCGAGTGGATGGTGATGACCGTGGTTCCGGTGATCCCGCCCGAGCTGCGCCCGCTGGTGCCGCTGGACGGCGGCCGCTTCGCGACCTCGGACCTCAACGACCTCTATCGCCGGGTCATCAACCGCAACAACCGCCTGAAGCGTCTGATCGAGCTGCGCGCGCCCGACATCATCATCCGCAACGAGAAGCGGATGCTGCAGGAGTCGGTCGACGCGCTGTTTGACAACGGCCGCCGCGGCCGGGTGATCACGGGCGCCAACAAGCGCCCGCTGAAGTCGCTCGCCGACATGCTCAAGGGCAAGCAGGGCCGGTTCCGTCAGAACCTGCTCGGCAAGCGCGTCGACTTCTCGGGCCGCTCGGTGATCGTGACCGGGCCGGAGCTGAAGCTGCACCAGTGCGGCCTTCCCAAGAAGATGGCGCTCGAGCTCTTCAAGCCCTTCATCTACGCGCGCCTCGACGCCAAGGGCCTGTCCTCGACCGTCAAGCAGGCCAAGAAGCTGGTCGAGAAGGAGCGTCCCGAGGTCTGGGACATCCTCGACGAGGTGATCCGCGAGCACCCCGTGCTTCTGAACCGCGCGCCGACCCTGCACCGTCTGGGCATCCAGGCGTTCGAGCCGGTGCTGATCGAGGGCAAGGCGATCCAGCTTCACCCGCTGGTCTGCTCGGCCTTCAACGCGGACTTCGACGGCGACCAGATGGCCGTGCACGTTCCCCTGAGCCTCGAGGCTCAGCTGGAAGCGCGCGTGCTGATGATGTCGACGAACAACGTTCTGTCGCCCGCCAACGGCAAGCCGATCATCGTGCCCTCGCAGGACATGATCCTCGGCCTCTACTACATCTCGATCGCGCGTGAGGGGCTGCCCGGGCAGGGCATGATCTTCGGCTCGATCGACGAGGTCGAGCATGCGCTGCAGGCCGGGGTCGTGCAGATGCACACCAAGATCCAGGCCCGCGTCCGCCAGATCGACCCCGAGACGGGCGAGGAAGAGGTCAAGCGGTTCGAGACGACCCCGGGCCGCCTGCGCCTGGGCCGGCTGCTGCCGATGAACACCAAGACGCCGTTCGATCTCGTGAACCGCCTTCTGCGCAAGAAGGAGGTCGGCGAGGTCATCGACACCGTCTACCGCCACTGCGGTCAGAAGGAATCGGTGATCTTCTGCGACCGGATCATGTCGCTGGGCTTCACTGAGGCGTTCAAGGCCGGCATCTCGTTCGGCAAGGACGACATGGTCATCCCCGACACCAAGTGGCCGATCGTCAACGAGACGCGCGAGCTGGTGAAGGAGTTCGAGCAGCAGTACCTCGACGGCCTGATCACCCAGGGCGAGAAGTACAACAAGGTGGTCGACACCTGGGCCAAGTGCACCGACCGCGTCGCGGCCGAGATGATGGCCGAGATCCAGGCGGTGAAGACCGATGACGCGGGCATGGAGCTCGAGCCCAACTCGATCTACATGATGTCCCACTCGGGCGCCCGCGGCTCGCCCACCCAGATGCGTCAGCTGGCGGCCATGCGCGGCCTGATGGCCAAGCCCTCGGGCGAGATCATCGAGACGCCGATCACCTCGAACTTCAAGGAAGGCCTGACCGTGCTCGAGTACTTCAACTCGACCCACGGCGCCCGCAAGGGTCTGGCCGACACCGCGCTGAAGACCGCCAACTCGGGCTACCTGACCCGTCGTCTCGTCGACGTGGCCCAGGACTGCATCGTGCGCGAGTTCGACTGCGGCACCGACAAGGGCATCCAGGCCTCGGCGGTGATCGACGGCGGCGAGACCATTGCCTCGCTCGCCGAGCGCATCCTGGGCCGCGTGCCCGTGGATGACGTGGTCGAGCCGGTCTCTGGCGAGGTGATCCACCCCGCCGGCACGATGATCGAGGAGCACCACGCCGACGCCATCGAAGAGGCCGGCGTGCAGACGGTGCACATCCGCTCGCCCCTGACCTGCGAGCTGCAGGACGGCGTCTGCGTGCAGTGCTACGGGCGCGACCTGGCCCGCGGCACGCAGGTGAACGAGGGCGAGGCGGTGGGCATCATCGCGGCCCAGTCGATCGGCGAGCCCGGCACCCAGCTGACGATGCGGACCTTCCACATCGGCGGCGCGGCGAACGTGGCCGACAACTCCTTCATGGAGTCTTCCCACGAGGGCACGCTCGAGTTCCGCAACCGCAACCTGATCACCGACCAGGACGGGCACATCGTCGTGCTCGGCCGCAACATGGTGCTGGCGGTCATGGACACCCGCGGCGCGGTCCCGATCGAGCGGGCGACCTTCAAGCTGCCCTACGGCGCCCGCCTGCTGGTGGGCGAGGGGGACCGGATCTCGCGCGGTCAGAAGCTGGCCGAGTGGGACCCCTACACCCTGCCGATCATCGCCGAGAAGGCGGGCCGCGCGCGGTTCGTCGACCTCAACCTCGGCGTCTCGGTGCGCGAGGTGACCGACGATGCGACGGGCATCTCCCAGCGCATCGTGATCGACTGGCGCTCGGCCCCCAAGGGGAACGAGCTGAAGCCCGAGATCCTGGTGCTGAACCCCGAGACCGGGGAGCCGGTGCGGCTCGAGAACGGCAACCCGGCGCACTATCCGATGTCGATGGACGCGATCCTCTCGATCGAGGACGGCCAGGACATCCGGGTGGGCGACGTGCTGGCGCGTATCCCGCGCGAAGGCGCCAAGACCAAGGACATCACCGGCGGTCTGCCGCGGGTGGCCGAGCTGTTCGAGGCCCGGCGTCCGAAGGATCACGCGGTGATCGCCGAGGTGGACGGCACGGTGAAGTTCGGCCGCGACTACAAGAACAAGCGGCGGATCACCATCGAGCCCGCGGACGAGAGCCTCGACCCCGTCGAGTATCTCGTGCCCAAGGGCAAGCACATCGGCGTCCAGGAGGGCGATTTCATCCAGAAGGGCGAGTACCTGCTGGACGGTCACCCGGCCCCGCATGACATCCTGCGGATCCTGGGGATCGAGGCGCTGGCCGACTACCTGGTCAACGAGGTGCAGGACGTCTACCGACTGCAGGGCGTGAAGATCAACGACAAGCACATCGAGGTGATCGTTCGCCAGATGCTGCAGAAGATCGAGATCCTGGACGGCGGCGAGACCACTTTCCTCGCCGGCGAGCAGGTCGATCGCGTCGAGTTCGACGAGATGAACGCCAAGGCCGAAGCCGCCAAGCGCAAGCCCGCCACCGGCGAGCCGGTGCTGCTGGGCATCACCAAGGCCTCGCTCTCGACCCGGTCCTTCATCTCGGCCGCCTCCTTCCAGGAGACGACCCGGGTGCTGACCGAGGCCGCGGTGCAGGGCAAGCGCGACAAGCTGGTGGGCCTGAAGGAGAACGTCATCGTCGGCCGTCTGATCCCGGCCGGCACCGGCGGGGCCACCGCGCGGGTGAAGAAGGTCGCCGCCGATCGCGACGCCAAGATCATCGCGGCCAAGGAGGCGGAAGCCGCCGCCGCGGCGGTCGAGATGGGCGCCGAGATGGAGGTCGAGACCGGCTCCGGCGGCGCCTCGATGGACATCATCGAGGCCGCTCCCGACGGGACGGACGACCTGACCTGATCGCGGCGCGTCCGCACGCAGATCTGATGACATCAAGGCCCGCCCCCAGAATCGGGGGCGGGCCTTTCCAATTTGGCGCCGCAGGGTCGACATTCCCCCTCGCTCGCCGGCGATTGACGGCCATTGGGCTCGCGGATCGTTTCGTTGTGGGACGAATTAGTGCGTTCGACTTGCGCTGGATCAAGGTTCGTTGCGGGAAAAACGTTATTTCACTGACATGAATAGGACGAATGATCACCAGCGACACGGGAATGGCATGACTCACGCGTATGACGATCCTCGCCTTGGCGGGGCTGGCCTGCAACGCACCCGCGAGGCGAGAGCGACGAGCCCGGAGAGTGGGAACGCGTCGGAATGCCATGAAACGAAGAACGAAGACCGCAGGGAGCCGGCGTCCACATTGGGCTGGCACGCCGGCACGGAAGCCCCAGTCGCCGTCGAGGGCGGGCTGGTGGAGCGTGAAGCGGCCAAGGCGCTGGCCGCGCTCGAGGCGCTGGCCCGCTGCGCTCATTTCGGCCGCGGGCGCCCCGAGCTGGCGCATCGCCTGGCCATCGCGCTCGCCCTGATCGACGACGCCCTGGCCGGGGCGGCGCGCGAGCTCTATGAGAACGCGGCCGAACCCGAGGAGTGAGGCTCAAGGCAGGGCCTCGCGCGCCGGTCCCGGCAGGGCGAGAGCTCGCCGCTGCAGGGACCGACCGCCGCGAACCGGCCGCGGCGCCCGATTCTCGCGGGGGCCGCGCCGACCTCGACGTTCCCGGCCCCGGCGCGCCCCCGGCCGCGCCAGGACGGGGCGACGGGGACCGAGGCGGCCGGCTTGCGGCCGCCTCCGCCGGCGGCGCGCCGCGCCCGGGCCGCGCGCCTCGCGTGCGACAACGTCCCCCCTGTCGGGACCGCCCGCGAAGCGATTGATATCGCGCGCGGATTCTGCGGATTGTCTGGCCCCGTCCACGGCGGCGAACTGCTTTCTCTCCCCACGCCCGGCGAGAGTTGACACCACCGGGGACCCTGCGTAGGTTCCGCGCACTTCCGGCACGGCGAGTCGCCGCGTTCCGGGGGGAAGCCGACCACTAACGGTCATGATCCGGGCCCTCTAGAGGCGCCCCGATCCTCTGCAAAGCGCCGCAGGCGACCCGGATACGGGGCGTCGCGGTGTTTCGCGCATTCGCGGAAGCCCGCGATTCGCGAGAAAAAGTTTTTGCGTCGTCGAGCCATGGGGGCCGCGGCGCGTACGAAGGAAGCAGCGAGAGGGTTCGGGCCTGATGCCGACCATTCAGCAGCTGATCCGGAACCCCCGGCAGCCGAAAGTCAAACGCCAGAAGGCGATGCACCTGCAGGCCTGCCCGCAGAAGCGGGGCGTCTGCACGCGCGTCTACACCACCACCCCGAAGAAGCCGAACTCCGCGCTCCGCAAGGTCGCCAAGGTTCGTCTCACCAACGGGTTCGAGGTGATTTCCTACATCCCCGGCGAGGGGCACAACCTCCAGGAGCACTCTGTGGTGCTGATCCGCGGCGGTCGTGTGAAGGATCTTCCCGGCGTGCGCTACCACATCCTGCGCGGCGTGCTCGACACGCAGGGCGTGAAGGACCGCAAGCAGCGCCGCTCCAAATACGGCGCCAAGCGGCCTAAGTGAGGAATTGAGAGATGTCGCGACGTCACCGCGCGGAGAAACGTGAGATCCTGCCCGACGCCAAGTATGGCGACAAGATCCTCACGAAGTTCATGAACAACCTCATGTACGACGGCAAGAAGTCCGTCGCGGAGGGCATCGTCTACGGCGCGCTGGAGCGGGTTGAGACCCGCCTCCGCCGCGAGCCGGTCGAGGCCTTCCACGAGGCCCTGGACAACGTGAAGCCCTCGGTCGAGGTCCGCTCCCGCCGTGTCGGCGGCGCGACCTACCAGGTCCCCGTCGAGGTCCGGCCCGAGCGCCGCGAGGCCCTGGCGATCCGCTGGCTCATCGACTCGTCGCGCAAGCGCAACGAGAACACGATGGAAGAGCGTCTCGCCTCGGAGCTCATGGACGCCTGCCAGGGCCGCGGCACGGCCGTGAAGAAGCGGGAAGACACCCACAAGATGGCCGACGCCAACAAGGCGTTCAGCCACTACCGCTGGTAACAGACTGCAGGACGCCCCCGACACCGGTCGGGGGCGCTCGACTCCCTACGCACCTCCTCGGACCCAAGGACGAGACCGATGGCCCGCGAATATTCGCTCGAGCGCTACCGTAACTTCGGGATCATGGCGCATATCGACGCCGGCAAGACGACGACGACCGAGCGCATCCTTTACTACACCGGCAAGTCCCACAAGCTCGGCGAAGTCCATGACGGCGCCGCGACGATGGACTGGATGGAGCAGGAGCAGGAGCGCGGGATCACCATCACCTCCGCGGCGACCACGACGTTCTGGTTCCGCACCGAGGATGGCAAGAACCCGACCGGCATCTACGGCGACACGCCCGACGAGGCCCGGTTCCGGTTCAACATCATCGACACCCCCGGCCACGTCGACTTCACCATCGAGGTCGAGCGTTCGCTCGCCGTCCTCGACGGCGCGGTGTGCGTGCTGGACGCCAACGCCGGCGTCGAGCCCCAGACCGAGACCGTCTGGCGTCAGGCCGACCGCTACAAGGTCCCGCGGATCGTGTTCGTCAACAAGATGGACAAGATCGGCGCCGACTTCTTCAACTGCGTGCACATGATCAAGGACCGCACCGGCGCCCAGCCGCTGCCGATCCAGTGCCCCATCGGCTCGGAGACCGAGCTCGAGGGTCACGTCGATCTGATCACCATGAAGGAGTGGGCCTGGAAGGGCGAAGACCTCGGCGCGTCCTGGGACGTCACGGAGATCCGTGACGAGCTCAAGGACAAGGCCGAGGAGATGCGCGCCGAGATGATCGAGCTCGCCGTCGAGATGGACGACGAGGTCATGGAGAAGTACCTGGAGGGCGAGGAGCCCGATCAGGCGACCCTGCGTCGCCTGATCCGCAAGGGCACGCTCGAGATGGCGTTCGTCCCGGTGCTGTGCGGCTCGGCCTTCAAGAACAAGGGCGTGCAGCCGATGCTGAACGCCGTGATCGACTTCCTGCCGGGCCCCCTCGACGTCCCGCCGTACATGGGCTTCCTGCCCGACGACGAGACCGAGACCCGCAACATCGCGCGTCACGCCAACGACTCCGAGCCATTCTCGGGCCTGGCCTTCAAGATCATGAACGACCCGTTCGTGGGCTCGCTGACCTTCACCCGCGTCTACTCGGGCATCATCTCCAAGGGCGACTCCGTGCTCAACTCGACCAAGGGTCGGAAAGAGCGCGTCGGCCGCATGATGATGATGCACTCGAACAACCGCGAGGAGATTGACTGGGCGGGCTCGGGCGACATCATCGCGCTGGCCGGCCTCAAGGAGACGACCACGGGCGACACGCTCTGCGACATCTCCAAGCCGGTGGTGATGGAGACGATGACCTTCCCCGATCCGGTGATCGAGCTGGCCATCGAGCCCAAGACCAAGGCCGACCAGGAGAAGATGTCTCAGGGTCTGCAGCGTCTGGCGGCCGAGGATCCCTCCTTCCAGGTCTCGACCGACATCGAGTCCGGTCAGACCATCATGAAGGGCATGGGCGAGCTTCACCTCGACATCCTGGTCGACCGCCTGAAGCGGGAGTTCAAGGTCGAGGCGAACATCGGCGCCCCGCAGGTGGCCTATCGCGAGACGATCTCGCACGACGCCGAGATCGACTACACGCACAAGAAGCAGTCCGGCGGTTCGGGCCAGTTCGCGCGCGTGAAGATGGTCATCAAACCGACCGAGCCGGGCGAGGGCTACAGCTTCGAGTCCAAGATCGTCGGCGGCTCGATCCCGCGGGAGTACATCCCGGGCGTCGAGAAGGGCGTGAAGTCGGTGATGGACTCCGGTCCGCTGGCCGGCTTCCCGGTGATCGACTTCAAGGTCGAGCTGATCGACGGCGCCTTCCACGACGTCGACTCCTCGGTCCTGGCCTTCGAGATCGCCTCTCGCGCGGCGATGCGCGAGGGTCTGCGCAAGGCCGGCGCGAAGCTGCTCGAGCCGGTGATGAAGGTCGAGGTGATCACGCCGGAGGAGTACACCGGCGGCATCATCGGCGATCTGACCTCGCGTCGGGGCCAGGTGACCGGGCAGGACAGCCGCGGCAACGCGGTGGCGATCGCCGCCTTCGTGCCGCTGGCCAACATGTTCGGCTACATCAACAACCTGCGCTCGATGTCCTCGGGCCGCGCGCAGTTCACCATGCAGTTCGACCACTACGAGCCGGTGCCGTCGAACATCAGCCAGGAGATCCAGGCGAAATACGCCTGATCAGCATCAACCGCCGCCGGGATCCCATCGGGGATCCCGCGCTGGCTGCGAATTGACGGAGAAAAGCCATGGCCAAGGCCAAGTTCGAGCGCAACAAGCCGCACGTGAACATCGGGACGATCGGGCACGTCGACC
>NZ_CAXBOD010000101.1:0-9218 GCF_963977235.1 uncultured Albimonas sp.
AAGCGGCGGGCGAACGGCTCGGGCGGCAAGCCGCTCTCGCGGGGGGTGCTCTACGAACTCCTGCGCAACCCGGTCTACATCGGCGAGACGCGGCTCAAGGGCGAACGGCATCCGGGAATGCACGAAGCGATCTTGGACGGCGACACTTGGGACGCAGTGCAGCGAGCGCTCGACGACAACGGCGGCGGCAAGCGATCCGGCTCGGCTCGCTTATCGGCGCGGCCGCTCGACGGGCTGCTGTTCGATGCGCGGGGTCGCGCGATGAAGCCGACCCATGCATCGCGCTCGGTGAAGGCCGGGCAGGGCGTCGTGCGCAAGCGGTACTGGTACTACTCCTCCCAGCCGGACGGCGACGCGCCGGCGATGCGGATGCCGGCGGAGGAGCTGGAGAGTTTCGTCGGGCGCACCCTCAAAGCCCATCTCGGCGACGAAGATCATCTCGCCGCGGACCTGCATCAGGCCGGCGTCCCGCCGGCGCGCATCACGGACGCGCTGAATCACGCCGCCTCCCTCTCCGCCGAAACGGATGATCGCATCGCGTCGCTGATCGACCTGGTGGAGCGAATCGAGTTGGGCCGCGAGACTTTGGCGATCATAATCAGACCAGCGCTTCTCAGGGGCGAGGCGGATCCCGATGCGCCGGGCGAATCGATTCGCATCGAGGCGCTGCTCCGCACTCGGCAGGCCGGTCGGGCGAAGCCCATCGTGATCGGGCTCCACCGTCGCGAGCGGAAGCCGGATGCGGCGCGGATCGCGCTGGTCGCCGATGCGCGGCGATGGGCGGGCGAGCTGCTCGCGGGCGCCGCCGCATCGGTCGGCGAAATCGAGCGGCGGGAGGGCGGGCGGAAGGGATCGGTCAGCCGCATCCTCCCGCTGGCCTTCCTGGCGCCGGACATCTCCGAGGCGATCCTGAATGGGGGGCAGCCGGCAACGTTGACCGCCGGGGCGCTGAGGCGGCTGCCGGATCTGCCGCTCGACTGGACCGAGCAGCGCCGCGTCCTCGGCTTCGAGCCTCGCCGGATCTGACCTGCCGCGCGGCGCGACCCTTGCCTCAAGACCTCACCTGAAACTCGGCCGCAGAGCAAACGCCCCTTCAAGGGGCGTTTTCGCTCCGGTTCCGGTGCTCTCGTGAAGTTCTCTCGGCGCGACACGCCGCTAACCCTTGAAAATGTCGCGTACTTCCGAAGCGACGCAGGATCGGCGGTTTCGAGAAGGGCTGCGTGGTGGGCGGTACTGGATTCGAACCAGTGACCCCAGCGATGTGAACACTGTGCTCTACCAACTGAGCTAACCGCCCTGACCGGCGCTGCTATTAGCGGGCGCCCGGGGGCGGGTCAAGAGGGGTCGCGGGGGGAATCGTCGTCCGCGAGGCCCGCCCTTGCGGCAGGGGGGGGGCGCGGGGGCGCGGGCCGGCGCCCTCAGGCGGGGGGGCGCAGGCGCTCGAGCGCGGCGGGGAGGTCGGCGTAGCGGGCGAGGACGACCTCCGCCTCCAGCTCGGCGACCGCGTCGGCCGAGACGCCCATGTCCATCAGGATGCAGGGCAGGCCGGCGGCGCGGGCGGCCTCGCGGTCGGTCACCGTGTCGCCCACCATCACCGAGCGGTCGCGCGCGGCGCCGGCGCGCTCGGCCGCGGCCCAGACCGGGCGGGGGTCGGGCTTGCGCACCGGCAGCGTGTCGGCGCCGACCAGCGCCGCGAACCGGTCCAGCACGCCGAGCTCGGCCAGCAGCAGGCGCGCCAGGCCCTCGGGCTTGTTGGTGCACACCGCCAGACGCCAGCCGGCCGCGGACAGGGCCTCGAGCGCGGCCTCGACCCCCTCGAACAGGTGGGAGTGGACGGCGATGGCGGCCTCGTATTCGGTCAGGAACCGGGGGAGGGCGGCCTCCACCCACGGCTCGACCTCGGCCGCCGGGACGCCGGAGCGGGCGAGGCCCGCGCGCAGCATCGCCCGCCCGCCCTTGCCCGAGAGCCCGGCGTCGGAGGCCGGATCCAGCCGCCCCGAGAGGCCGCCCCCCGCCAGCGTGACGTTCGCCGCGGCCACCAGGTCGCCGGAGGTGTCGGCCAGCGTGCCGTCAAGGTCGAACAGCGCCCCGCGGGTCATGCGCGGCCCCTCGGGCCCAGAGGCGCCGCGGCCGAAATGCAATGCAACAACATATGACCCGCCTCGCCGTTTCCTCGCCGCCTCGCGCGGTGGTAAATGCTGCGTCATGAACCGTCCAGACGCCTCCTCCGCCCGACCCGCGGCCCCCCGGCCCGTCGCCGTCGTCGTCCTCGCCGCCGGGCAGGGCACGCGCATGCGCTCGGCCCTGCCCAAGGTGCTGCACCCGGTGGGCGGCGCGCCGATGCTGGCCCATGTGCTGCGCGCCGCCCAGGCGCTGAGCCCCGCGCGGGTGGTCGTCGTCACCTCCCCCGAGGCGCCGGCGGTGGGCGAGGCGGCCCGCGCCCTGCGCCCCGACGCCATCGACGTCCCGCAGCGCGACCGCCTGGGCACCGCCCACGCCGCCCTGCAGGCGCGCGAGGCGCTTGCGGGGTTCGAGGGGGACGTGCTGGTCCTCTATGGCGACACCCCCCTGGTGCGGCCCGAGAGCCTGGCGTCGATGTCCGCGGCGCGGGCGGACGGCGCCGCGGTGGTGGTGCTGGGCTTCCGGGCCGCGGACCCCGCGCCCTACGGCCGGCTGATCGTCGAGGGCGGCGAGCTGACCGCCATCGTCGAGGCCAGGGAGGCGACGCCCGAACAGCTCGCGATCGACTTCTGCAACTCGGGCGTGATGTGCATCGACTCCGCGCGGCTGTGGACCTGGCTCGACCGCGTCTCCGACGACAACGCCAAGGGGGAGTTCTACCTGACCGACCTCGTGGCCATCGCCCGCGCGGACGGCGCCGCCGCCGCCGCGGTGGAGTGCCCGGAGGCCGAGACGCTTGGCGTGAACTCCCGCAGCGACCTCGCCGCCGCCGAGGCCGCCTTCCAGTCCCGGATGCGCGCCGAGGCGATGGAGCGGGGCGTGACCCTGACCGCGCCCGAGACGGTGTTCTTCGCCTTCGACACCCAGATCGCGCCTGACGTCAGCCTCGCCCCCAACGTGGTGTTCGGCCCCGGCGTGCGCATCGAGAGCGGGGTCGAGATCAAGGCCTTCTGCCATCTCGAGGGCTGCGCGATCGCCTCGGGCGCCGTGGTCGGCCCCTTTGCCCGTCTCCGCCCGGGCGCGCAGATCGGGGCGCAGGCCCATGTCGGCAACTTCGTCGAGGTGAAGAACGCAACCCTCGGCGAGGGGGCCAAGGCCAACCACCTGACCTATATCGGGGACGCCGACATCGGCGCGCGGGCCAACGTCGGGGCGGGCACGATCACCTGCAACTACGACGGCTTCATGAAGCACCGCACCTCGATCGGGGCGGACGCGTTCATCGGCTCGAACACCGCGCTGGTGGCGCCGGTGTCGGTGGGCGAGGGCGCCTCGGTCGGCGCAGGCTCGGTGGTGGTCGAGGATGTGCCGGCCCAGGCGCTGGCCGTGGCTCGCGGCCGGCAGGAGGTGCGCCCCGGCGCCGCCGCCCGCCTGCGCGAGCGGCTGGCGGCCGAAAAGGCGACCCGCTCGAAAACCTGAGACGGCGCGCCCGCCGAGGGGTCGGCGGGCGCGGGACAGAAGAAAGGGGACCGCGCATGTGCGGCATCGTCGGAATCCTGGGCAAGGGGCGCGAGGCGGCTCCGATCCTGCTCGACGCGCTGAAGCGCCTGGAATACCGCGGCTACGACAGCGCCGGGATCGCCACCGTTCAGGACGGCCGGCTGGATCGCCGCCGCGCGACCGGCAAGCTCTCGGAGCTGGCGAGGCTGCTGGAAAGCGCGCCCATCGCGGGGTCGGTCGGCATCGGCCACACCCGCTGGGCCACCCACGGCGCGGCCACCACGCTCAACGCCCATCCCCACGCCTCGGCGCGCGTCGCGGTGGTCCACAACGGCATCATCGAGAACTTCCGCGAACTGCGCGAGCAGCTGAAGGCCGAGGGCCATTCCTTCGTCACCCAGACCGACACCGAGACCATCGTCCACCTCTGCCAGTCGTTCCTTGACCGCCAGCTCGCGCCGACCGACGCGGCCGCGGCGACGCTCGCGAAGCTCGAGGGGGCCTTTGCGCTCGCGTTCCTGTTCGAGGGCGAGGACGACCTGATCGTCGCGGCGCGGCGGGGCTCCCCGCTTGCCATCGGCTATGGCGAGGGGGAGATGTTCGTGGGCTCCGACGCGCTGGCGCTGGCGCCGATGACCAACCGGATCGCCTATCTGGAGGAGGGCGACCTCGCCGTGGTCACGAGGGCGGGCGCGCAGGTGCACGACGCCTCGGGCGCCCCGGCGACGCGGCCGGTGCAGATCATCGAGGTCTCCTCGGTGCTGGTCGACAAGGCCGGCTACAAGCACTTCATGCTCAAGGAAGTGAACGAGCAGCCCACGGTCTCGGCCTATGCGCTCGCCCACTATGTCGACAACGAGAGCGGGATGATCCGCTCCGAGGCCGAGGCGGTGGACTTCGCGCAGGCCGACCGGATCGTGCTGGTCGCCTGCGGCACGGCGCATTACGCCTGCCATATCGCCAAATACTGGTTCGAGAAGCTGGCCCGCCTGCCGGTCGAGATCGACGTGGCCTCCGAGTTCCGCTACCGCGAGCCGCCGCTGTCGAAGCGCGACGTGGCGGTGTTCGTCTCCCAGTCGGGCGAGACGGCCGACACGCTCGCGGCCCTGCGCCACGCCGCGCCGCAGGTGGGTCACGTCGTCTCGGTGGTCAACGTCACCACCTCGACCATCGCGCGCGAATCCGGGGTGGTGCTGCCGATCCTGGCGGGGCCCGAGATCGGGGTCGCGTCCACGAAAGCCTTCACCTCGCAGCTGGTGACGCTGGCCACGCTCGCGATCCTCGCGGCCCGTCAGCGCGGCCACCTGAGCCCGGAGGAGGAGAAACGCCTGGTGCGCGTGCTCTCCGAGACCCCGCGCCACCTGGCCGAGGCGATCGCCGCGGCGCCCGAGATCGAGGCCGCCGCGCGCGAGATGGCCGAGGCGCGCGACGTGCTCTACCTGGGCCGCGGCCCGTTCTATCCGCTGGCCCTCGAAGGCGCGCTGAAGCTGAAGGAAATCAGCTACATCCATGCCGAGGGCTATGCCTCGGGCGAGCTCAAGCACGGGCCCATCGCGCTGGTCGATTCGACGGTGCCGGTGGTGGTGCTGGCCCCGCGCGACGCGCTGTTCGACAAGACCGTGTCGAACATGCAGGAGGTGATGGCCCGCGGCGGCCGGGTGATCCTGTTCACCGACGCCATCGGCGCGCAGACGGCGGCCGAGGGCGCCGCTCGCGTGGTCGTGATGCCCGACTGCGATCCCTTCATCGCGCCGATCGTCTATGCGGTTCCCGCGCAGCTGCTGGCCTATTATGCGGCGGCGTTTCTGGGAAAGGACGTGGACCAGCCGCGGAACTTGGCTAAATCGGTCACGGTGGAGTAGATTGCCGCGAACGGGCAAAGACCCGGAGGTCGCCGGTCCCCAGGCGGGCGGCTCGATGGAACGAGCGGAACACGCGCGTGGGCGGTCGGGGCCGCGGAGCGCGCGGATCAGGAGCGATCGGATGATATCGTCTTGTGCGCGGCTGGCTCTTGTCGGCGCGCTGGCCTTCGGCCTCGTCGCCTGCGGCGAGAAGAAGCCGGCCCCCAAGCCTGTGACCAATCTCTACCAGGCGGACTGCTACACCGTGGATCCCTACCAGCCGATCCGCATCGAGAAGCCCGCCGCCGGCGTGCCCGAGGACATGAAGGCTTTTCTGGGCGCCTGGGGCGGCGGGGCCTGGGACGGCTCGGTCTGTCATGACCTGTGGGTGATGAACGTCGACCCCTCGGGCAACGTGCTGATGTTCGACGCGCACGGGCCCGGCTTCTTCCCCGACGCCACCGCCTTCACCCGCAAGGGCCGCATCAGCCCCGAGGGGAAGATGCGGGTCCGCAAGGGCCCGGCGGTGGTCGAATACTGGATCGCCGACGACGGGCGTCTGCACGGCACCCGCACCATCGGCAAGAAGACCCAGCACGTGATCATGAGCCGCCGCTCCTGACCCCGCGCGCCGGCCGGGCGGACCCGATGACAGATCCTGGATCAGCCGATCCCGCCGCCCCCGCCCGGGTCGACCCGGTGCGGGCGATGACGGCGTTGCGGGCGCTCTCCGACCCCGAGCGGGCGGCGAAGGCCGCCGCCTATCACAAGACCGAGCGCGAGATGCTGGGCGTCCCGGTCCCCGAGATCACCGCGCTGACCGACGCCTGGCGGGCCGAGGACCCGACCGTCGCCGGCCGCGCGGCGCTCGCCTCGGCGCTGTGGGAAACGGGCGTGTTCGAGGCCCGGATCGCGGCCGCCAAGCTGCTGACCCAGGCCCGCATCCGCGGCGAGGGGCCCGAGGGCGACGCACCGGTGTGGGAGCTGATCGTCTCCTGGGTTCCGCAGCTCGACGGCTGGGCGCTGGCCGACCACGTCGCCGACGCGGGCGCCCGGCGGCTGTCGGCCGATCCCTCGCGGCTCGACGAGGTCGAGGGCTGGACCCGCGCCGAGCATATGTGGACCCGGCGCGCGGCGATGGTCTTCACGCTGCCCTGGTCGAAGCTGCGCCATCCCTCGCCCGAGGATCTGGAGCGTCGGGAGCGCATCCTCTCCTGGGCCGCAGACTATGTCGCCGACCGCGAGTGGTTCATCCAGAAGTCGGTCGCCTGGTGGCTGCGCAGCCTCTCGGCCCGCGATCCCGAGCGGGTGCGCGCCTTCCTCGCCGAGCATGGCGGGGCGATGAAACCCTTCGCCCGCCGCGACGCCCTGCGCCGCATCGACCGGCTCTGAGCCGCGCGGGGATCCGGTTGCAGAGGGGATTCCCGAGGTTGAGTCGTTTCGGACGCAGACCGCCGAGGCGGCGGCGTTTCGGGCCGGGGCGTCGGGCCGCTCGGCGGGTCTGACGCGCCCGGGGCGGGCGTCGGGCGAACCGGAAAAGCAACTGAGAACGTTGCGTTTTTTATTGAAAATGTCCGGACTTTCAGCTTCGCGGCAACCGCCCTGCCGTCCGACAGGGGCATTTGGGTCACCGCCGCAAAATCGTCGTTAATACCGCTTGCGTGCAAACGAGTCCGTCTCTAAATGACGCGGACGTCAGCTGGCTGGGGAGTCGGGCTGACACTGGGTCGCATCACTGGGAATGCCTGACATGTTCGCTGCGTCGCGTCGTTCCGCCGGCTTCTGCCGCGCGGCTGTTGCCGGGCTCGCCCTCGCGGTCCTGCCGGTCACCGGGGCCTTCGCCCTGACCGTGTCGGAGTCCGACGCCGGAGAGTTCTCTTCCAACTGGTCTTCGCCGACCGCGATCGCGGGCGCGTCCAGCGTGTCGGGGACCGGCGCGGGCAACGACTATGACCTGTTCCACTTCTCGGGCCTGGCGGCCGGCGCGCAGGCGCTGACGCTGACCTTCGTCGCGCCCGAGGGGATCGGCTATTCCTACTCCGCCGGCGCCACGATCAAGTGGAGCGACGAGGCCTTCCGCTGGGGCTGGGACGGCGCGACCGCCGCCGAGGTGCAGGTCGACTACTACACGACCGAGCGCACGGTGACCCTCAGCCTGCCCGACAGCTTTGCGGGCGACCTGTGGCTGGGCCTCTACTTCACCCACGGCGCGGGTCTCGCCTACACGATCCTCGCCGAGGTGACCGAGACCGCTCCCGAGGCCGGCGCGCCGACGCCGTTTCCGGGCAGCGGGATCGAGGGGCCCTCGGCCGGCGCGCCGGTCGACTCCGGCTCCGCCTCCCCCGTGCCGCTGCCGCCGGCGCTGGGAATGCTGGGCGCGGCGCTCGCCGCCCTCGGCGTCGCCGCCCGCCGTCGCCGCGCCGCCTGAAGGCGGGGCCCGCGCCTTCACCCGAGGCGCGCGCCTGACGCGAGACAGCCGATCCAGGACACAGACGCCGGCCCTCGCGGGCCGGCGTTGTCGTTTCGGGCCGGCGGTCTCGCCGTCAGCCGAGCCGCTCGCCGCGCGCGACCTGGAAGCCGCGCAGCAGTTCGCGCGCCTCCATCGGGCCGCGGCCGGGGCGCTGGACCTGCAGCAGCCGCAGGGCGCCTTCGCCGCAGGCGACCAGCAACGCATCGTCCAGCGTCTCGCCGGGGGCGGCGGTTTCGGGCTCCGGCGCGGGCTCGGGGCGGGCGAGCAGCACCTTCACCCGCTCGCCGCCGATCTCGCACCACGCGCCGGGGAAGGGCGAGAGGCCGCGCACCAGGCGGTCAAGCGCCTCGGCCGGCTGCGTCCAGTCGATCCGCGCCTCGGCCTTGTCGATCTTGGCGGCGTAGAGCACGCCGTCCTCGGGCTGCGGGGTCGGGGGGCGGCCGGCGGCGATGGCGGGCAGGGTCTCGACGATCAGGTCCGCGGCGATCCGTGACAGGCGGTCGTGCAGGGCCTGCGCGGTGTCGTCGGGGGCGATGGGGGTGCGGGCCTCGGCCAGCACCGGCCCGGTGTCGAGCCCGGGCTCCATGCGCATCACGCCTACGCCGGTCTCGGCGTCGCCGGCCATGATCGCGCGCTGGATCGGCGCGGCGCCGCGCCAGCGGGGCAGCAGCGAGGCGTGCAGGTTCCAGCAGCCGAGCGGAGGGGCGTCGAGCACGGCGCGCGGCAGGATCAGGCCGTAGGCGACCACCACGGCGGCCTCGGCCTGCAGGGCGGCGAAGGCCTGCTGCGACTCGGGATCCTTCAGCGAGACGGGGTGGCGAACCTCGATCCCCAGCGCCTCCGCGGCGGCCTGCACGGGGGAGGGGCGGGGCTTCTTGCCCCGGCCGGCGGGACGGGGGGGCTGGCAGTAGACGGCGGCGATCTCGTGCCCCGCGGCGTGAAGCGCGCGCAGGATCGGGACCGAGAACTCGGGCGTGCCCATGAAGACGAGGCGCATGGAGGCTCCTGTTCGCTGGCGACCCGAGGCATGGGCCACGCGGGCGCGCCCGGGTCAAGCCTGGCGCGAGCCGCCGAGGGGGAGGGTCTGCGGGCGCCCTGCGGGCGGGCCTGGCTGCGTCGCGCGCGGGGGAGGGGGGCGCCTGGAGCTTTGGGGGCGGGAGCCTCCGGCGGGCTCCTGACTCACCCAAGAACAAGCCCCCGCGCCTGTTCCCCGGATCCGTCTCTCGCTGAAGATGCCTGAGCGACTCGCCCGCAGGGGTCAAGGACAAGCCCGCCTGCGGCGGGTC
>NZ_CAXBOD010000102.1:0-8190 GCF_963977235.1 uncultured Albimonas sp.
CCCCCCGGCGCGGCGGCCTGCCCCTCTGGCAACCCTCGGCGGGGCATGGCAAACTGACCGGACGGCCGGTCGCGTTCGCCGCGGCCGACCCTGCGCGTCGCGGGGGACCGGCTCGTCGCTCCAGACGAGGACCGCGTCGCCCAGCGCGCGCCACAAGGAACTTCAGCCGGCAACTGAACGCCGGCGCGGGAGGATGCATGACCCAAGACGCCGGAGGCCGCACGGGCTTCCTCGCCCCCTATCGCGCCCTGGACCTGAGCGACCGCCGCGGCCTGCTCGCCGGGCGCATGCTCGCCCAGATGGGCTGCGACGTCCTGCAGATCGAGCCGCCCGAAGGCTCCGACGGCCGCCGCGTCGGCCCCTTCGACGAGGCCGGCCGCTCGATGCACTGGGCCGCCTACGCCGCGGGCAAGCGCAGCCTGGCGCTGGACCCGAACGACCCCGGCGACGCCGAGACGCTCAAGGCCCTCGTCGCGAAGGCCGATTTCGTCATCGAATCCCGCAGCCCCAACGAGGCCGCCCGCCTGAGCCCCGAGGAGATCGCCGCGATCAACCCGCGCGCCATCCACCTGCTGATCACGCCGTGGGGCGAGACCGGACCCAAGGCCGACTGGGCCGAGTCCGACCTCGTGCTCTGGGCCTCGGCCGGGCCGCTGGCGCCCACCGCCATGGCCGGCGGCACGCCCACGCGCATCTCGGTCCCGCAGGCCTGGCACTTCGCCGCCTCCGACGCCGTGTGCGGCGCGATGGTGGCGCTGTTCCACCGCCACGCCTCGGGCGAGGGGCAGAAGGTCTCGACCTCGGTGCAGCGCTCCTCGACCTCGGCCACGCTCTCGGGCAGCCTCGCCTCGGTCGTGGGCCACCCCGACTTCTCCCTGCGCCCGCGCTACACCGGCTCCAAGAAGCCGCTCGACCTCTCGGGCTCGGGCGCGCGCACCGCCCGCTCGAAGTGGGAGGGCAAGGACGGCCTGCTCGAGATTCATCTCGCCATGGGCCCCGCCACCGGGCGCTTCACCAACAACTTCATGAAGGTGATGAAGGAGAAGGGCGCCCTCTCGGAGCGCTTCCACGACTGGGACTGGTCCACCATCCACGAGAAGATCATGGCCGACGAGGTCGACGACGACGACCTCGAGGCCTGCCGCGAGGAGGTCGGCGCCTTCCTGCGCACGATCACCCAGGACGAGTCGGTCGAGCTCGCCATCGCCAACCGCCTGCTGCTGGCCCCGGTGACCACCACCGACAGCCTCTACAAGAGCCCGCACGAGACGGCCCGCGGCTTCTTCCGCAAGGTGAGCGACGCGGAGGGCCAGGAGACCCTGCTCCCCGGCCCCTTCGCGATGACCGCCGCCCCCGCCTTCGCCCCTGACGCGCCCGCCCCCGCGCTGGGCGAGGGCGGCGACGCGGCGCTCGAGGACTGGCTGGGCGCGCGCGGCGCGGCCCGGCAGACGATCACGGAAGGAGCGGCGCAATGAGCGGACCTCTCGCGGACATCAAGGTCCTGGACCTCGCCTGGGTCGTGGCCGGGCCGATGATCGGGCGCAGCCTCGCCGACTTCGGCGCCACGGTGGTGCGGGTCGAGCATCCCAAGCGCGTCGACACCGCGCGCGCCATCGGCCCCTACTACGGCGGCGGCTACGACGTGCAGCGCTCGGCCTGCTACGCCAACGGCAACGCCGGCAAGCTGGGTCTCGCGCTCGACCTGCAGAACGAGGACGCCCGCGACGTGGTGCGCGAGCTGGCCGCCTGGGCCGACGTGGTGGTCGAGAGCTTCGCCCCCGGCCAGGTCAACCGCTGGGGCCTCGACTACGACAGCCTCAAGGCGATCAACCCGAAGATCATCATGGTCTCGACCTCGCTGATGGGCCAGGCGGGGCCCTGGAAGGCGCTGGCGGGCTTTGGCAACATCGGGGCCGCGATGTCGGGCTACCAGGGGCTGGTGGGTCCCGAGGAGGGGCTGCCGACCGGTCCCTTCGGCCCCTACACCGACTATGTCGCGCCGCGCTTCGGGATCCCGATGGTGCTCGCCGCGCTCGACTGGCGGGCGCGCTCGGGCGAGGGCTGCTACATCGACCTCGGTCAGGCCGAGACCGGCATGCAGTTCCTGGCCTCGGCCTTCGCCGACTACGGCGCGACGGGGCGCATCGCCAAGGCCGAGGGCAACCGTGACGCCGCCATGGCGCCGCATGGCGTCTACCCCGCCCTGACGAAGGAGGGGGAGGATCCCCGCTGGATCGCCGTGGCGGCGCAGAACGACGCCGCCTGGACCGCGCTGGCCGCCGAGATCGGCGGCGCCGCCAGCGACGCCCGCTTCGCCACGCTCGCAGGCCGTAAGGCCGCCGAGGCGGAGCTCGACGAGATCGTGGGCGCTTGGACCGCGACGCGCGATCCGGTGGCGACGGCCCAGGCGCTGCAGGGTCTGGGCGTCGCGGCCTCGACGGTCGCCAACGCCGCCGACCTCGCCGAGGATCCGCAACTGGAGCACCTGGGCCACTGGGAGCGCGTGCCCCATCCCCAGATCGGCCAGGCGACGGTCGAGGCCAGCCGCTTCGCCCTCTCGGCCACGCCGGCCCATGTGGCCCGCCCCGCGCCCGAGTACGGCCGCGACCAGGAGGCGGTGCTGACCGGCATCCTGGGCTATGACGCCGCGAAGCTCGACGCCCTCAAGGCTGCGGGCGCGATGCCCTGAGGCCCGGGCGCTCCCCGTCCCCGGAGCGCGCCTTCCTCTGACCGACGCTTCCTCACGCCCCGTCCGCGCTTTCGCGGGCGGGGCATCTGCGTTGAGGGGGCCGCGACGTCGCCCGCGGGCGGTTAACCCTGTTCATGACGCGGCGCCGAATAATTGCGCGAAAGCGGCGTTGACCGTTCCGCATCCGCGAGATATCCAACCGCTTGGTCGGAAAAACCATCAGGCGCCGGGACATCCCTTGGGACGGAAACGAGCCATCGCAGACACCGCGCTTCTGGACGCGGCCGAAACCGTGGTGCGCCGGGATGGCGCGGCGCGGCTGACGCTCGACGCCGTGGCGAACGAGGCGGGGATTTCCAAGTCCAGCGTCCTCTATGCGGTCGGCTCCAAGCACGGACTGATCCGCGCCATCATCGAGCGGCGTATAGACGACTGGCACGGCCGCTGCGCGCAGCGCGAGGCCGAGCTGATCGACCGTCCCGAACGCGCGGTGCAGGCGGTGCTGGAGATGATCGCCGAGCCGATCCCCCAGGACGACCGCGCGGTGGCGGTGTCGCTTTCGGCGGCGGTGTTCTCGGACGAGGCGCTGCGCGAGCCGATCCGGCGCGACGTCGCCGACCGGTTTGCGCGCGCCGAGCGCGACGCCGACACGCCCACCGGAGCGCTGTGCGCGCTTCTGGCCATCGAGGGTCTGCTGTCGCTCGAGCGCTTCGACCTTCACCAGTTCGAGCCGGCGCAGCGCGCGCGGCTCCTCTCCGCGATCGCCTGGATCGCGAGGCACGAACCCGGCGTCGGGGACCTGGTCCCGGGCGCTTCGCATGACGATGACGGCGCGCCGTCGGCCGGGCCCGCAGGCCGGCCGTGCGGCGGCGGCCGAGGCTGAGGAGACCGTCCATGTCCAGATGTTCCGCGCGCCCGGCGCGATCCTTCGCGCTGCCGGCCGGCGCCCGGCCGCTGCTGTGCGGCCTCGCCGCGGCAGTCCTTGCGACCGCCCCGCTCGGCGCCCTGGCGCAGGGGGCGGGCGGGGGCGCGCCCCCGCCCCAGGCGGTCTCGGTCGTCACCGCCACGCCCGAGGCGATCCCGGTGGTCAACGAGCTGCCCGGCCGCGTCGCGCCCACCCGCATCGCCGAGGTGCGCCCGCGGATCGCGGGCATCATCGAGGAGCGGGTGTTCACCCAGGGCGCCCATGTCGAGCAGGGCGACATCCTCTATCGCATCGACTCGGCCCCGTTCCAGGTCCAGGTCGACCGCGCCCAGGCCGCCGTCGAGCGCGCCGAGGCCGCCCGCGTCCGGGCCGAGCAGGCCTCCGACCGGCAGGTGGAGCTGCGCGAGCGTCGCGTCGTCTCGGCCCAGCAGTTCGACGACGCGGCCTCCGAGCTCGCCCAGGCGACGGCCGCGGTGGCCGTGGCCGAGGCCGAGCTGCGCGCGGCCGAGTTGAACATGCACTACGCCGAGGTGCGGGCCCCGATCTCGGGACGCATCGGGCGGGCCCGGATCACCGAGGGGGCGCTGGTCTCGGCCCAGGGCGAGAGCCTCGCCACGATCCAGCAGCTTGATCCGGTCTACGCCGACTTCACCCAGTCGGCGACCGATCTGCTGTCCCTGCGCAAGGCGTTCAAGGCGGGGGCGCTGTCGCGTTCGGAAGGCGGGGACGTGGCGGTGCGGCTGATGTTCGACGACGGCGCGGCCTACGAGGCCGAAGGCCGGCTGCTGTTCTCGGAATCGACGGTCGACGAGACCACCGGCCAGGTGACCCTGCGCGCCGAGTTCCCCAATCCCGACGGCGACCTGCTGCCGGGCATGTACGTGCGCGTGCAGATCGAGCAGGGCGTCGAGCCGCAGGCGCTGGCGGTGCCGGTGCAGGCGATCCAGCGCGGCTCCGACGGGCAGGCGATGCTGTGGATCGTGGGCGAGGGCGACAAGCTGCAGGCCCGCGTGGTCGAGACCGACCGCATCGTCGAGGGTCGCTGGGTGATCCGCAGCGGCCTGAACGCCGGCGACCGGGTGGTGGTCGAGGGCTTCCAGAAGACCGGACCCGGCGCGACCGTGACCCCGCAGCCCTGGCGCCCCGAGACCGCGGCGGCCGACGGCGCCGCCGCGGCCGCGCCCGCAAACGACGGCTGAGAGAGACCCGATGCCCCGTTTCTTCATCGACCGGCCGATCTTCGCCTGGGTCGTCGCGATCTTCATCATGATCGGCGGCGCGCTGGCGATCCCGCAGCTGCCGATCGCGCAGTATCCCAACGTCGCGCCGCCCTCGGTCCAGATCACCGCGACTTACCCCGGCGCGGCGCCCGAGGACCTTTACCAGGCCGTCACCCGTCCCATCGAGGACGAGCTGAACGGCATCGACGGCCTGCTGTATTTCGAGAGCACCTCCGAGGCCTCGGGCCGGGTGCAGATCACCGCCACCTTCCAGCCGGGCTCCTCGCTCGACCAGGCGCAGGTGGACGTGCAGAACCGGATCCGGCGGGTGGAATCGCGCCTGCCCGAGACGGTGACCCGGCTGGGCATCGACGTCGAGACCTCGGCCTCGGGGTTCCTGATGGTCGTCGCGCTGCGCTCGACCGACGGGTCGGTCAGCCCGGTGGGGCTGGGCGACTACCTCAGCCGCAACATCGCCGGCGAGATCCGGCGCATCGAGGGCGTGGGCGGGGCGCAGGTGTTCTCGGCCGAGCGCGCGATGCGCATCTGGCTTGATCCCGACAAGATGCTGGGCCTGAACCTGACCACCAACGACGTGCTGGCCGCGATCCGCGCCCAGAATGCGCAGGTGGCCGCGGGCTCGATCGGGGCGGCGCCCAATCCCCTCGACCAGACCATCACCGCCACGGTGGTGGTGCGCGGGCAGCTGAGCTCGGTCGCGGCGTTCGAGCAGATCCTGCTGCGCGCCAACGCCGACGGCGCGGTGGTGCGCCTGAAGGACGTGGCCCGGGTCGAGATCGGGGCCGAGAGCTACAATTTCTCGTCCCGTCTCAACGGCGATTCCGCGGCGGCGCTGGGCGTGCAGCTCTCGCCCGAGGGCAACGCGATCAACACCTCCGCGGCGGTGCGCGAGGCGATGGAGGACCTGGCCCAGTATTTCCCCGAGGGGATCGAGTACTCGGTGCCCTACGACACCTCGCCCTTCGTGGAACTGTCGATCGAGAAGGTGCTGCACACCCTGCTCGAGGCGGTGGGGCTGGTGTTCCTGGTGATGCTGCTGTTCCTGCAGAGCTTCCGCTACACCGTGATCCCGACGCTGGTGGTGCCGGTGGCGCTGCTGGGGGCCTGCGCGGTGATGCTGGTGGCGGGGTTCTCGATCAACGTGCTGACCATGTTCGCCATGGTGCTGGCGATCGGCATCCTGGTCGACGACGCCATCGTGGTGGTCGAGAACGTCGAGCGGATCATGTCCGAGGAGGGGCTGCCCCCCAAGGAGGCGACCCGCAAGGCGATGGGCCAGATCTCGGGCGCCATCGTGGGCATCACGCTGGTGCTCTCGGCGGTGTTCATCCCGATGGCCTTCTTCCCGGGCGCGGTGGGGGTGATCTACCGGCAGTTCTCGCTGACGATGGTCGTCTCGATCCTGTTCTCGGGGTTCCTGGCGCTGTCGCTGACACCGGCGCTGTGCGCGAGCTTCCTCAAGCCGGTCAAGGCCGGCCACCAAATGGCCAAGCGCGGGCCGCTGGGATGGTTCAACCGCGGCTTCGACCGGGCCACCAACGGCTATGCGCGCTTTGCGGGCCTGGCCGCGCGGCGGGCGGGGATCATGATGATCCTCTATCTCGGACTGGTGGGGTTCCTGGGCTGGAGCTGGACCAACCTGCCCTCCTCCTTCCTGCCCAACGAGGATCAGGGCTTCCTGATCGTCGACATGCAGACCCCGCCCGAAGCGAGCTTCAACCGCACGCTGGAGTTCGTGAAGACCGTGGAAGGCGTCGCGGGCAGCCAGGAGTCGGTGCAGGACATCGTGGCGATCCAGGGCTTCTCGTTCTCGGGCGGCGGGCAGAACGCGGCGCTGGCCTTCATCACCCTCAAGGACTGGTCCGAGCGCGGGCCCGACCAGTCGGCCCAGGCCATCGCCGGCCGGATCACCGGCATGCTGTGGGGCGAGAAGGACGGGTTTGCGTTCGCGCTCTCGCCGCCGCCGATCCAGGGGCTGGGCACCTCCTCGGGCTTCGACTTCCGTCTGCAGGACCGCAACGACGCGGGCATCGCCGCGCTCTATGCCGCGCGCGATCAGCTTCTGGCCGCGGCGGGGCAGTCGCAGGTGGTGACGGGGCTGCGGGTCTCGGGCCTGCCCGACGCGCCGCAGCTCAGGGTGACGCTCGACCGCGAGAAGGCCAACACCTTCGGGGTGGCGTTCTCGGACATCAACGCCACGCTGACCTCGTTCCTGGGCTCGGCCTACGCCAACGACTTCCCCAACTCCGGGCGCATGCAGCGGGTGATGCTGATGGCCCAGGACGACGCCCGGATGACGCCCGAAGACGTGCTGAGCCTGAACGTGCGGAACTCTCTGGGGGGGATGGTGCCGCTGTCGGCCTTCGCCTCGGTGGACTGGATCCGCGGGCCGCTGCAGATCGTGGGCTACAACGGCTATCCCTCGATCCGCATTTCGGGCTCGGCGGCCGAGGGCTATTCCTCGGGCCAGGCGATCGAGGAGATGGAGCGGCTGATGGGCGAGCTGCCGGACGGCTTCGGGTACGAGTGGACCGGCCAGTCGCTGCAGGAGATCCAGTCGGGCAGCCAGGCGCCGTTCCTGATCGCGCTGTCGGCGGTGTTCGTGTTCCTGCTGCTGGCCGCCCTCTACGAGAGCTGGGCGATCCCGCTGTCGGTGATGATGGTGGTGCCGCTGGGCGCGATCGGGGCGGTGCTGGGGGTGACCTGGCACGGGATGTCGAACGACGTCTACTTCAAGGTGGGCCTGATCGCGATCATGGGCCTGTCGGCCAAGAACGCGATCCTGATCGTGGAGTTCGCCAAGGACCTGCGCGACGAGGGCATGAGCCTGCTCGACGCCACGGTCGAGGCGGCCAAGCTCCGTTTCCGGCCGATCATCATGACCTCGCTCGCCTTCACGCTGGGCGTGACGCCGCTGGCGATCGCGACGGGGGCGTCCTCGGCCTCGCAGAACGCGATCGGGATCGCGGTGCTGGGGGGCATGATCTCGGCGACGCTGCTGGCGGTGATCTTCGTGCCGGCGTTCTTCGCCTTCGTGATGAAGTGGATGGGGGGGAAGGCGAAAAAGCCGCCCCCGGCCCCGCCGGCGCCCGAACCCGAACGCGACGCGGACGGGAACCTCTTCAAGGCCTGACCATCAGACGGCCGCCCCCCCGGGGGCGGCCGTTCCGGTGACGGAGAGCGGGCGCCCTGCGGGCGGGCTTGGCTGCGTCGCGCATGGGGTGGGGAGAGCGCCTGGGAGGGGAGGACGGGAGCCTCCGGCGGGCTCCCGACTCACCCAAGAACAGGCGCTTTGCGAGGGGGGGTCGGGCGTTGCGCCAGGGGCGCTCAGTAGC
>NZ_CAXBOD010000103.1:0-7861 GCF_963977235.1 uncultured Albimonas sp.
GCGCGGCTTCGTCCTCGGTCTCGCCCGGCTCGCGCGCCGAGAGGGTGGCGGGCGGCAGGGCCTGCGTCGCCGCGCCCGCGGGCAGGTCGCGGACAGTGAGGCGGACGGGCGCGCCGGCCTGCATCTCCAGCGCCCTGGCCGCCTCGGCCGAGACCAGGAACCCGGGCGCCTTGCCCGGCTCGGTCAGAGGCAGCAGACGCGCCTCGGCGCGGCGGCCGTCGTCGGTCAGAACCTCGACCTGGCGGGGGGTCGCGACATCGGGATGCGCGATCCAGGCGCCGCCGAAGGTCGGGCCGCCGGCCCAGACGCCGACGCCCTGCAGCTCCGACGCGGGCGCTTCCGACGCGGTCTGCGCCGCTGCGCCCTCCGGCGCGGGGGGAGGCGTCTCGGCCTCCGCCTGCGCCGTCGCAGGCGTCTCGGCTTCCGCCTGCACCGTCGCGGGCGGCGCGGCATCTTCCTGCGCCGGCGCCGGCGCCTCGGCCTGCGCGGGCGCTGAGTCCTGAGGGGCGGCCACAGGGGTCTCGGCCGTCTGCGCAGGGCGGGCAGGCGCCGTGGCGTCCTGGGCAAGGGCCGGCGTCGCGCCGAGCCAGGCGAGCAGCGCGATCGCCACGCCCGCGCGCGCCGTCAGTGCGGCGGAGGCGGGGACGACGGTCAGGAGCATCGACCGCATTTGGGGGTCTCCGGGATCGCGGGCGCGCACCGCCCGGTCGCGTCCGAGGCTACAGGAGCCCTGCGCCCGAGGAAACAGCCTGCAACGCCCCCGACGCCTCTCCATCGCGCCGCCGTGAGCGTCCGCCTCGAGAGGCGCCGCGAGGTCGCCGTCCGGCGCCGCGCACCCGGCCGCGCCCGGACCACGTGAAGACCGCCCGCGGCCATCGACGCGGCCCCGGTCGGCAGGTCGCGCCGCTCGCATGTTGCGCAACTCGGCCAAACCGAACAGAAGGGGGCGTGCCTGGGGTGAGTGGCCGAGCGGTCGAAGGCATCCGTCTTGAAAACGGACGGGCCCGAGAGGGTCCCGCGGGTTCGAATCCCGCCTCACCCGCCACATCTCCCGACATGTCGCAGACATCCCCGGACCCTTCCTTGCTGTCGGCGGGCGTCGGGCGGCGCGATCCCCGCTCATGGACCCGCAGCCGCTCGCCGAAGGGCCGGCGGAATGCGGCTGCGACGCGAGTCCCGCGGAGAGAAGAAGCGACGGAGCGGTCGCCGGAGCTGGCGGGGCAATCGCGGACGCCGCGCGCGCGACATGGCCATGGCGCAGCGCGCCAGGCCGAGCGCGCGGCGCCGGGTCGGATGCGGGAAGCGAGGCGCGGTTCGGGACGCCGTCTGGGGCGCCAGAGGCGGGACGCCGAGGTCAGACCGGACGCGGGACGGCCGCGGCCCTGAAACGCGAAGCGCCCGAAACCGGTTCAGGTTTCAGGCGCTTTGGCTGTGGTGTCTTTACAGGGCGGGTGGTGGAGCCAGGCGGAATCGAACCGCCGACCTCTTGAATGCCATTCAAGCGCTCTCCCAACTGAGCTATGGCCCCGTTCCCTGTGTCGCCGCCGGATTGGGTGTTCCGTTGGCGTGGCGGTCATCTAGACCAGCGGAGGGGGGGACGCAAGGGGTGTTTTCACCTCTTTGCGGCCCGGATCTCCGTGCCCTTGCGGCAAGGCCGAACCCGAGGCCCGGCCGGCCGCGCGCCCGCCCGAAGGCGGACGCCCGGAGACCTCAGGTCTCCTCCTCGTCGCTGCCCTCCTTGCCGCCGCCGACGATGCCGATGTCGTCGTCGCTGTCGTCGTCGGCGTCCAGCAGGACGTCGTCCTCCGACTCGTCGTCGTCATCGTCGTCGTCCAGCAGCTCGTCCTCGAGGACCGGCGCGTCGCGGGCCGGCTCCTTCGCGGGTTTGGGCTTGGCCCGCGACGAGGGCGGGCCCTTGCGCTCGCTCAACTGGGCGAGGTCGAAGGTGGCGCCGCAGTTCGGGCACGGCGCCGGATCTCTCATCAGGTCGTAGAAGCGCGTCTGGCAGCTCGGGCACACGCGCTTCGCGCCCCATTCAGGTTTGGCCATAAGGACCCCCGGCAGGCGAACAGGTTCTGCGAAGGTGCGCGCCATGCCACAGGATCTGGCGACGTGCAAGCGCGCGCGGACCGCGACGCGACCGCGAGGCCGCGCCGCGCGCGCCCCTCGCCCTGCCCCGGAGGCCCCTGCGGCAGGCGAGCGCCGCGCCGCGGGCCCGGGCGCCGCAGTTCCCCGGCCGCCCCGGGCGCGTCCATTTCGCACCTGCGAAACGCTTGCCGCGCGGCCGCTGCGGCCCTAGGTTCCGCGCCAACCCCCGAAGCGGCCCGGCCCAGGCCGAGGGCCGCCCTCGCGCGCCGTGAGCGCGCCGAAGAAGGCGGACGCCGGAACATGCTCTACCATGCCTATGAATTCACCCACGCCGCCATCAGCCCCCTGCGCGCCGCCGCCCAGGTCGGCCGGCAGGCGCTGAGCCACCCCCTCAACCCCGCCGCGATCACCTTCCCCGCCCGCGCCGCCGCGGCCGGGCTCGAGATGTTCGTCAACGCCACCCGCCGCTACGGCAAGCCGGAGTGGGGGCTGGAGACGACCACGGTCGCGGGCGAGACCTCGAAGCTGACCATCGAGACGCCGCTCTCGAAACCCTTCTGCGACCTGCTGCGCTTCCGGCGCGGGGGCGCGGTCGCGCGCTCGCGCAACGATCCGCCGGTGCTGGTGGTGGCGCCGATGTCGGGCCACTTCGCCACCCTGCTGCGCGGCACCGTCGAGGCGATGCTGCCCGAGCACGACGTCTGGGTCACCGACTGGCGCGACGCGCGCAACGTGCCGGTGGCCGAGGGGGTGTTCGACCTCGACGACTTCACAGACTACATCGCCGACTTCTGCCGCCACATCGCGCGCGAGACCGGCGAGCGGCCGGCCGTGATGGGCGTGTGCCAGCCGGGCGTGCCGGTGCTGGCGGCCGCGGCGATGATGGCCGAGGACGGGGACCCGGCGCGCCCGGCCTCGATCGTGCTGATGGGCTCGCCCATCGACACGGCCAAGAACCCCAAGCAGCCCAACGAGCTGGCCACCACCCATCCGCTGAGCTGGTTCGAGAAGAACGTCGTCGTCACCGTGCCCTGGCCCAACATGGGCTTCATGCGGCGGGTCTATCCGGGGTTCCTGCAGCTCTCGGGTTTCATGCAGATGAACCTCGACCGGCATCTCAACGCCCATCTCGACCACTTCCGCCACCTGGTGAAGGGCGACGGCGAGAGCGCGGCGAGCCACCGGCGGTTCTACGACGAATATCTCGCGGTCATGGACCTCGACGCCGCCTTCTACCTGCAGACCATCGAGCGGGTGTTCCAGGAGCGTCTGCTCGCGGTCGGCGCCTTCCGCTATCGCGACGAGCGGCTGGTGAACCCCGGCGCGATCCGCGACATCGGCCTGATGACGGTCGAGGGCGAGAAGGACGACATCACCGGGCTGGGCCAGACCGAGGCGGCGCAGACGCTGTGCGTCAACCTGCCCGACGCCAAGCGGCTGCATCACGTGCAGCACACCGTGGGGCACTACGGGGTGTTCAACGGTTCCCGCTGGCGGCGCTCGATCCAGCCGAAGGTGCGCGACTTCGTGCGGGCGCAGCGCACGATGCTGCGCGGCGCGCCCGATGAGGTGGTGACCCCGGCGAAGGATCGCCGTCGGCCGAGCCTCGACGGGGCGCTGGACGCGGCGGGGCTGCGCGGCGCGAAACACCTGAAGGCCGCGGCGATGAAGAGCGCCGGCCTGGGCGAGGACCTCGATCGCAAGGCCGGCGGCGCTGGCGGCGCGACGGGCGGCGGGACCGGGGGCAAGACCGGAGCCGGGAGCCAGTGATCCTGCGGCGTCGTCGCCCCCCGGCGGCGCCGGAGCCCGACGCGCTGCCGGTCGAGGCCCTGGGCCTCTCGGTGCGCCTGCGGCGAAATCCGCGGGCGACGCGGTTCACCCTCTCGGTCAGCCGGGTCGACGGGCGTCCGCAGCTGACCCTGCCCCAGCGGGCGAGCCTGGCCGAGGCGCGCGCCTTCCTCGACCGCCATGTCGGATGGCTGCAAGGGGCGGTGGCCCGCGTGCCTCCGGTGCGCGTGGTGGCGGACGGGCGCGCCCTGCCCTATCGCGGCGGCTCCGTGGTGCTCGAGTCGCGCCCCGGCCGCTTCGCGCCGAAGCTGGAGGGGGGCCGGCTGCTGGTCTGTGGCGCGCCCGAGGCCGCGGCGGGCCGCGCGAAGGCTTTCCTCAAGGACGCCGCGCGCGCGGCACTGGTTCCCGCGGCCCATGGCTATGCCGCGCAGGTGGCGCGAAATGCGACGCGGATCACGCTGCGCGACACCCGCTCGCGCTGGGGGTCATGCAGTTCCGAGGGCGCGCTGAGCTTCTCCTGGCGGCTGGCGATGGCCCCGCCCGAGGTGCTGGACTACGTGGCCGCCCACGAGGCGGCGCATCTGGTCGAGATGAACCACGGTCCCGGATTCTGGGCGCTGGTCGAGCGGCTGCGCCCCGATTGGCGCGAAAGCCGCGACTGGCTGCGCCGTCACGGCGGCGACCTTCACCGGGTGGATTTCGGGGGCTGACGCTCAGGGCCGCGGAGCGTGCCGACAGAGCGTGCCGACGGTCTGCCCGCCGGCGACCCCGGGCCAGGCCCGGGACGCGCCCGACGTCCCTGTCGCGAGCGCAGGGGTCGCCCCCGGCGCGGAGGCGCCTCAGACGCTGGCGACGAGGACCACGGCGATCACCACCACCCAGACGGCCAGGCCCGACATCATCAGGTACTTGGCGTTGGTCAGCGTGTAGCGCCACATGAAGGCGCGCTGGATCGCGAACAGGATCGGCGTGCCGAACAGGTAGAGCCAGATCATGATCTGCGCCAGGCCCAGCGGACGCGCGGCGCGCTGGGGCGCCACGCCGGGCAGGTTCAGGTCGCGCAGGCGCTGGGTGTCGGCGGTCTGGATGCTGAGCGTGTCGCCCTGCATCAGCCCCTTGGCGAGGCCGAACGCAAAGCCCACCCCCAGCAGCAGGAACACCGCCACCATCACATGGGGAAGCGACAGCAGCGGGCGGTTGTACTTGCTCTTGCGGCGGCGGTTGCGGCGTTTGTCGCGGGTGCTGATCCGCGCCATCGGCCGGGCATGCGACAGGCCGCTCTGCTCGTCGTCGTTCACGTGCGCCTCCCGGCGTCCGGAGCGTCCGCAGGCGGCGACCCCGGCCCACGCCGGCGATCGACGGCCGCGGTCCGCGTCCCCCAAAATCCCCTATCCCCCGAGCCGTGCGGCCCCGGGGCGTCTCAGCTGTCGTCCCCGGTCACCGGTCGGCGTTCGGGTTCTTGTTCCACGACTCCGCGCCCGAGTTCGAGGCGCCCCCGCCCCCGCCCCCGGACGAGATCGAGTCGACCACGCCCGCGATGAAGCTGCCCACGGCGCCCAGTCCGTCCTCGATCGCCTCGCGCGCCCGCCCGCCCGTGCTGTCTCCCGAGGAGGCCACGCGGTCGGTCGGGGCTTCGCTTGCCCCGCGCGGACGCTCGCTGTCAAGCGGGCGGAGGGGGAGGCCCTCATGCAGTCCCAGCATGGCGCGCCGCCAGATCTCGGCCGGCAGACCTCCGCCGGTGACGCCGGTCAGGGGGGTGTTGTCGTCGTAGCCCATCCAGACGCCGACCACGTAGTCGGCGGTGAAACCGATGAACCAGGCGTCGCGGGCGGCCTGGGTGGTGCCGGTCTTGCCCGCCGCCTCGCGCCCGTCGAGCTGGGCGCGCCGCCCGGTGCCCTGGTCGATCACCGCCTGCATCATGCCGGTCAGCCGGCGGGCGGTCTGCGCGGACATGGCGCGGGCCTCGCCGCCGCCCGAGTGCGTCATCAGCGCGGTGTCCTCGCCGCGCAGCGCCACGCTGCGGATGCCCCAGGGCTCGGTCTTCAGACCGTTGTGGGCGATGGTCGCGTAGACGCCGGTCATGTCGAGCAGCGTCGCCTCGGAGGTGCCCAGCGCGATGGCGGGCCCGGGGGCGAGATCGGCGGTGATGCCCATCTGCTCGGCCATGCGGCGCACCGCCGGCAGGCCGGTCTCGACCGCCGTGCGCACCGCGACCGTGTTCACCGAGCGGGCCAGGGCCTGGGTCAGCGTCATCGGGCCGAAGCGCTCGTCGTTGTAGTTCGAGGGGGTCCAGCCCTTGATGGTGATCGGCCGGTCCTCGACGACCTCGGCCGGCGAGCGTCCGGCCTCGAGCGCGGCGGCGTAGACCACCGGCTTGAAGGCCGAGCCGGTCTGGCGCAGCGCCTGGGTGGCGCGGTTGAACTGGCCGCCCAGCCCGGTCGGGTTGCGCCCGCCGACGATGGCGCGCACCGCCCCGTCGGGGGTCATCACCACCATCGCCGCCTGGGCGTCGGAGCCCTCGCGCACGTTCTCCTCGAAGACCGAGCGCACGGCGCTCTCGGCCGCGAGCTGGGCGCGGCGGTCGAAGGTGGTGCGGATGCGCACGTCCTCGGTGGTGTCGCGGGTCAGCCAGGCGGGACCGGCCTCCATCACCCAGTCGGCGAAGGCGCCCCCGGCCCGGTCGGAGGCGGCCTGCGACAGCTCGGCGGGATGGGCGCGCGCCTGATCGGCCTGCGCCTTGGTGAGGTAGTCCTGCTCCTCCATCAGCCCCACGATCACGTTCGCCCGGTTCTGGGCGGTGGCGAGGTTGGAGGTGGGGGCGTAGCGCGACGGGGCTTTCAGCAGGCCCGCCAGCATCGCGGCCTCTGCCGGGGCGACCTCGCGCGCGGACTTGCCGAAATAGCGCTGGGCGGCGGCCTCGAACCCATAGGCGCCGGCGCCGAGATACACCCGGTTGAGGTAGATCGAGAGGATCTCCTCCTTGGTGTATTTCAGCTCCATCGCCAGAGCCATCGGCAACTCCTTGAGCTTGCGCTCGACGCTGCGCTCATGGGTCAGGAACACGTTCTTGGCGGTCTGCTGGGTCAGCGTCGAACCGCCCTGCACCAGGCCGCCGGCGCGCAGGTTCACCGCCATGGCGCGCGCAAGGCCCAGCGGGTCGATGCCGAAATGGGAATAATAGCGCCGGTCCTCGGCCGCGATCACGCCCTGGACGAGGTGGGGCGACATCTCGCCCGCGCGCAGGGCGCCGCCGAACTGGTCGCCGCGCCAGGCGAAGACCTCGCCCGCGTCGTCGAGCAGCGTGACCGAGCCGCGGTCGCGCCCGTCGAGAAGCTCGGCGGCGGGAGGCAGCGCGAAATAGTACCACCCCACCGAGACCGCGATCACCAGCGCCATGCCCAGCGCGATGCGCGAGCCGATCAGCCAGGTCCAGCGGCCCACGAACATCAGCACCGCGCGCACCGCCCGGTCGAGCCAGCCCATCCGGCCGCTGCGGACCTTGCGCGGGCGCGCGATCTTCGCGGCCTTGGGGGGCCTGGCGGCCTTGGGCGCGCGCGTCTTTGCGGCCGGCGCCGAGGCGCCGGTCTGCCGCTCGGCCTTTCGCTGGGCCGCGCGACGCTGGGCCGTCGTCATCCGACGGCCGGGAGGGTCCTGTCTGCCTTTCGTCACGCCCTTCGGTCTCTTGTTGGCGAACCGTCTGCTCGTCTTGCGCGGTGACCCGATGAAGGTAGGGCAAAACGGCCGCTTTGTGGAGATCGACTGACGATTTGCGGGTGCGGTTGCGGCCCGCGGGCCACAGACGGGCGCCCCTCGCCCCACGACACGCGAGCGCGGGCGCCCTGCGGCCCCTGCCCGCGCGCGATCAGCCGCCCGCAGCGCCCTGCCAGCGCGCCGCGGGCGGCGTGCGCCGGCGCTCGGACAGCGCGGCGGCCACGGCGCGGGAGGCGCGGCGGGCGGCCTCGCGCAGGGTGTCGGCCTCGAAGCC
>NZ_CAXBOD010000104.1:0-7823 GCF_963977235.1 uncultured Albimonas sp.
TCCGCCCCGGACTTGCAGTGGAACAGCACCGGCGTGGGCGTGTCGCGGATCAGCGTCTCGATCGCGGCGAACTCCTCCCGGCTCGGCAACCCGCGAGAGCGGAGCACGGCGCGGGTGAAGGTCAGCCCCTCCCGCTCGCAGACCTCCCGCTCCAGCGGATAGGAGCCGTGCAGCACCCCCCCGCGCAGAGAGATCACCGCGCGCAGCCCCTCGCGCCGCGCCAGGCGCGCGATCTGGCCGGGCAGGGGCTGGGCGGCGCGAAAGGCCTCGGACCCCACCGGGTGCAGGTTCAGGTAGATCGCGCGGATCACGCCATGATCGGCCAGCAGCATGTCGAGCCAGGCCCGCAGCCGCGCGCCCGGCGTCTCGAGCGCGGTCTCCCACCGCTCCTGCGCGCGCAGCCGGCGGGCCTGGCGCTTGGCTTCCGCGGCCGACTTCGGCGGCGCCATCACGGCGTCGGGGCGAAGCGGATCGGAGGGGGGCTGCTGGGGCTCGGTCACGGGTCCGGGTCGGCTCTGGCTGCGCGCGGCGGGCGCGGGGTCGCGCCCTCCTAGCGGTCCCGGCCCGGCATTTCCAGCGCGGGCGACGCGCGCATGCGCGCCGCCGCCCCCGGGACGTCTCTCTCGCGCCGCGCTCAGCGGATCGTCTTCAGCGCGCCGCCCCAGGCCTGAAGCTCGTCGAGCATCGGCTTGACCGCCTCGAGGTTGGGGTCGGTCGGCTTGAACGTCCCGTCCTCGATCTGGTTGAAGAAGAACGGGATCGTGACCTGCTGGGGCAGGCACATCATGTTGGCGGTGGCGAAGATCGGCTTGATCGCCTGCACGCCCCGGATCCCCCCCGACACGCCCCCGTAGGAGACGAACGCGCAGGGCTTCCGCCCCCACTCCTTGGCGAGATAGGTGAAGGCGTTCAGCAGGGCCGGGGTGGGACCGTAGTTGTACTCGGGCGTCACGAACACGAAGGCGTCGGCGGCCTCGACCGCCGCGGCCCAGGCCTTCGTATGGTCATGCTGATAGTCCTGCATCCGCGGATGCTTGGGCTCGTCGTAGACGGGCAGGTCGAAGTCGGCGAGATCGACGTCGGCCACCTCGAACCCGCCGTGGGCGCGGGCCTCGCCCGAAAACCAGGCGGCGATCGAGGGGCCGACGCGGCCGGGGCGGGTGGAGGCGGTGACGACGGCGAGACGCAGCATGGCGAGAAATCCTTCCGGGGTGCGGGGTCGCGTCCGCTGCGGGATGCGGCGCGGCATGAGCTACACCTAACCGCTCCCCTCCCGCGGACAAGCCCCCGAGGAAGGGACTGGCCGTCCCCGCATCGGAAACCGTTCCGCCCGTGGCCGCTCACGGTTTCGCGCGCCAGCGCCGCCGCCACCCGGAGCCGCGCCCGACCCCGGCCCCCGGGCGCCCTTGCGGCGCCCGGGGGCCGGGACCATTGCAACGTGGCGGCGGGCTCGTTAATCACGGGCTCACGGTCCACGCCCGCACGAGCTGCCGTCCCTTCGGGGATCCCGCGCGCCAGCCAGCAGACGACCCGATCTCCAACAGGTCTTGCACAGCTGCGCCGGTCCCTGCGACCGGCCCGGGACAAGGGGCGCCATCATGGCCAGAACCGACTATGTGACCGTCGACGCCACCGCGGCGGGCGGCGTTGATTTCACCACCTGGATCGCCGAATATTTCGCGGCGCTGACCAACGGCGACACCGCCTTCTACGGGGGCACGCCCGACAGCGCCTTCGGCGGCACGTATTACATGAACGGCAGCCAGGTTCTCGTCTCCTACGACGACGCCGGCAGCGAGGAGGCCTCGCCCGCCTCGGTCCTCCTGCAGGGCGCCGACCTCGCCTACGACTTCATCCACAACGGCCCCGCCTTCGGGCACGGCATCTCCGGCTCGATCGACCAGATCGTCTTCGGCGACTGGGTCGAGGCCACGACCGGCGAGCAGGGGACCGGCGCCGAGGGCGAGATCACCGGCCTCGAGGCCGCGCTGACGATCTCGGGCCTCGACGTCTCGGCCGAGCCGGGCGCGGGCTCGGACGCCGAGACCAACGCCACCTACGCGCTCTATTCCGCCGCCCAGAACGGCGACGCGGACGCGATCATGGAGCTGCTGTCGGCCTACTCGCTGAACTTCGAGGGCGGCGAGGGCGCCGACCGCTTCCAGGGCGGCGACCTGCAGGACATGGCCGTGGGCGGCGCGGGCGACGACGCGCTTCTCGGCGGCGACGCCAAGGACCGGCTCTATGGCGGCGACGGCGACGACGAGCTGCGCGGCAACGCCTGGCGCGATCGGCTCGAGGGCGGCGCGGGCGACGACCGGCTCTACGGCGGCAAGGGCGCCGACCGGCTGATCGGGGGCGAGGGCGACGACTGGCTGAAGGGCGGCCGCGGCCCCGACCGGTTCGATTTCGTCGAGGGCGGCGGCGCCAACGTGATCGCCGACTTCGACGCCGACGCGGGCGACCGCGTGGTGTTCAGCCGCGCCGACATCGACGGCTTCTCGGCCCTGACCGAGGCGATGGAGGACACCGCCGAGGGCGTTCTCGTGACCCTCGGCGCCGACTACGACGTGCTGATCGAGGGCGCGACCGTGGCCGAGCTCGAGGCCGCCTCCTTCGGCTTCGTCTGACCCCGACCCGGGCTTTCGCCCCCCCGACCCCGGAAGGGCCGCGCCTCCCCGGCGCGGCCCTTCCCGCGTTCCGGGCCCGCCCGTTTGCGGAGACCCGCCCCTCGCGTCCCGGGCCGCAGACCCCGCGTCGACCCGCGCGAGGTCCCGACCGCCCGGCCCCCGCCGCCCCGCAGTCATCAGTGCAAACGCGCAGGGCAGGGCGACCAGCCCCGCGACGGAGACCCGGTCGAGCCGCGCCGCGTCGTCAGGCTCGCCCTCCGGCGAAGGGCGCGCAGGGCAGCCTCGCCGCCCCCTCGATCAAGGGACCGGCGGAGCGACCTGTGGCGCGGAAGGCACGCCGGCGGGCCCCGAGCTTCCGCTGCGGCGCAGGGGATCTTTTGGCGCCGCGGCGCCGCGCCCATCTCGGTCCGATCCAAGGCGCACCCCTCCACCGCGCCGAGCTGGAGATCCTGACATGACCGCGAGCCCCCCCGTTCGCGCGGCGTCCGTTCGGGCGTCGCGTGGGTCCGGCCTTCTCGTCCGCATCGCGCCCGAGCCCCGCACCCCGCCGCCCGCCCCGCGCCCCGTCCTGTCCCCCGCCCTGTCCCCCGCGAGATCCCTCGCCGAGCCTCCCCGCACCTCGCCCGCATCGCCCCGCGCCTCGCGGACCGCCTCGGGCGGGGCGCGCGCGCTGGCGCTGATGGCCGCCGCGCTGCTGCCCCTCGCGGCCCCGGCCCCGGCCCCGGCGCAGGAGCAGGCCCCCCCCGCGGTGACCGTGGCCCATCCCGTGACGCGCGACATCGTGGAGGACGACGAGTTCGTCGGCCGCTTCGACGCCTCGGCCGAGGTCGAGGTCCGCGCCCGCGTCGGCGGCTATCTCGAGGCGGTGCACTTCCAGGACGGCGCGCTGGTCAAGGCCGGCGACCTGCTGTTCACCATCGACCAGCGCAAGTTCCGCACCTATCTCGCCCAGGCCGAGAGCGAGGTGAACGTCGCGCGCGCCTCCTTCGACTTCGCCCAGGACCAGCTCGCCCGCGCCGAGGCGCTGGTGGGCAACGGCAACATCGCCCAGAGCGTCGTCGACCAGCGCCGCGAGGCGCAGCTCGCCGCCCGCGGCGCGCTCGAACAGGCCCGCGAGGCGGTCACCCAGGCCCGCATCGACCTCGAATACTCCGAGATCCACGCCCCCATCTCCGGGCGCATCGACCGCCGGCGGGTGACGCCCGGCAACCTCGTGCGCCAGGACGAGACCGTCCTGACCAGCATCGTCGCCGTCGACCCGATCCATTTCTACTTCGACATCGACGAGCGCTATTACCTCGCCTACGCCCGGGACGCCCGGGCGCGGGAGGCCTCGCTCCACCAGGGCGGCGGCGGGCTGAAGGTGAAGGTCACCCTCTCCGATCCCAAGGTCCCCGCGCGCGAGGGGGTTCTCGACTTCTCCGAGAACCGGCTGGACCGCGAGACCGGCTCGATGCGGGTGCGCGCCGTGCTCGACAACGCCGACATGGCGCTCGCGCCGGGCCTGTTCGGGCGGGTGAACGTGCCCGGCTCCTTGCCCCATCCCGGCGTGCTGGTGCCTGACGAGGCCATCGTCGCCGACCAGAACCGCCGCCTGGTGATGCTGGTCGACGCGGAGGGCAACGTCGTCCCGCGCCTGGTGCGCCCCGGCCCCCGGATCGACGGCTACCGGGTGATCCGCGAGGGGCTCGAGGGCTCCGAGACGCTGGTGATCGAGGGGCTGCTGCGCGCCCGCCCCGGCGCGAAGGTCACGCCCGAGCTTGTCGCGCTTCCCCCCATCGCCGCCCCGCCGGGCGAGCCGATGGGCGTTCCTGTCGCCATCAGCGCGGAGGACTGAGCCATGCTTCGCGTCTTCGTCGACCGTCCGATCCTGTCCTCGGTGATCTCGGTGGTGATCACGCTGGTGGGCCTGATCGCCTACACCCGGCTGCCCGTCGAGCAGTATCCCGAGATCGCGCCCCCCTCGATCGTGGTGCGCGCGGCCTATCCCGGCGCGGACGCGCAGACCGTGGCCGCCACCGTCGCCACCCCCCTCGAGGAGGCGATCAACGGGGTCGAGCGGATGCTCTACCTCTCGTCCTACTCGACCTCGGACGGCTCGATGCAGCTGACCGTGACCTTCGAGCTGGGAACCGACATCGACGCCGCCCAGGTGCTGGTGCAGAACCGGGTAGCCATCGCCGAGGCGCGCCTGCCCGCCGAGGTGCGCGCGCTGGGCGTGACCACGCTGAAGTCCTCGCCCAACCTGATGATGGTCGTGCACATGCTCTCGCCCGACGAGAGCCTCGACCAGCTCTATGTCTCCAACTACGCCCGCGCGCGGGTTCGCGACCGGCTGGTGCGGCTCGACGGCGTGGGCGACGTGCAGATCTTCGGCGAGCGGGAATACGCCGCCCGGATCTGGCTCGACCCCGACCGGATGTCGGCCTACGGGCTCAGCGCCGGCGACGTGGTGGCCGCGCTGCGCGAGCAGAACGTGCAGGTCTCGGGCGGGGCGCTCGGCGCGCCGCCCAACGATGCCGGCTCGGCCTTCGAGGTGTCGGTGACCGCGCAGGGCCGCCTCGAGACCCCGCGCGAGTTCGAGACCATCATCGTGCGCGCCAGCGGCGAGGGCCGCTACCTGCGGATCCGCGACGTGGCGCGGGTCGAGATCGGGGCGCGCAGCTACGTCTCGAACGCCTATCTCGACAACAAGCCCGCGGTCGCGCTCGGCATCTTCCAGCGCCCGGGCAGCAACGCGCTGGCCACCGCCGAGGCGATCCGCGCGACCATGGCCGAGCTCGGCGGCGACTTCCCTCAGGGCCTCGACTATCAGGTGATCTACGACCCGACCGAGTTCATCGCGGCCTCGGTCACCTCGGTCTACCACACGATCTTCGAGGCGGCCGCGCTGGTCGTCTTCGTGGTGATCGTGTTCCTGCAGTCCTGGCGCTCGGCGCTGATCCCGATGCTGGCGATCCCGGTGTCGCTGATCGGCACCTTCGCGGCCATGCTGGCGCTGGGGTATTCGCTGAACCTGCTGACCCTGTTCGGGCTGGTGCTGGCGATCGGCATCGTGGTCGACGACGCCATCGTGGTGGTCGAGAACGTCGAGCGCAACATCGCGCTCGGCCTCTCGCCGATCGAGGCCTCGCGGCGCACGATGCGCGAGGTCTCGGCCGCGGTGATCGGCATCGCGCTGGTGCTGATCGCGGTCTTCGTGCCGACGATCTTCGTGCCCGGCATCACCGGCCAGTTCTACGCCCAGTTCGCGGTGACGATCTCGATCGCCACGGCGATCTCGATGCTCAACTCGCTCAGCCTGTCGCCGGCGCTGGCGGGGATCCTGCTCAAGCCCCACCGCGAGGCGCACGCCCCGCGCGGGGCGCCGGCTCGGCTGGGAGGGGCGCTCGCGGGCGGCTTCAACCGCGGCTTCGAGCGGCTGTCGGCGGGCTATGCCGGCGCGGTGCGGCGGATCGCGGGAAGCTGGGGGGCGCTGGCGGGGATGCTCGCGGTCTTCGCCCTGCTGATCGGGGCCACGGTCTGGATGATCCAGCGCGTGCCGACCGGGTTCATCCCGCAGATGGACCAGGGCTACGCCATCGTGGTGGTGCAGCTGCCCGACGGCGCCTCGCTCGAGCGGACCGACGCGGTGATCCGCGAGGCTTCCGAGATCGCGACGCAGACCCCCGGCGTCGCCAACGCGGTGGCCTTCGCGGGCTTCTCGGGCGCCACCTTCACCAACGCCTCGAACCAGGGCGTGATCTTCGCCACCTTCGCCCCCTTCGAGGAGCGCGGAGCCCGGGACCTGCCCGCCGACCGCATCGTGGGCGATCTCTACGCCCGCCTGCAGTCGCTGCGCGAGGCCTTCGTCATCGCGGTGCCGCCGCCCTCGGTCAGCGGCGTGGGCAACGGCGGCGGCTTCAAGCTGCAGCTCCAGGATCTCGAGGGCGCCGACATGTCCCGGGTGCTCGAGACCGCCCACGCGGTGATGGGCAAGGCGCAAGGGTCGGGCGACGTGACGGGGGTGTTCACCACCTTCTCGGCCGGGGCGCCGCAGGTGTTTCTCGACATCGACCGCACCCGGGCCCAGATCCTCGACGTCCCCATCGGCGCGATCTTCGAGTCGCTGGGGGTCAATCTCGGCTCGAGTTACGTCAACGATTTCAACGCCTACGGTCGGCTCTACCAGGTCTATGTCCAGGCCGACCAGCGCTTCCGCCTGGAACCCGAGGACATCGCCCGGCTCAAGGTCCGCTCGGCCTCGGGCGCGCTGGTGCCGCTGGGCACGCTGGTCGAGGTCAAGCCCTCGGCCGGGCCCCAGCTCGTGCAGCGCTACAACATGCTGGTCTCGGTTCCCCTGCAGGGCCAGCCCGCGCCCGGCCGCTCGACCGGCGAGGCGCTGGCGGCGATGGAGGCGATGGTCGCCGAGGTCGCGCCCCCGGGCGTCACCTACGAGTGGACCGAGCTCGCCCTGCAGGAAAGCCGCCAGCAGGGCGGGGCCGGCCTGATCTTCGGCCTCTCGGTGCTGTTCGCCTTCCTGGTTCTGGCCGCGCTCTATGAAAGCTGGGTGCTGCCGGTGGCGATCGTGCTGATCGTGCCGACGGCGGTGCTTGCGGCGCTGATCGGGGTCTCGCTGCGGGGGATGGACAACAACGTCCTGACCCAGGTGGGGCTGATCGTGCTGGTGGGGCTCGCGGCCAAGAACGCGATCCTGATCGTGGAGTTCGCCCGCCAGGCCCAGCGCGAGCGCGGTCTCGACCCGCTGGAGGCCGCCGTCGAGGCGAGCCGCCTGCGCCTGCGCCCGATCCTGATGACGGCTTTCGCCTTCATCCTGGGCGTGGTCCCGCTCGTCGTCGCCACCGGGCCGGGCGCCGAGATGCGCCAGGCCCTGGGCACCGCGGTGTTCTCGGGCATGCTCGGCGTCACCCTGTTCGGCCTGTTCCTGACGCCGGTGTTCTACGTGGCCCTGCGCCGCCTGTTCCCGGCCCGCGACCGGATCGAGCCGCCCGAGCCCGAGGGCCCCGCCGCGTCCGCAAGCCCGCCGGCCTGACCGGCGCCCTCGCCCGGGCCTGCGCGCCGCCGCCGTGTTCCCACGGCGGCGGCGCCCCCCCGCCCCCGACCCCGCGGCCGTCTCGCCGCCGCCGGCGGCAACCCGCAGGATCCCGCCGCCCCCGCCTTCTCCGCTCCGCGTCGCGGGGCTGGACAGGCCGT
>NZ_CAXBOD010000105.1:0-7728 GCF_963977235.1 uncultured Albimonas sp.
CCCGGCGGGGCTCAGGCATCTTTCAGCGACGGGCGGGTCCGGAGAACAGGCGCGGGCTCTGTTCTCTGGTGAGTTCAGAAGCGGCCTCCGCGTCTGGAGGCGCCCCCGCCGCCCCCGGCCCAGGCCCGCCCGCAGGGCGCCTCCGCCCCCCCTTCCGCTTGACCCCGCCCGCCCCTCATGCGATCCGGCCGGCGACCAGCTGACCGGAGGGACACATGGGCTTCAGATGCGGCATCGTCGGCCTGCCGAACGTGGGCAAGTCGACCCTCTTCAACGCGCTCACCCGCACCGCCGCCGCACAGGCCGCGAACTTCCCCTTCTGCACCATCGAGCCCAACGTCGGCGAAGTCGCGGTCCCCGACCCGCGCCTGCCTGCGCTGGCCGAGATCGCAAAGTCAAAGCAGGTGATCCCCGCCCGCCTGACTTTCGTCGACATCGCCGGCCTGGTGAAGGGCGCCTCCCGGGGCGAGGGGCTGGGCAACCAGTTCCTCGCCAACATCCGCGAGGTCGACGCCGTCGCCCACGTCCTGCGCTGCTTCGAGGACGGCGACATCACCCATGTCGAGGGCCGGGTCGACCCGCTTTCTGACGCCGAGATCATCGAGACCGAGCTGATGCTGGCCGATCTCGACTCGATCGAGCGGCGGCTCAACAACCTCTCGCGCAAGATCCGCGGCGGCGACAAGGAGGCCACGGACCAGGACCGCCTGCTGCGCCTGGCCAAGGTCGCGCTGGACGAGGGGCGCCCCGCCCGCACCGTCGCGATCGACCCCGACGACGAGAAGACCTGGAAGGGCCTGCAGCTGCTGACCTCCAAGCCCGTCCTCTTCGTGTGCAACGTCGAGGAGGCCTCGGCCGCGACCGGCAACGCGCTCTCGGACAAGGTCGCCGCGATGGCCGCCGAGCAGGGCGCGGCCTCGGTGGTGATCTCGGCCGCGATCGAGGAGGAGATCGCCCAGCTCGACGACGCCGAGCGGACCGAGTTCCTGGCCGACCTCGGGCTCGAGCAGCCGGGCCTCGACCGCCTGATCCAGGCGGGCTACGGGCTGCTGGGCCTGCGCACCTATTTCACGGTCGGCCCCAAGGAGGCGCGCGCCTGGACGATCCCGGCCGGCGCCCACGCCCCCCAGGCCGCCGGCGTGATCCATGGCGATTTCGAGCGCGGCTTCATCCGCGCCGAGACCATCGCCTTTCCCGACTACATCGCCTGCCAGGGCGAGGCCGGCGCGCGCGAGGCGGGCAAGCTGCGCGTCGAGGGCAAGGCCTATGAGGTCGCCGACGGCGACGTCCTGCACTTCCTGTTCAACGCCTGAGGGCGCGTGAGTCCTCCGGCGGGGGCCGGCCCCCGCCGGCGCGGGTCTGGCCGCGCGCTCCCGGCGCCCGGTCGATCCCGACCCGATCCCTTCCCCGCGCCCAGTTCCGACCCCGCCCCCGGTTCCGACCCCGCAGGGCCGCGCTTCCGCCCGGGAATCGCCTTCCTGATAACGCCTCGTCAACTCTGATCGCTCGCGCTGTTAACGAGTCTTGAACCTCGTCCGGCGAGAGTGATCCCGGGTAGCGAGGAAGGGTGCGTGACATGAAGGCGTCGATTGTGGGACCGCTTGGAATGGGCGCGTTGGCGGGCATCGCCGGCGCAGTGGGCGCTGCGGGCGCGGGCTGGCCGATCCTGGGCTGCCTGGCGGCCTACAGCCTGTGCGGCGCCACGGGGCTGCTGGGCGGCGCCGTGCTGAACTACAGGATCGCGATGGTCGAGGAGGCGCGCGAGATCGAGCTGACGACCGCCCTCGCCGACACCGCCCCGCGCCGTCGTTTCGCCGGCGTCGGCGGTTAAGGCCGCGGGCGGCCCGTCCGCCCGCCGCTGCAGATCCGGCGCTCGCGACGCCCGCTCGCGCCCCGACCCCGATGCGCCGATGCGCCGATGCGCCGATGCGCCGATGCGCCGATGCGCCGATGCGAAGAACGCTTCGCGCCCCGCTTCAAGGCATTTCCGCGCGATCCGGACGGCGCGACGCCCCGCGTTTCGCCCCAGTGGCGCGCGGCATGGCCCCGGCCTCCCTCTCGGCGCCCCGCGAGGCCGGGCAAACGGTGGCAGTCGCCCGAACCGCGCCCGAGCGCGACGCCAGAGGTCCCCGCCGGAGCGACGCCCTGTCGGCGCCCACCGCCTCGCCGAGACGCCCCTCCGCCAACATTGCGGCTCGCCTCAACGCCTCGTCGTGGCCCTTGGCCCTGCGGCTCCTTTGCCCCCTCAGATCCCAGGATCTCTCAGGACCTCCAGGACAGGTCGAGCCCCGCGCAGACCACCGGCGACGCGCCTGTCGTGTTCCGACCGTCGCCTGCGCCCGACATCAACCGGCATTCCGGCGCCTCACGCCGCCGACAGTCCGCGCGCGGGGCGGCGGGGGCTGCGAGGGACGGGCGTCTCGGGGTCGCGCCACAGCTCCAGCCCGCCGTCGGACCCCGGATCGTCAGCCCAGCCGACCCGCCAGCGGCGCGGGCGCACCATGCGCGCGCGCAGCAGCTCCAGCCGCCAGCGCGGCTCGGGACGCCCGCCCGGGCCGGGATGCGAGGGCGCCGGGGACATCCGCCAGCGCGTCTCGACGCCCTGCGCGCCGCCGGGGTCAGGGGTCAGCAGCAGGGCCAGCGGCGGCGGCGCGCCCTGTCCCGCCGCGAGCGCCGCGCCAGCCTCGGCCGCCAGGTGCAGCCGGCGCACCGCGGTCAGCCCCGGAGGACCGGGCAGCTCCACCACCGCCAGCCCCGCCGCGCCGGCGCGCAACGCCTCCTCGGCGCACCACAGCGCATCCTCGGGTCGGCGCGGCGCGGCCAGCACCAGCCGCGCCGGATCGAGGAACGCCGACAGTCCGTCGGGGTTCGTCGTCCCTTCGGCCCGGGGCCCGCGGATCCACAGCACCGGCCCCGGCCCGGCCCGCGCCGCCAGCCGCGCCGCCGCCATCGCCGCGAACACCGCCGCCGATGGCCCGCAGACCTCATGCGCTCGTCCGAGCGTCAGCGCCGCCGCCTCGGGGCCCGCCTGGGGGTCCGTCCCTTCGGGAGAGAGCGCCAGCGTCGGGCGGGCGCGCCGTTCGGCGCCCAGCAGGGCGCGCAGGGGATCTCTGGACATGCTCGGCTCCGACTTGTTCTTCTTATGTTCTATACCGAGTCGCCCCGACCGCCAATCACGCCGCCGTTATCCTTCCCGGGCCGAAACCCACCTTCCGTCGCGAAATCAATTTGTTGCGCATCCCACGCTCACCGTTTCTGAGGATGTTGCGCTGCGGTCGTTAACCATATGTTCAGTCTTGTAAGTAGCGTAAACCTCATCGCTCCGGGAGCGATGACCACGGTCCGGGGCCCCAGCCCTGCCCGAGCGTAGCGTAGGACAGGCTCCCGGAGCCCGCCGCTCCCCAGCGCGGCGATCAGACGACCCCCACGGCGGGTCTCGCGAAAGCGGGGCCCGCCGCTGTCGTTCCCGATCCCGCGATCGCAGCCGCGCCGCGGCGCCTGGACGCCGCGCTTCGCCTCGCACCGCGGAAGCGATTCCCATCTGCCGCTCCTCGACAGGCCGTTTCACCACGCAACAAGCCGGCCGGGATGCCCCCTGAATGTTTTCAGACACTTGCATCCCCGGACCTCGCAATTTCTGAGGATTTTGCCCGGAATGGGTTAACGTTACCTTAATACTTGTAGATAGCGTAACCGTCACCGCTCCGGGGGTGATGGCCAGGAGCCGGGACAGCGTGTCGTTCCGGCGAAGGCGTAGCGTAGGCCTCAGCTCCCGGAGACCTCACAGGGCGATGCCGTCTGTGACGGCAAGTCCCTGATGCAGCGATGAAACGGCGGATCCCGTGCGGCGGGGTCCGCCGTCGTCGTTTCGGCCCCGCCTGCGCCGCGCGAGGCCCCGCCCCCCCATCGGGCGGGCGAGTCGCCCCGCCCTGCCGCCCGCATCTTTACTCAGCCGATGCTCGCGCGCGGAGAGACGGCTAGGCCATACGTTTCAATCGCTTGCATCCCACCCCCTCACAATTTCGGAGGATTTTGCGGTCCCGCTCCCCCCTCTATATTGGAACTTGTAAATGGCGTACCCCACCGTTTGGGGCGGCGTATCGCGCCGTGCAGGAGCCACGGCGAGATCGTGTGTAGCGTAGCGTGCCGAAGAAACGGGCTCGGCGGGACCCTCGCCGCCGAAGGCGCAGCCTGGGAAAGACAGAGCAAAAGGCAGGCGCCCGCGGGCCTCGTGAGAGCGAGGCCCGCATCGCCTCCGGCGGATCGGGCGGCCCCGGCGCGAGGCCATCCACGGCGGAAGGCCGGACACGCTCAGGGCGCAGCCGCTCCCGCCGCCTCAATCTAGAGACCAGCCGACGACGGCGCCAAGCGATTCCGCCGGCCTGCGCCGAGACTCCCCGCTCAGCCCCTCGCCAGCCCCGCTGCATGCGCGCCCGCGGGACGATCGAGATAGGCGCGCGTCTCGGGCCGCTCCTGCAGCCATCCCGACCAGCGGCGCATGACGCCGGCCATGCGGGCGGGCTCGACCCCGAGCTGGGCCATCGCCACGCCCCCGTTCACGGATTCGAAGTACTCCGCCACCAGGTCGCCCTTGAGCACGAAGCGCGACATGCCGTCGATCACCACCCGCTTCCCGGCATACTCGGGGATCGTCGAGGTGAAGCTCGACAGCGACCAGGCGTAGCCGAGGTCGCCCTGGCGCAGCCCGTCGAACATCTCCCAGCGGTAGTCGGCCGCGTCGCGGTGAAACAGGCCCTGCATCATCTGCGCGATCTCGGCCCGACCCCGGTGGGGCCCGTAGATGTAGTCGTGGTAGACCGCGTCGGGCGTGAAACAGGCGGCGAAACGCTCGCCCTCCCCGCTCTCGGCGGCGGCGGTGAAGCGGGCGAGCAGGCGATCGAAGTCGCGGTCGGGCATGGGATCCTCCCCTTTTTCATTCTCCCGCGATCCAAAGACGGTCCGCCGCCCGAGGGCAAGCCTGCGCATCGACAGGCGCGCGCCCGCCCGGTAGCCTCGCGCAAAACGGCGGCCTGTCGGCCGACCGGTCACTGCTGGGAGGATCCACGATGCCGCTTCGCCTGCTCTCGCCGGTCGAACTGGGGCCCTACACGCTCGCCAACCGCACGGTGATGGCGCCGCTGACCCGCTCGCGCGCCACGTCCGAGGGGATCCCGACCGCGCTGATCGCCGAGCACTACCGCCAGCGCGCCTCGGCCGGGCTGATCGTGAGCGAGGCGACGCTGATCGCCCCCCAGGGCCGCGGCACGCCCGACACGCCGGGACTGTGGAGCGACGAACAGGTGCGGGCGTGGCGCCCGGCGACCGAGGCGGTGCATGCCGAGGGCGGGCGGATCTTCGCCCAGCTGTGGCATGTCGGACGCCAGTCCCACCCCGAGCTGCAGCCGGCGGGCGAGGACCCGGTCGCGCCCTCGGCCATCCAGGCGACCGGGCAGGTGCGCACGCCCAGCGGCGTCACCGACTTCGCCCCGCCGCGCGCGCTGGCGGCCGAGGAGATCCCCGGCGTGATCGCCGACTACGGCCGCGCCGCCGCCCGCGCGATGGAGGCGGGCTTCGACGGGGTCGAGCTGCACGCCGCCAACGGCTACCTGATCGACCAGTTCCTGCAGGACGGCGCCAACACGCGCCAGGACGGCTACGGCGGCCCGATCGAAAACCGCGCCCGCTTCCTGTTCGAGGCGCTCGAGGCGCTGATCGCGGCCTGCGGCGCCGACCGGGTGGGCATCCGCCTGTCGCCCCACAACGTCCACGGCGGCATCTTCGACAGCGACCCCTGGGCGCTGCACGAGCATGTGGCGCGCGGCCTCTCGGGTCGGGGGCTGGCCTACATGCATGTGATCGAGCCGCGCACCCTGCCCGGCGGGCGTCACCGCGAGGACGAGGCGGCCAACGCCGCGCCGCGTCTGCGTCCGCTGTTCGACGGGATCTATATCGCCGCCGGCGGCTTCGGGCGCGAAGGGGCCGAGGAGATCCTGGCCCAGGGCCATGCCGACATGGTGGCTTTCGGGCGCAGCTTCATCGCCAACCCCGACCTGCCCCGGCGCTTCGCCGAGGACCTGCCGCTGAACCCCTACGACCGCAAGACGTTCTACACGCCCGGTCCCGTCGGCTACACCGACTACCCGACCTGGGACGAGGCGCAGGCCGCCGCGGGCTGAGCGCGGCCCGATCCCTCGCCCCCGGCGAGGGATCGGGAGCGAGGTCGCGGCCTCGATCAGCCCTCGACCGTCTCCACGCCGCACCACTCGGCCACGAACAGCGCCATGGCCTTGGTGCAGCGGCGCACGGACTCGAGGTCCGCGCGCTCGTCCACCCCGTGGATGCCGTCGCCGGCCGGTCCGTAGCACAGCGTCGTCATCCGGTCGTAGAGGGCGTAGACGCGCGCGTCGAGGTAGGCGGGCGTGACCTCGGTGCGCAGCGGCTCGCCGAACACGCTTTCATGGGCGGCGGCGAGGATGGCCTCGGCCTCGGTCCCGGGCTCCTGCACGAAGCCTTCGGTGTGGAAGCCGTTGACGACCAGTTTCGGCGGGTTGTTGGAGAGGAACCTGTCGGCGCGGGTCAGCGCCTCGACGCAGGCGCGGATCTCGGCCTCGGCCTCGTTGGCGCTCTTGCCCGGCAGGTAGGAGATCCGGCAGTCGACCGTGCACCACGCCGGCACCGACGAGGCCCAGTCGCCGCCCGCGATCTTGCCGATGTTGAGGTTCAGCGGGTGGTCGATATGGCCGAACAGCGGGTCCGAGGCGGCGGCCTCGTTCCACTGCGCCTCGAGCTCTCGCAGCGCGCCGACGATGCGCCAGGCGGCATCGATGGCGTTCGAGCCGGCGCCCATCTCGCGCACATGCACCGGAATGCCGCGGACCTGGACCTGGAACCACATCACGCCGACGCCGGCGCGCACCAGCACCTCCTGCATCGACTCGGGGATCAGGACGGCGTCGGCCTGGTAGCCGCGCAGATGGGCCGCAAGCGCGCCGTTGCCGGTGGATTCCTCCTCGACCACCGACTGCACGTAGACGGTGGCCGCAGGCTGCAGGTTCAGCGCCCGCAACGCGTCGAGGATCGCGATCATCGAGACATGGCCCGACTTCATGTCGATGGCCCCGCGCCCGTGCAGCCAGCCGTCCTCGACCTCGGCCGAGAACGGCGGGCGGGCCCACATGTCGACCGGGCCGGTGGGGACCACGTCGAGATGGCCCTGCAGGATCAGCGAGCGGCCGGTTTCCTCGCGCGGGCGGTGGATGCCCACGACGATGGGGGTCTTCGAATGCGTCTCGGAGAAAGCGCTGCCGCCGGGATGGCGGGCGATGGCGGCCTCGTCCATCGCAAAACGCTCCATCGCCAGGCCGCGGTCGCGATACTGGCGGAACACCCAGTCCTGGGCGGCGTGCTCGTTGCCCCGCGTGGTGTCGTAGGAGACCAGCTTGCGGGTCAGCTCGATCTGGGCGTCGAAACCCGCGTCCACGGCCTCGAGGATGCGCTGGGCGAGGGCGGGGTCGAGGGACATGGGGCTGGATCCTTGATGAGGGGAGCGGACTACAGGCGCCCTGCGGGCGGGCTTGGCTGCGTTGCGAGGGGGGCCATGGAGGCGCCCGGAGGGTCGAGGGGGGAGCCTCCGGCGGGCTCCTGACTCACCAAAGAACAAGCCCGCGCCTGTTCTCCGGAGCCGTCTCTCGCTGTTGATGCCTGAGCGACTCGCCCGCAGGGGTCAAG
>NZ_CAXBOD010000106.1:0-7333 GCF_963977235.1 uncultured Albimonas sp.
GGCGAGTCGCTCAGGCATCAGACGCGAGAGACGGATCCGGAGAACAGGCGCGGGCCCTGTTCTTTGGTGAGGCAGGAGCCCGCCGGAGGCGCCCCCCGCCCACTTTCGCGCGCAGCGCCCGCCCCAAGGCGCCCGGCAGCCATGCCCGCCCGCAGGGCGCCTGCTTTCCCCTTGTCCCGGCAGGCGATCCGCCTTACCCCGCGCGGCAGCGCTTCCCCGGGGGACATCCATGGATCACTTCCTTTACCGTCACGGCGAGCTCCACGCCGAAGAGGTCCGCGTCGCCGACATCGTCGCGGCCGTGGGCGCGCCCCTCTACATCTACTCGACCGCCACGCTGACCCGGCACTACCGGGTGTTCGACGAGGCGCTCTCGGGCCTGCCGCATCTGATCGCCTATGCGGTCAAGGCCAACGGCAATCTCGCGGTGCTCAAGACGCTGGGCGATCTCGGCGCGGGCATGGACGTGGTCTCGGAGGGCGAGTTCCGCCGGGCGCTCGCCGCGGGCGTGCCGGGGGGCCGGGTGGTGTTCTCGGGCGTGGGCAAAACGGCCGCAGAGATCGCCTTCGCGCTCGCCCACAACGTGCGCCAGCTCAATGTCGAGAGCTTCGAGGAGCTCGAGCTCCTCTCCCAGGTGGCCGTCGCCAACAACGCGACCGCCCCCGTGGCGCTGCGGGTGAACCCGGATGTGGACGCCAGGACCCACGCCAAGATCGCCACCGGCAAGTCCGAGAACAAGTTCGGCATCCCCATCTCCCGCGCGCGGGAGGCCTATGCCCGCGCGAAATCGCTGCCGGGGATCGAGGTGATCGGCGTCGACGTGCACATCGGCAGCCAGCTGACCGACCTCGCGCCCTTCGAGAGCGCATTTCTCAAGGTCGCCGAGCTGACCCGCCGGCTGCGCGAGGACGGCCACGACATCCGCCGCATCGACCTCGGCGGGGGCCTGGGCATCCCCTACCGCCAGGCCAACGAGGCGCCGCCGCTGCCCTTCGACTACGGCGCCCTGATCAAGCGCACCGTCGGGGATCTCGGCTGCGAGATCGAGATCGAGCCCGGCCGCCTGATCGCGGGCAACGCCGGCATCCTCGTCAGCCAGGTGATCTACCGCAAGCAGGGCGAGGGGCGGGAGTTCCTGGTCCTCGACGCGGCCATGAACGACCTGATCCGCCCGGCGATGTACGACGCCTGGCACGACATCGTGCCGGTGGTCGAGCCCGAGCCCGGCGTCGAGAAGGCCGAGGTCGACGTGGTGGGCCCGATCTGCGAATCCGGCGACACCTTCGCCCGGGCCCGGCCGCTGCCGCCGCTGGGCGCGGGCGATTTGGTCGCGTTCCGCAGCGCAGGCGCTTATGGCGCGGTCATGTCTTCTGAATACAATGGCCGCAGACTGGTCCCCGAGGTGCTGGTGAACGGCGATCAATTCGCCGTGGTCCGCGCGCGTCCCAGCTTTGAAGACATGCTGGCGCGCGATACCATCCCCTCCTGGACCGCCTGACGCCCGGAGCCGCGGATCCGCGCCCGGGCGACCCGCCCCGCCGTTCCCGTCCCGGGCCGCGCGCGGGGCCCCCTGGCGCGGAGGGCCGCTGAATGACCCGTCCCACCGAGGACCCGAGGACCGACCCGCAGGGCGGCGCCGAAGGCGTCGACGCCGGGCGCGACAAGGTTCAGGCGCGCATCGCCCGCCAGACCAAACGCGCCCTGCGCACGCTGTGGCTCGAGCGGATCGTGCAATCCGCCTGGCCCGCCTACGCCGTGATCGCGGCCTTCCTCGGCCTCGCGCTTGCCGGCGCGTTCGAGGCGATGCCGCGCTGGGCCCATATCGTCTCGCTCGGAGGCTTCGCGCTGGGGCTGGTCGGGACGCTCGTCTGGGGCTGGCGCGCCTTTTCGCGGCCGACGAGGGCCGAGGCCCGCGCCTCGCTCGAGATCGATCACGCCGACCGGCCGCTCGCCGCGCTCGCCGACCGGCAGGCCACGGGCCAGGCCGATTCCGGCGCCCGCGCCGTCTGGGCCGCCCACCAGCGCCGCATGGCCGAGCAGGCGGGCCTGCTCAAGGCCCGCGCGGCCGAGCTGCGCCTGTCGTCCCGCGATCCGATGGCCTTTCGCCTGACGGCGCTGGGCCTGCTGATCTTCGGTCTTGCGGCCGCGGCCGGGGGCGGCGGGGACCGGGTGGTCTCGGCCTTCGATCCCGGCGCGGGGCCCGCCGGCGCCGCCGAGATCCGCCCCTCGATCGAGGCCTGGGCCACGCCGCCCTCCTACACCGGCGCCCAGATGGTCTACCTGACCGAGCGCGCGGGCCAGAGCGTGGCCCTGCCGCAGGGCTCGCGGATCTCGCTGCGGGTCTACAACGCCCCCGACGCGCCGTCGCTGCGCCAGGACGTGGCCGAGGGCGAGGTTGCGCTCGCCCCCTTCGGCGACCAGACCTGGGACCTGCAGATGGAGGTCGCGCGCAGCGGCGCCCTTTCGGTCGATCCCGGGCAGGGCTCGGACGCCTCCTGGTCGTTCGAGATCGCCGCGGACGCGCCGCCCGCCATCGCCTTCGACGATGAGAACGAGCCCGCCGTCGGCCAGGCCGAGACCGGCGCCCTGCGCGTGGCGTTCGAGGCCTCCGACGATCACGGCGTGACCACCGCCTGGGCGGTGATCGCGCTCGACCGCGCCGCGCTCGCCGGCGAGGCGGATCTTCTCCCCCCGCCGCCGGGCCTGCAGGAGCCCATCGAGATCGAGCTGCCCCTGCCCCTGACCGGCGCGGCCGAGTCGGTGCGCGAGGCGCTGATCGAGGATCTGACCGAGCACGGCTGGGCCGGCCTGCCGGTCACCGTGACGCTTCATGCCGAGGATGCGCTGGGCCAGACCGCCACCGCCGGCCCGCGCGCGGCGGTCCTGCCCGCCCGTCCCTTCTACGATCCCATGGCCCGCGCCCTGGTCGCCGAGCGGCGGGCGATCGCCTGGTCGATGTCCAACCTTCCCCCCGTCTCGCAGCGGCTGAAGGCGGTAACCGCCTATCCCGACGACTGGTTCGACAACCTCGCGGGCCCCTACCTGATGATCCGCACCGCCATCCGCCGGCTGGACTATGCGCTCGACGACGGGCGCGAGGTCGAGGAGGTCGCCTCGGTGATGGACATGCTCTGGCAGGCCGCGCTGATGCTCGAGGAGGGGGACCTGAACTCCGCCGCCGAGCGTCTGCGCCGCGCCAAGGAGCGGCTCTCGGAGGCGATCGAGCGCGGCGCCTCGCCCGAGGAGATCTCCCGCCTGATGGAGGAGATGCGCCAGGCGATGGCCGAGCTTCTCAACGAGATGGCCCGCCAGGCGATGGAGAACATGGACCCCCAGCAGCAGGGCGAGCAGCAGAATGGCCAGCAGCTGACGGGCCAGGACCTGCAGGAGATGCTCGACGAGATCGAGCGCATGGCCCAGGAGGATCCCGAGGCCGCCCAGCAGATGCTCGAGCGTCTGGCCCAGATGCTGCAGAACCTGCAGATGCAGGCCCAGCAGGGCGGCGAGGGTCAGCAGGGCGAGGGTCAGCAGAGCCTCGATGAGCTCAACGACATGCTGCGCGAGCAGCAGGACCTCGCCGACCGCAGCTTTGGCGAGATGCAGCGTCGCCAGGGCCAGGGCGGCCAGCCTGGCGAGGGCCAGGAGGGTCAGCCCGGCGGCCAGGGCGGGCAGGAGTTCGGCCAGAACGGACAGTCGGGCGAGCAGGGCATGCCCGGCATGGGCGGCGACCGGCAGGGCAACGGCATGGCCGGCGCCGCGCAGGAGCAGGAGGCGCTGCGCCAGCTGCTGGACGAGCTGCGCCGGAACCTGCCCCGCGGCCTCAGCCCCGAGGCCGAGGAGGCGCTGCGCGGCGCCGACGAATCGATGGACGGCGCGCGCGAGTCGCTCGAGGGCGACGACCCGGGCCAGGCGCTCGACGACCAGGTCCAGGCGATGGAGAACCTGCGCGAGGGCGCCCGCCAGCTCGGCGAGGCGATGAGCCAGCAGGCCCGCAACGGCCAGGGCGACCGCGCGGGCCAGGGCGATCCCAACGCCCAGGACGAGGGCCGCGACCCGCTCGGTCGCCCCACCGCCAATCGCGGGGCTCTGGAAGGCTCGGACACCGAGATCCCCGGCCAGGAGGCCCTGAAGCGCGCCCGCGAACTGCTCGACGAGATTCGTCGCCGCGCCGGCGACCGCACCCGCCCGGATGTGGAGCTCGACTACCTTCGCCGCCTGCTGGAGCGGTTCTGACCGCGCGCCCGGCCCGATCCCGGCCGGATCCCGGCCCGATCTTGGAGCGCCCCGCCGTCGCGTGGGGCGCGCCTCCTCCGGCCGCCGCACGCTCCGCCCCCCGATCCCTCTGAGAGCTCCGCGGATCCCGGTCGACGCCCGCGCCGGGCGCCGACCCGGCGCCGCGGCAGGCGCGCCGCCGGCTCCAGGCGCGACAGTCGCCGCGGCGCGTGCCCGGGCGCCCCGGCGAACCCGGGACCGCCCGCCACACGCGCCCCCGCCGACCCGCCGCGGCGAGCGACCGGCCCGCCCCGGCGCGACCGTCCACGCCGCGGCTTCCCCGCGGGACGCGGGCGCCTCCGATCGATGTCCTGCGCTCAGTGTTTCTCGAGGAAGATCTCTTCCTGCACCCGCCCGGTCTCGCGCCAGCCGGCCTCGGCCAGCAGCGCCAGGACTTCGGGCGCGTTGCGCGCGCGGGTCTCGATCATCATCACGCCGCGGTTCTCGGCCAGCACCCGGCCCATGCCGCGCAGGGCCGCCGCCTCATGCCCCTCGACGTCGATCTTGATCGCCAGCGTCTCGCCCGCCGCGCTCGTCAGATCGTCGAGCCGCGCCGTGCGGATGGTCTCGGACCTCGCGAAATCCCGTCGCGCCGCCTCGTCGGCCGAGGCCGACAGCGTCGAGAGCCCCGAGGAGCGGGGATCGATGGCGATCTCCGCCGCGCCCTCGGTCTCCGACAGCGCCAGCGGATGCACGCGCACCCGCTCGGCCAGCCCGTTCAGCCCCAGGTTCCGCTCCAGCTTGGCGCGCGTCGCGCCGACCGGCTCGAAGGCCTCGATCGCCAGCTGCGGATGCGCCAGCCCCAGCGTCACCGAGTAGAGCCCGAAGTTCGCCCCCACGTCGTAGAGGCGCGAGGGCCGCGCGCGCGCGACCATCTCGTCGAAGCGACGCCGCTGCTCGGCCTCGAAGGGCTGGCCCGCGAGCAGGCGCAGGTCCAGCCAGTCGCCCGGATCGAGCTCCCAGCGCGCGCCCAGCCGTTCGGCGACCCGCGGGCGGCGATCGAGCCGCGCCAGCCGTTTCCGGATGCTCCACCAGAGTCGCATTCAGTCGTCCCCCCCTCGTCCCTGCCGCGCCAGCCACAGCCGCCGCCGGATCCCGTCCCGCCAGCGCCGCGCCCGCCCGTCGAGATGCCCCACCGCCGCCGGATGCCCCAGCGCGCCATAGACATGACCGCCCCCGGCATAGAGGTCCAGCACCCCCTCGAGCCCTTCGGCCTTGCGCGCCCCGGGCGGAATGAACTGCAGCGTCCGCGCCCGCGCATGGGCCACGTCGACCAGGTGAGGGTTGTTCGACCGGCCCGAGACCCGGCAGCAGGGAAACGGAACCTGCGGCTGCGGGGTCATGAAATGATCGTAGCCCACCGCCCGGTTCCAGCGCTTGTTGAACCGCAGGTGGTCGATGCCGTGCGCCGCCATCCCCTCGACCAGCGCGCCCAGCCGATGTCCGATCGCGCCGGGCAGGAACACGAAGTCATGCTCGAGCTGGCAGGCGAAGTCGCCCTCGGCCATCTCGATCGAGCGGCGATAGCCGTCGGCGAGGCCGTGGGTCTCGACCACCTCGATCTCGCGCCCGGGCAGGGGGGCGCGGGCGGCCTCGATCCAGGCCTCCAGCGTTTCGGGGTGGGGATTGGGGTCGCAGAACAGGCGGATGCGCAGATCGTGCGAGGCCTCGGGGTCGAAGGCCGCCAGGAAACTGGCGCCCGCATGGCCCGCCAGGCACCGCGCCGGATCGGCCGAGGCCACGTTCGAGAACAGGTTGAGGTTGAAGACCGGCCGCGCCATCGTGCCCCTCGAGATCCCGCCCCGCCCGGGCGGCCGCAGGACCCTAGGAGCGCCCGCATGGCGGAGCAATGCCCAACCCCCACGGACCTTCGGTGCTGACGTCCGCCCGCGCCGCCTGGGCCCGCCAGGACTTCGCCCCCCTGCGCGCCGCCCTGTCGCGCGCCTGGGAGGTCGCCCCCGTCGCCGCCCGACGCGCCCCCGAGGGCGCCCTGCAGGACGGCCTGCGCCGCATCGAGGGCCCGGTCGCGGCCAACCCGATGTCGGGCGCCCTGTTCCTGCGCGGCCGCCGGCTGGCCCCGCCGCCGCCCGAGGCGGGCGGAGAGCCGCGTCCCACCGACTGGATCGTGCAGAGTTTCCCCAGCCGCCTGCGCTACCCCGCGCTTGCGCCGCTCTGGTACGGGCAGACCGCCGACCTCGCCGCGATCCTGGTCGAGGCGCTGCCCCGCGCGATCGCCCTCGAGAGGGCGCCGGAGGCGGCGGGGGCGGTGGCGCTGGTCTCGCTGCGGCTGGGCCGGCTCGACCGGATGCAGGAGATGCTGAACGCCGGCGTCTTCGCCCCGCGGGCGGTGAAGGTGCACGCCTGGGACAAGCTGATCTCCGCCCCGCTCGCCTGGCGGCTCGAGACGCCGCCCGCGCCCGAGGATCTTCGGACCGGGGCCGCGCGGCTGCGCGCGGCGTTTGGGGGCGAGGCGGTCGGGGGGGCGCCGCTGGTCCTTCTGAAGGGCGGCGAGGCGGCGGCCGCCGCCGGTCTGGCCGAGGCGGCCCGGCGCGCGGGCGCCGCGATCCTCGACCCCGACGCGACGCCCCTCGCGCGTCTGGTTCGCGCCATCGCCGCCGCGCCGCGGCTGCTGGTCGGCGGGCGGGGGGAGCTCGCGGCGGCCTTGCTTGCGGGGGCGGGCTGCGCCGTGGGGGAGCTCGCGGCGCCTGCGCGGGCGCCCCGCGGGGCGCTCGCCGCCGCCGCGATGGAGAAACCGCCGGAGATTCTCGCGGGCGAGGCGGCGGACATCTGGCTGCGTGCCGGGAGCGGAACCGCAAGCCTCTGAAATTTCACGTAGTTTACCAAACGAGCAAAAATTTCACGAAGCTGCAAAAAAGCGGTTGCACCTCCCGGGGAATCCCCCTAGAAACCGCCCTCACCGGAGCGGGGGCCAACACAACGGCTACCGCGACGGACCGGAAAGAGAAGCGAAAGCAAGATCTTACCGGGAGGGGGCGAAGGCCTCCGGCTCTTTGACATTGCGGGTTCTGGAAGGGACGTGCGGACGGTTCGGGTGTTGGGG
>NZ_CAXBOD010000107.1:0-7279 GCF_963977235.1 uncultured Albimonas sp.
CTTGTTGCCGTGACGGCCGGCCATCTTGTCGCCCGGCTGCAGCTTGCGCTTCACCGCCACGAACACCTTGACCATCTTCATCACGCCCGGCGGCAGGTCGTCGCCCCGACGCACCTTCTCGACCTTGTCGTCGAAGCGGCGCTCCAGGTTCTTCTTCTGGGCGTCGAACTGCTTGTTCAGCGCCTCCAGCTCCGACGCGTCGGCCTCTTCGCCGAGCGCCAGCTGCCACCACTGGCCGCGGGACAGGGTGCCCAGCAGCTCCTCGGTGATCTCGGAGCCCGCGCGGATGCCCTTGGGCCCCTTCACCGCGGTCTTGCCGATGACCAGGTCGTGCAGACGCGCGTAGATGTTGCGCTCCAGGATCGCCGTCTCGTCCTCGCGGTCGCGGGCCAGACGCTCGATCTCTTCGCGCTCGATCTGCAGGGCGCGCTCGTCCTTCTCGACGCCGTGCCGGTTGAACACGCGCACCTCGACGATGGTGCCGTGGTCGCCCGGCGGCAGGCGCAGCGAGGTGTCGCGCACGTCCGAGGCCTTCTCGCCGAAGATGGCGCGGAGGAGCTTCTCCTCCGGCGTCATCGGGCTTTCGCCCTTCGGCGTGATCTTGCCCACGAGGATGTCCGCCGGCCCCACTTCGGCGCCGATGTACACGATCCCCGCCTCGTCGAGGTTGCGCAGGGCCTCCTCGCCGACGTTGGGGATGTCGCGGGTGATCTCTTCCGGCCCGAGCTTGGTGTCGCGGGCCATCACCTCGAATTCCTCGATGTGGATCGAGGTGAACACATCGTCCTTCACGATGCGCTCGGAGATGAGGATCGAGTCCTCGTAGTTGTAGCCGTTCCACGGCATGAACGCGACGAGCACGTTCTTGCCGAGCGCCAGCTCGCCCAGGTCCGTCGAGGGACCGTCGGCCACCACGTCGCCGGCCGCGATGCGGTCGCCCACCTTCACCAGCGGACGCTGGTTGATGCAGGTGTTCTGGTTCGAGCGCTGGAACTTCCGCAGACGGTAGATGTCCACGCCCGGATCGCCCAGGTCCATGTCGTCGGTCACGCGGATAACGATGCGCACCGCGTCGACCTGGTCGATGATGCCGCCGCGCCGCGCGGTGATCGCCGCGCCGGAATCGCGCGCCACGATCTCCTCGATGCCGGTGCCCACGAAGGGCGCCTCGGCCTTGACCAGCGGCACCGCCTGGCGCTGCATGTTCGAGCCCATCAGCGCGCGGTTCGCGTCGTCGTTCTCGAGGAACGGGATCAGCGAGGCCGCGACCGAGACCAGCTGCTTGGGCGAGACGTCGATCAGGTCGATGTTCTCGCGCGGGGACAGCATGAACTCGCCGCCCTTGCGGGTGGAGACGAGGTCGTTCACGAACCGGTAGTCTTCGGTCAGGTTGGCGTTGGCCTGGGCGACGGTGTAGCGCATCTCCTCGGTGGCGGAGATATACACCACCTCGTCGGAGACCTGGCCGTCGATGACCTTCCGGTAGGGCGTCTCGATGAAGCCGTAGCGGTTCACGCGGGCGAAGCTCGCCAGCGAGTTGATCAGGCCGATGTTCGGCCCTTCCGGCGTCTCGATCGGGCACATGCGGCCGTAGTGCGTCGGGTGCACGTCGCGCACCTCGAAGCCGGCGCGCTCACGGGTCAGACCGCCCGGCCCGAGGGCCGAGAGACGCCGCTTGTGGGTCACTTCCGACAGCGGGTTGGTCTGGTCCATGAACTGGCTGAGCTGCGAGGAGCCGAAGAACTCCCGCACCGCGGCGGCCGCGGGCTTGGCGTTGATCAGGTCCTGGGGCATCACCGTGTCGATGTCGACCGAGGACATGCGCTCCTTGATCGCGCGCTCCATGCGCAGGAGGCCGACGCGGTACTGGTTCTCCATCAGCTCGCCGACCGACCGCACGCGGCGGTTGCCGAGGTGGTCGATGTCGTCGACCTCGCCCCGGCCGTCGCGCAGCTCGACCAGCGCCTTGATCACGGCGATGATGTCGGTGTTGCGCAGGGTCCGCTGGTTGGGATCGGCATCCAGCTCGAGGCGCATGTTCATCTTCACGCGGCCCACCGCGGAAAGATCGTAGCGCTCGGAGTCGAAGAACAGGCCGTTGAACATGGTCTCGGCCGCGTCGACGGTCGGCGGCTCGCCGGGGCGCATGACGCGGTAGATGTCCAGAAGCGCCTGCTCCCGGTTCATGTTCTTGTCGACGTCCATGGTCTTGCGCATCCACGGACCGATGGAGATGTCGATGTCGAGCGTCGGGATCTCGTCGAAGCCCGCGTCGAGCAGGGCCTGCACGTTCTCCTCGGTCAGCTCGTCGCCGGCCTCGGCATAGATCGCGCCGGTCTTCTCGTTGATCATGTCCCGCGCGACATAGCGGCTGTAGAGCGTCTCGAACGGCGCCAGGGTCTCGGCGACGTCGCCGCGCTCGAGCAGCTGGTTGATCTTGCGCGGGGTGACCTTCTGGTTGGCCTCGAACAGCACCTCGCCCGACGCGGCGTCGATGATGTCGAAGTCGGGCTTCGTCGCCTTCAGACGCTCGCCGCGGAAGGGAACCGCCCAGCCATCCTTAACACGGCGGTAGGGAACGGTGCCGTAGAACTCCTCCATGATCTGATCCTGGGTCAGGCCCAGGGCATAGAGCAGCGTCGTCACCGGCAGCTTCCGGCGACGGTCGATGCGCGCGAACACCACGTCCTTGGCGTCGAACTCGAAGTCGAGCCAGGAGCCGCGGTAGGGGATCACGCGGCTGGCGAACAGCAGCTTGCCCGAGGAATGGGTCTTGCCCTTGTCATGGTCGAAGAACACGCCGGGGGAGCGGTGCATCTGGGAAACGATGACCCGCTCGGTGCCGTTGACCACGAAGGTGCCGTGCTTCGTCATCAGGGGCATGTCGCCCATGTAGACGTCCTGCTCCTTGATGTCCTTGACGGACTTCGCCTCGGTGTCGGGGTCCACCTCGAACACGATCAGGCGCAGGGTCACCTTCAGCGGCGCGGCATAGGTCATGTCGCGCTGCTGGCACTCTTCGACGTCGTACTTGGGCGCCTCGAGCTCGTACTTCACGAACTCCAGCACCGCGGTCTCGTTGAAATCCTTGACGGGGAACACCGACTGGAAGACGCCCTGCAGGCCCTCCCCGTCGATGGGGACGGCGCCGTCGCCCGAATCCAGGAACAGGTCGTAGGAAGATTTCTGAACCTCGATCAGGTTCGGCATCTTCGCGACTTCACGGATCTTGCCGTAGCTCCTGCGGATGCGTTTGCGAACGGAATGCGTCTGAGTCATGCTCAACCTCGGCCTTCAGCGTCGTCGGTCCGGCGGGGCGGTCCGGCCGCGACGCGTCCGCAATGGGCGCGGTTCCAAATTCATGCAGACGTCCCACGGCCTGCTTCCCGGAACCCGCGCGCCCTCCGGGGCGCCCGTGCGAAGGATACCTGCCCTTCCCGCGGGCGTCCCGGAGGACGCTCGGTCTCTCGATCCGTCTCGTGGCCTCCGGCGCAAGTTCCCACATATAGGGAGCCGGAGCGGCGATCGGGACCCCCGCCCCCCTCGCGGGGCCCTGCCCCGGCGATCGGAAACGGACGAGCCGGCCCCGCTCGAGGCGGGGCCAGCCCTTGTTTCAGTAAGGCGCAGCCGCAGCCGCGCGCAAGCTCACTTCAGCTCGACTTTGGCGCCGGCTTCCTCGAGCTTCTTCTTGATCTCCTCGGCCTCGGCCTTCGGAGCCTGCTCCTTCACGGCCTTGCCGCCGGCCTCGACCAGCTCCTTGGCCTCTTTGAGGCCCAGGCCGGTGATGGCGCGGACTTCCTTGATCACGTTGATCTTCTTCTCGCCGGCCGCCACCAGGATGACGTCGAACTCGGTCTTCTCTTCCTCGGCGGGGGCGGCGTCGCCCACGGGGCCGGCCATCATGACCGCGCCACCGGCGGCGGGCTCGATGCCGTACTCGTCCTTGAGGATGTTCTTCAGCTCGTTGGCCTCGAGCAGGGTCAGGTTCACGAGCTGCTCGGCGAGAGACTTCAGGTCAGCCATTTCTCAGTTCCGTTTCCGTAAGTTTTAGCGTTCAGGCGATCGTCGCGTGTCATCGCGTCCGATCTCTCGATGGCGAATGCCTCGATCACGCGTCCTCTTTTTCCGCGAGGGTCTTGAGGATGCCCGCGATATTCGTCGCGGGGGCCGTGATCGCGCCGGCAAGGTTCGAAGCGGGTGCCATCAGCGCGCCGACGATGGAGGCGATGACCTCCTCGCGCGACGGCATCTTGGCCAGCGACTTGACGCCTTCCGCATCGAAGACCTCCGCGCCCATGGCTCCGCCAATGATAACGAGCTTCTCGTTCTTCTTGGCGTAAGCTTCGATCACCTTGGCCGGAGCCACGGGATCTTCTGCATAGGCGAGGACGGTCTGGCCGACGAGGTGCTCCTTGAGCCCCTCGCATGCCTTGCCTTCCAGGGCGATCTTGGCGAGCGTGTTCTTGGCGACCCGGACCTGTCCGCCCGCATTCTTCATCTGAATGCGGAGGTCCGACATCTGCGCCACCGTGAGACCGGCGTAGTGACACACCACCACCGACCCGGACTCGGCAAAGGCCTTGTCGAGTTCAGCGACAACGGCCTCTTTCTGCGCTCTGTCCACAGGTGCACTCCAAGTTTGGGAGGCTTGCGCCTCCCGGCTCCATTGCCGCCCCGCGCCGGCCGAAACCGGTCTGGAGCGACGTTCAGGTCCCGTCCGGGTCCCGAGCCATGACCGCCCAAGGGCGGAACTGGAACTCGATCCCCGTCTATGGCGGGAGATTAAGAAGACCCCCCGAAGGTGATCCCCACCCGCCGTCTCGGACGAGATGGGCGTCCGGTTTCCCGGGCGCCCGGCTGTCGCCTTCGGGTCGCAAGACCCTGGGGCGAACCTCAGGCCGCGGGCGCGAGCCCGCGGAACCTCACTCGGCGGCGGCCGAAGCCACGTCCACCGACACGCCCGGCCCCATCGTCGAGGAGAGCGAGATCTTCTTCAGGTAGGTGCCCTTGGCGCCGGTCGGCTTCGAGCGCGAGACGGCGGCCACGAAGGCCCGCACGTTCTCGGCCAGGGCCTTCTCGTCGAACGAGGCCTTGCCGACGCCGCCGTGGATGATGCCCGCCTTCTCGACGCGGAACTGCACCTCGCCGCCCTTGGCGTTCGCCACGGCGGTGGCGACGTCCATGGTCACGGTGCCGACCTTGGGGTTCGGCATCAGGCCGCGGGGGCCCAGCACCTTGCCCAGACGGCCAACGAGCGGCATCATGTCCGGCGTGGCGATGCAGCGATCGAAGTCGATCGTGCCGCCCTGGATCGTCTCCAGCAGGTCCTCGGCGCCGACGATGTCCGCGCCGGCCGCAGTCGCCTCGTCGGCCTTCGGGCCGCGGGCGAAGACGGCGACGCGCACGGTCTTGCCGGTGCCGTTGGGCAGGGTCACCACGCCGCGAACCATCTGGTCCGCGTGACGGGGGTCGACGCCCAGGTTCATGGCGATCTCGACGGACTCGTCGAACTTCGCCTTGGCGTTCGCCTTGATCAGGGCCACGGCCTCCTCGAGACCGAGGTTCTCCTTGCCCTCGACGGCGCCGCGGTTCGCTTTCGCGCGTTTGGTCAGCTTTGCCATCGGATCAGCCCTTCACCTCGATGCCCATCGAGCGGGCGGAGCCGAGAATGATCTGCATCGCCGCCTCGACGTCGTTGGCGTTCAGATCCTGCATCTTGGCTTCCGCGATCTCGCGGACCTGCTTCACGGTCACCGAGCCGGCGGTCTCGCGACCCGGCTTCGTGGAGCCCGACTTCAGCGACGCGGCCTTCTTCAGGAAGTAGGACGCCGGGGGCGTCTTGATCGCGAAGGTGAAGCTCTTGTCCTGGTAGTAGGTGATGACGGTCGGGCACGGGGCGCCGACTTCCATCCCCTGCGTCGCCGCATTGAATTCCTTGCAGAACGCCATGATGTTGATGCCGCGCTGACCCAGCGCGGGGCCGATGGGCGGCGAGGGGTTCGCCTTGCCCGCCGGCACCTGCAGCTTCAGGCTGCCGATGATCTTCTTGGCCATGTGGCCTCTCCTTCATCCCGCCACCGGAACGCGATCCGGCGGCTTTCGGTTAGCGGTGCGGTCCGGACGACGCGTCGCCCTCGCCTCCCGCGCCTTTGCGCTCAGGCCTCTTTCTGGACCTGGGCGTATTCCAGTTCGACCGGGGTCGAGCGGCCGAAGATCGAGACGGCCACCTTCAGGCGGGCGTTCGACTCGTCCACTTCCTCGACCATGCCGGTGAAGCTCTCGAACGGGCCGTCGGTGACCTTGACCTGCTCGCCGATCTCGAAGGTGATGGCGGGGCGCGGACGCTCCACCCCTTCGGCGACCTGGCTGATCAGCCGCTCGACCTCGGAGTCCCGCAGGGGCGTCGGACGCCCCATCGGGCCGAGGAAGCCGGTCACCCGGTTGGTGCCCATGACAAGGTGATAGGCCTCGTCGGACATCTGCATCTTCACAAGAACATAGCCGGGCATGAAGCGACGCTCGGTCTGCACCTTCTTGCCGCGACGCAGTTCGACGACCTCTTCGGTCGGAACCAGAACATCCTCGATCTCGTCCTCGAGTCCGTTCTGTCGCGCGCCCTCCTTGATCGCCTCGGCGACCTTCTTTTCGAAGTTGGAGAGCACGTGGACCGTATACCAGCGCTGCGCCATGCCGCCTGCCGAACCTCGCCTTCGCGTCCTTGCTGGACGCCGTCTTCTCTCAAAGCATCAGGCGCGCGGCCTCGGGGGATGTTCCCCGAATCGCAGCGCGCCGACCTTCCGGATGGGAGCGCTTCCCCTACAGACCGAGCCGTCCGAAGGCAAGCCCTGCGTGAGCCGGCGCCCCGGACGTCGCCGCTCCGCCCCGGGAGGGCGGGCGAACAGGCCCGGCGCGAAGCCGGACGGAATGGGGATCAGAGGTTGGTGGCGCCGAGGTGGAGGATCTGGTCGATCCCCAGGCCGATCAGCGAGTCGACCGCGAAGAAGAAGATCGCGGCCAGCGTCGCCATCACGAACACCATGATGGTGGTGACCACCGTCTCGCGGCGCGTCGGCCAGACGACCTTCGCGGCCTCGGAACGCACCTGCTGGATGAACTGCAGGGGATTCGCGCGGGCCATGGGGAGGTCTCCTCGATCCGGTCGGCCGCCTCTTGGCGGGTCGTCGCCCCGGCGCCGGCGGCGCATCTGGGGCTATCGCTGGCAGGGGCGGAGGGACTCGAACCCACGGCCCTCGGTTTTGGAGACCGATGCTCTACCAAC
>NZ_CAXBOD010000108.1:0-7270 GCF_963977235.1 uncultured Albimonas sp.
GCGCGCCGCGATGCAGGCCTGGACCGGGGGCGAGGGCGGGGTGGCGGGCGGCGGGATCGAGCCCGCGGCCTGCGACCTCTCCTTCCCCGCTGTGGCCGAGCGGCTCGAGGGGCTGGTCGAGGGCGCCTGCGCCGTCGTCCACGCCGCCGCGCGGCTGGCCGGGGGCGATGTCGAGCAGGCGCGCGACACGCTCGGGCCGACCCGCGCGGTCTGCGCGGCGATGCGGGCGCGGGCGCCGCGGGCGCTGCTGGTCCTGGTCTCGTCCTTCTCGGTCTATGACCTTGCGGCGGTGCGGGCCTCGGGCCTGGCGCTGGACGAGGCCTCGCCGCTCGAGGGCGCGCCGGAGGGGCGCGACGCCTACACCCGCGCCAAGCTGGGGCAGGAGGCGATCGCGCGGGCGTCCGGCCTGCCGCTGCGGATCCTGCGGCCGGCCTATGTCTATCGCCCCGGCCGGCTGGACTGCGCGCATCTCGGCGTGCGCAAGGGGCCGCTGGAACTGGCGATGGGCGAGGGGCCCATCGCGGCGATCCCCGTGGGCGCCTGCGCCGAGGCGCTGGCGCTGGCGGCTCTGGCGCCCGCCCCGGCCGTGCCGGAAGCGTTGAACGTGGTCGACGCCGACGCGCCCGACCGCGCCCGCTGGCGGGCGGCGATGCCCGAGGGGTCGGGGGCGAAGCTGACCCTGCCGCTGCCGCCCGCCGCCCTGCGGGCCGCGGCCGGCGCGTTGGGCGCGCTCGGACAGGGCCACAGGGCGCCCGGGCTGCTGCGCGCGCCGGTCTATGCGGCGCGCTTCCAGGGGGTCCCGGTCTCGGACGCGCGGCTGCGCGCAGCGCTGGGCTGGCGCCCGCGCCATGGGTTCGAGGCGGTGGCGGGGATGCCCGGCTAGGACCGGCGACAAGGGGTTTCAATGACTTCGGACAATTCCCGCGGCCCGATCGCCTTCCTGACCGGCGAGTATCCGCGCGCCACCGACACCTTCATCCAGCGCGAGGTGGCGGGGCTGCGGGCGCAGGGGCTGGACGTGCTGACCTGCTCGGTCCGGCGCACCGATCCCAGCCAGCAGGTCTCGGCGTTTCAGCGCGCCGAGGCGGCGGCGACCTTCCACGTGCTGGAGACGGCGAAGTCGCCCCTGCGGCTGGCGCGCGCTCACCTGGGCTGGATCGCGCGGGCGCCGGGGCGCTGGGCGCGGGCGCTGGGGCTGGCGGCGCGCACGGCGCCGCCCGGCCTGAAGGGCGGGCTGTGGCAGCTGTTCTATTTCCTCGAGGCCGGCGTGCTGGCCGAGCACATGCGCCGCTCGGGCGCGGTATGGCTGCACCATCACTTCGCGGATTCGTCGGGGTCCGTGGCGCTGCTGGCCGCCGAGATCGCCGACCTGCCGCGCAGCTTCACCCTGCACGGCCCGGCCGAGTTCCACGCGCCCGAGACGTGGCGGCTGGACGTGAAGATCGCCCGCGCCCGTTTCGTGGCCTGCATCAGCCACTTCGCCCGCTCGCAGTGCATGCTGTTCTCGGCGCGGGAGCATTGGGGGAAGCTGCGCATCGTCCACTGCGGGGTCGAGCCGGCGGCCTATGCGCCTGCGCCCGGGCGCAGCCCCGGCAAGCGGGCGGTGTTCGTGGGGCGCCTCGCGCCCGAGAAGGGACTGACGGTGCTGCTCGAGGCCTTCGCGACCCTGCGCGCCCGCCATCCCGAGGCGGAGCTGGCGTTGATCGGCGACGGCCCCTCGCGCGCGGACATCGAGGCCGAGATCGCCCGCGGCGGCTTTGGCGAGGCGGTGAAGATCCTCGGCTTCCTGCCCCCCGAGGCGGTGGCGGCCGAGCTGTCGCGCGCCGACCTGCTGGTCCTGCCCAGCTTCGCCGAGGGCCTGCCCGTGGTGCTGATGGAGGCGCTGGCCACCGGCATTCCCGCGCTCGCCACCCGCATCGCGGCGGTGGAGGAGCTGGTCGAGCCCGAGGTCTCGGGCCTGACCGTGGCGCCGGGGGACGCCGCGGGGCTGGCGGCGGCGATGGACCGGCTGCTGAGCGACCCCGAGCTGCGCGCGCGGATGGGCGAGGCGGGCCGCGCCAAGGTCGCCGCCGAGTTCGATGTGGCGCAGGAGACGGCCTGGCTCGCCGCCCTGATCCGCGGCGGCCTCGCCGGTCGTCTGCCCGAGGGGCTGCGCCCGCCGGCGACCCCGGCATCCGCCCCCCCCCGCACGCCGGGGCCGGGCGCGCCCCGGGCCTGACCCGGGGCCTCGCGCGGGCCACGCTTGCAGCGAGACGGCAGGCGTCCGACCCCCGACATGCAGCGCTCGCGCCTCCGGACCGGCCGCCTGGGTCCGGAAACGTTGAATTAACCTTGCTCTGATAAGACCGGGGGCGGTCGTGCATCGACGTCGGCGCCTGCGTGCGACCGGCTCTCGGGCGGCCGCGCATCGCGAGCATGCATGCGGGTCTCGCCCCTTTCTCCCATCCCCCGGTTCTTCTCACGACGCAGGCGGCCTTTCCGCCTGCGGGAGGTTCTATCATGGCGACGCTTCCCCCCATCACCTTCTACTGGCGCCCCGCGGGCGCCGCCGACGACGCCTGGCTGGCCGATGCCGACGGGAGCTTTGCGCCTGGCGTCGGCGCCGCGGTCGAGGTGGTCAGCGTCGGGCCCTCGCGCCCGGCCTTCATCACCGCCGACACCGCCCCGACCCTGGTCGCGCCGATCGCCGAGAGGGGCGCGCCCGTCGGCGCGCCGATGAGCGTCGACCTGGCGGCGGCCTTCGCGGGCCCCAACCTGGCCTTCGGCGTGGTCTCGGGGCCGGCGGGCGCCTCGGTGACGGGGGGCGTGCTCAGCTGGACTCCGGGCGCCGCGCAGACGGTCGCGATCACCGTGCGCGCCTCCAACGCCGCGGGGCATGTGGACGACACGTTCACAGTCGCCGTCTCCGGTTCGGCGACGACGCCGGTGACGATGACCCCGATGACGGCCGCCTACGGCGCCGCCCTGGTCGCCTCGGCCGCCACCTATCTGCCGGCGGGAAGCCATGCCTACGCGCTCGTCTCGGCGCCGCCCGAGGCGTCGGGCGTCGCGGTCGATGCAGGGACCGGGCGGCTGACCGCGACGATGCCGGCCTCGGGCGCGCTGTCGGCGCCTTTCGTGATCCGCGCGACCGGGTCGGGAACCTGGGACCTGAGCCTGACCGTCAGCCTGACCGCGGGCTGGAGCTTCGGCGAGGTCGTCGCGGTCGGCGACAGCATCACCCAGGGCAGCGGCGGGGTCGACAGCTGGGTCGACGACGTGGTCGTGGGCCAGTGGGGCGGGACCGACGACAACAACGGCTCGGGTGGCAGCGTCCTGCAGGGCAGCCTCGCGGCGGGCGGGGCGCCGCTGGGGACCAGCCTGATGGGCAGCTTCGCCAACCGCTCGCTTCCCGCCGGCGCGCAGGCGATCATCTGCGCCTACGGCTTCAACGACGCCCGCTACATCCACGCCGACGCCACCTTCAACCCGCAGGGCTATGCGCGCGACCTGCGCTCGTCCCTGCGGCGGTGGATGGTGCGCTACGGGCGGGAGAACATCTGGCTGGTGACGCCCTACTGGATCTCGGACACTGGGCTGAACACTGCGGTGAACCCTGATTTCGCCGGGCGCACGCGCGTCTGGTTCGAGGGCTATGTCGCCGCCTGCCGCACGGTGGCCGCCGAGTTCGGGGTGAAGCTGATCGACGCCTACGAGATCGGCTATCCCGCCTCGACGCTCGATCATATCCATCCGACGGCCGCGGCGCAGCCGGCGCTGATCGAGGCCTTCCGCGCGCCCAAGCGCCCGACGCTGGCGGCCTCGACCGGGGCGCCGACCGGGGGGGCGGACAAGATCACCGTGCCCGCGGGGCGGACCGCGTACCTGGTCGCCGCGGACGGCACGACCGAGACGGCGCTCGCCGTGGGCGACAACCCGCAGTCGCCGGGACAGCACCGGGTGGTGTGGTCCGACGGCGGGCGCTGGGAGCTCGCGACGCTGACCGTCTCGACCGCCAATCCGACCTTCGGGATGACGCTGAGCGCGACCTGGAACGCCGGGTTCGGCTATGCCACGCTGAAGCCGACGGCCACCGCGCTGACGGCGCGGTTCACGGTCACCCGCTCTGCCGGGGACTACGGCGTGCTGTGGGAGTCGGGGGGCAGCGGCTATGGCTGCGGCTGCTTCATCTACGACGACGCGGGCACGGACCGGCTGATGCTGGTGATGGGCTACAGCAACGGCCGGCTCGTCTCGGCGCCGGATCTGGCGGTGATCAAGACGCCCGCGCCGAGCGGCACGTTCGAGGTGGTGCTGTCGGGCAACTGCGTGACCGGGCAGAAGGCGGCGCTCTACATCAACGGGGTTCTGGTCGGCACGGACGGGGTGTCGGCCCCCTACCTCTCGGGCGGTCGGAACGGCGGCATCGGCCAGGTCTGGGACGAGATCCCGGCCAACCCCCCGGGCTGGAGCGCCGAGGGCGACGGCGCCAACACGATGGTGACCCAGGCGGCGATCTACGCCGGCCAGGCCACCGCCGAGGTCACGGCCTGATCGGCTGAGGCCTCGAGCCGGTCCGGCGGGGCGCCGGGCCGGTAGCCGAACGTCTCGCAGTCGCGCCGGTAGACCTCGGCGATGCGGGCGACGGCCGCGTCGGAGAGATCCGGCGCGGCCGCCGTCGTCTCGCGGCGGTTGCGCCGGGCCAGCGGCGCCTCGACCCCCAGGCGGACGCAGATGCGGGCGAAGTCGGCCTCGATCCGCTCGTATCGTCCCAGGACGTCCACGCCGATCCGTCCGGTGCGCGGGTCGGTCAGGAACCGGACCTGCTCGCGGAAATGGTGGTAGCCCATGATCTCGGGGTCGCCGAGCCCGTGCAGGACGAAGTCGTTGACGTCGGCGAAACGGGCGAGGCGCCGCTCGGCGAATTCGGCGTCCCAGCGGTGCAGGCCGCCGGCGCGCAGGAACTCGAACGCCGAGACGGCGCGGGTCAAGGGGTCGCGCACGAAGGCGAACTTGAAGGCCCGGTCGGTCCAACGGGCCCCGAAGACGTTCAGGTAGTCCTCGAGCGTGGCGTGGCCGGCGGCGCGGTCGCCGAACAGCGTCTCGGCGATCGAGAGGCCGGCGCACTTGGGCACGTGGACGAAGATGCATCTGCGCGCGCGCATCCCCTCGAGCGAGTAGGGACGCGTCGAGCCGGCCAGCCCCTGCACCCAGAGCGCTGCGGTCGGATCGAGCCGTCGGGCGATCCGCCAGCGCAGGCGGCGGGGCGAGGCGGCGAGCGCGGCGGCGAAAAGGCGCCGCCCCGGGGGGACGGGGATCTGGGTCAACGGGCGGAAGCCTCTCCGGGGCGTCGGGTGTCCGGATCGCGACCATCGCGAGGGCTTGGTTAGAAAATCGTTAAGGCGTCTGCGCGCCCAAGGGGGCGGCGGCACGGGCGCGGGCGCCGCCGGCGACGTGCGAATGGACATGCGCGACGCGCTCGACTAGAGGCATTCTCGAGGCGCCTCGGGGCGTTCGGAGGAGCCGCGGCGGGATCGGCACGCAAGCCCGATCTGCGACGTCGCCGGGCCCGCCCCGGATGCGCGGGTCCTTGAATGGCGCTGCGGCGAGGCGACTTGCCGCCGGGGATGGACGAGGCGCCGAGGGTTCCGCATCCTCGCCCGACGCGTAGGAGGCCCGCCTTCGGTCAAGGCGGAGGCGGCACGGGCGACGCGCCAGCCGCCCACGTCAGGAGACGAGATGCAGAGTCTGGCCGCATACATCGCCGTGCTGTCCTGGCCGCTTGTGACCGTCTTCCTCTTCCTGCGCATGCCGCCGGGCCGCGCGATCGTGACGACCGTGGTCGCGGGGATGCTGCTGCTGCCGGCCAGCTTCGGCATCGACCTGCCCCTCTTCCCCGCCTTGAGTCGCAACACGGCGCCAATGTGGTCTGCGCTGTTGTGCTGCGTCTTTGCGATCGGCGGAGCACGACAGTCGTCCGGTCGGGGCGCAGGCGCGCAGGATTCGTCCCAACCGCTTCCCGGGTGGCTGCCGAAATCGCCGATCCTGCTTCTGCTTCTGCTCGTGCTGGTCACGCAGCCGTGGATCACGGCCGCTCTGAACGGAACTCCGGCCGTCTATGGCCCCAGAGTGCTCCCGGCGCTGAAGTTGTATGATGGGCTGGTGACGATGGTCGGGGCCGTTTCGACGGTCTTGCCGATTCTGCTGGGCCGGCGCTACCTCGCGCGCTCCGAGGACCATGCGATGGTCTTGCGGATCCTGGTCTTCGCCCTGCTGCTCTACACTGTGCCGATTCTGATCGAGCTGCGGCTCAGCCCACAGATCCACAGGTGGGTCTACGGCTACTTTCCGACCGACTTTATCCAGGCGATCCGGGGCGGCGGCTACCGCCCGATGGTCCTGCTGGGCCACGGGCTGACCCTGACGTTGCTGCTGGCGCTGTCGATCATTGCCGCCAGCGCGCTCCTGCGCGACGCCGCGCCGCCGGATCGGCGCAAGGGCTGGACAAAGCTGGGGTGGCTCGGATTGATCCTGGCGCTGTGCAATTCGTTCGGGGCGCTGCTCCTGGCGGCCTTCGCCACGCCGGTGGCGCTTTTCGCGAAGCGTTCGATGCAGATCACGATCGCCGCGGCGCTGGCGGCGATGGTTCTGCTCTATCCCCTCGCGCGCGCCTACGACGTTTTTCCGGCAGACAGGATCGTGTCCATGATCGGGGGAGATCGCGGAGGCTCGCTGCAGTACCGGTTCGCCAACGAGGACATCCTCCTAGACAAGGCGCTGCAGAAGCCTCTTTTCGGCTGGGGCGGTTGGGCGCGCAACCGCGTCTTCGATCCCGTCTTCGGTTGGGATCTGAGTGTGACCGACGGGAGCTGGGTCATCGCGCTGGGGACCGGCGGCCTGGCCGGGTTCATTGCGGTGTTCGGGCTGCTCGCCGCGCCGGTGATGATGCTCTGGCGATACCGCAACCGGCCGGACCTGGGCCCGGCGACGGCGGGTCTGGCACTGATGCTGGCGATCAACCTGGTTGACCTGCTGCCGAACTCGTCGATGTGGCCTCTCACCTGGTTGGTCGCAGGCATGCTCGTCGGGAGAGCCGAGCTGCTTCAGGCCGAGCGGCTCGCGGCCGTCGCCCAGCGTCGCGAGACGCCCAGGCGCGGCTTGCCCGCGGCGCAGGCGCCGGTCGCAGCGCAGACGGCTGCGGTTCGCACCGCCAGGGGGCGGCCGGGGCCAGAGCCGAGGCAGCCCTCCCCCGAACCCAGGCAGCCCTCCCCCGAACCCAGGCAGCCCTCCC
>NZ_CAXBOD010000109.1:0-7184 GCF_963977235.1 uncultured Albimonas sp.
GGCGAGGGGGGAGAAGCTCCTGACTCACCAAAGAACAAGCCGCGCCTGTTCTCCGGAGCCGTCTCTCGCTTCTGATGCCTGAGCGACTCGGCCGGAGGGGTCAAGGACAAGCCGGCTTCGCCGGTCGCTGCGCGATCCCTGACCCCTCCGGCCGAGTCGCTCTGATCGGCATCCGCGAGAGACGGCTCCGGAGAACAGGCGCTCCCGGCAGGCGTTGTCGCCGGGCGGCGCGCGGCCTAGCTTGCGGGCGAGCGGAGGCGACGGGGAGAGGCATGGCCAGGAAACAGACCAAGCGGCGCGGGCTGCTGCGCCGGCTGGCCGAGATCGTCTTCCTCGTGGCCGCAGTGGTGGGGGTGTGGGTGGCGCTGTATCGCGTGCTGATCCCGCCGACCACGATCTACATCGAGCAGGAGCGCTGGCGTCTGGGCGAGATCGACCGGCGCGCGCTGGATTTCGAGGCGCTGCCGGCCCGGGTGCGGCTGGCCTTTCCCGCGGCGGAAGACGCGCGGTTCTGCGCGCACTCGGGGTTCGACGTCGAGGCGATCCGGCAGGCGCTGGAGTCGAATGCAGAGGGGGGGAGCCTGCGCGGCGGCTCCGGCATCAGCCAGCAGGTCGCCAAGAACGCGTTCCTGTGGCAGGGGCGCGGTTGGGTCCGCAAGGGGCTGGAGGCGGGCTTCACCGTGCTGGTCGAGGCGCTGTGGCCCAAGCGCCGGATCCTCGAGGTCTACCTCTCGGTCGCCGAGATGGGCGAGGGGATCTTCGGGCTCGAGGCCGCGGCCCAGCGCCATTTCGGCGTCGGCGCGGCGCAGCTGACCGCGCGCCAGGCCGCCCTGATCGCCGCCGCCCTGCCCGACCCCAAGACCCGCAACCCCGCCCGTCCCAGCGGCTGGCTGTCGCGCCGCGCCGCCGCGATCGAGAGCGGGGCGGGAACGCTGGAAGCCTCGGGCGGGGGCTGCGTGCTGGACTGAGCGGCGCGCGGGGCCCGTCAGACGGCGAGGCGCGAGAGGGTCTCGGTCTCCTGCGGGATCAGCTCGGGCGCGGGGCGCACGGCCGACACCTTGCGCGCCAGGTCGCGGCCCAGAATCGCTTCGAGCGCGGGGCGCAGCGTGGGGTCGCGGCGGAAGGCGTCGCGCAGGATCTTGCCGTCCCACTCCAGCAGCTCGGCCCCCGGCAGGACGGTGATCGTGGCCGGGGCCGTGGCGCCGGTGACGAAGCTGACCTCGCCCACGAAGAACGGGCCGTCGACCTCGGTGACCTGGCCGTCGCGCTCGACCCGCAGGGCGCCCTCGGCGAGATACCACAGGTGTTCGGGCGCCCAGCCCGCGCGGGTCAGGCGCAGGGGGGCCGGGACGGGACGGCGCTCGGCCAGGCGCAGCAGGGCGCGGAAGGCGGCCGGAGAGATCGGGCCGAAGGCGCGGCGCAGCGTCCGGTCGCGCGCGCGCACCGAGATGGGCGAGGCCGACCAGGCCGACCAGCCGAGCCCCAGCAGCGTCCCCACGCAGACCAGCGCCATCGCCGCGATCGCCAGCCGCGCGGCCGTGGCGGCGGGAAGCCTTCCCTCGAGCAGGATCGAAGCGATGCCGCCGCAGACCGCCGCGACCAGCACCAGCAGGCGCAGCCTGCGGATGTCGCGCAGGCCCAGGCCGAGCGCCGCAAGCCCCGCTCCGACGAGCGCCAGCGCCTCGCCGATCGCGATCGGATCCATGCTGAATCTCCTGTCTGTGCGACGCACTTCACCACAGGATGGCCCGAAGTTCACCCCTGATGACGCAACGGAGGCGCGGCGGCGCGTGCAGGCCCCATGGCTTGCATCGGCGCGGCGCGGACGGCAGGGTCGGCGCGCCGTGCGGCTCGCCTGTCGCGGCCGGCAGACCCCCGCCGCGCCAGACGCCACGCCGCGCCAGCCCCGACGCCGCCCCAGACGACACGACGCCCCAGACCCAACGCCGAGCACCATGCGCCGACTGCATCACATCCCCCTCTCCCCCTTCTGCCGCAAGGTCCGCCTGGCGCTGGCCGAGAAGCGGCTGGAAGTCGACCTCGTGGAGCAGACGCCCTGGGTGCGCAGCCTCGAGTACCTGCGCCTGAACCCCGCCGGCTCGGTCCCCGCCTTCGAGGACGACGAGGCCCACGGCCGCGCCGTGATCTGCGACAGCGCGGTGATCTGCGAGTACCTCGAGGAAACCCGGCCCGAGCGTCCGCTGCTGCCCGGCGACCCGCTGGCCCGCGCCGAGGCGCGCCGGCTGGTGGCTTGGTTCGACGACAAGATGCACCGCGAGGTCACCGCCAATCTGGTGGACGAGCGGGTGATGAAGAAGGTGCGCGGCGGCGGCCATCCCGACAGCGGGCGGATCCGGGCCGGCTCGAAGAACCTGGCCACGCATCTGGAGTATGTCGGCTGGCTGGCCGACCAGCGCAAATGGCTGGCGGGCGACGAGATCAGTCTGGCCGATTTCGCCGCCGCGGCGCATTTCAGCTGCCTGGACTACATCGGATACGTCGCCTGGGATTCCGTGCCCTCGGCCAAGGACTGGTATCAGCGGATCAAGTCGCGCCCGGCCTTCCGCACGTTGCTGGCCGACCACCTCTCGGGCTTCCCGCCGCCGGCGCACTACGCCGACCTCGATTTCTGACCGCGAGGCGAACGCGGCCGCAGGGGCGTCCGGGCCCGCGGCGCGGCCTGCGTCCCGCCGCAGGCGGAGATTGCCGGTGCGGCGCCGGCGTGGTAGACAATTCATGTTCGATACAGGCGATTTACGCTTGTTCAGATACATTAACGGGGTAGTCATCTACATGAAGCTCCCGGCACTGCTTCTCGCGCTTGGCGCGACCCTGGCCCTCGCCGCCCCGGCGCAGGCCCTGGTCAGCTTCACGAGCGCGATCGACGCCACGATCGAGGCGACGTCGGTTCCCCAGGGCGTTTCCGTCAGCTATGGGTTTTCGAGCTATTCCGGCTATGCCGACGGCTTTGGCAGCTACGACGCGGACTGGTCGGACGATTTCGTCATCGACGGGAAGACGCTGCAGTTCACGCCCTCGGTCTCGGGCGCGACGGACGCGCTGGCGGTGATCGAGGCGGCCTCGCTGAACGACGGCGCGGTGCGGCTCGAGAACCTGTCGGACTCGATCTCGACGGTCGACTTCCTGCTGCGCTACGACCTGCGGGCCGAGGTGACGGGCGACGACCCCGAAGCGACCAGCAAGGCGTTCGCCACCCTGATGATCGAGACGCTGGAGGCCCGGCCCTCGGTGTACGAAGCCGTCGACATCTATGCGGGCGGCGACTACGGCCCGAAGCTTGCGCATGAGACCGGCGCCTGGAGCTTCAGCATCGTGCTGAACCCGGGCGAGAGCCGCACCCTGATGGTCTACGCCGACGCCATGGGCTACCTCGAGCGGACCCAGGGCGCGGCCTCGCCCGTGCCCCTGCCCGGCGCGCTGCCCCTCGCGGCAGCCGGCTTTGCGGCCCTGGGCGGCGTGGCGGCCCTTCGCCGCCGGCGCCAGACTCCGGGCTGACCCGGGCGCCCTCCCCGCCGGCGCCCGAGGGGGCGGACGCGCCCCTGCCGCCGGCGGACGACCACTCCCGCGCCCCTGACGCCGCCGCCGCCGCCGCCGCCGCCCTGAAGGCGGAGCTTGCCGAGCGCGCCCGCGCCGAAGGCTTCGTGGGCTTCGGCGTCTGCCGCGCCGATGCGCTGGGCCCCGGCGGCGGCGAGACCGCGGCCCGCCTGCGCCGCTTCCTCGCCGAGGGGGCCCATGGCGACATGGGCTGGATGGAGGCCCGCTCCGCCTGGCGCGGCGACCCCAAGACCCTGTGGCCCGAGGCCCGCTCGATCGTGATGCTGGCCGAGAGCTACGCGCCCGCCGAGGACCCCCTGCACCTGCTGGCGATGCCCGACCGGGCCTCGGTCTCGGTCTACGCGCGCGGGCCGGACTACCACGACCGGGTGAAGGGCAAGCTCAAGCGGCTGGCCCGCTGGGCGGCCGAGCGGACGGGCCAGCCGGTGAAGGTCTTCGTCGACACCGCCCCGGTGATGGAGAAGCCGCTGGCCCAGGCTGCGGGGCTCGGCTGGCAGGGCAAGCACACCAACCTGCTGGGCCGGGACATCGGCAACTGGGTGTTCCTCGGCGCGATCTTCCTCGCCGCCGACCTGCCCCCCGACGCGGCGGAGGCCGAGCACTGCGGCTCCTGCCGGCGGTGCCTCGACATCTGTCCGACCAACGCCTTTCCCGCGCCCTTCCAACTGGATGCGCGGCGCTGCATCTCCTACCTGACAATCGAGCTGAAGGGTCCGATCCCGCGCGATCTGCGGCCCCTGATCGGCAACCGCATCTACGGCTGCGACGACTGCCTGGCGGTGTGCCCGTGGAACAAGTTCGCGGTGCAGGCCAACACCCTCTACCAGGCGCGGCTGGAGCTGAACCGCCCGCGGCTGGCGGATTTCGCGGGGCTGGACGAGGCCGCCTTTCGCGAGGTGTTCCGCGGCTCGCCGATCAAGCGGATCGGCCGGGCGCGGTTCCTGCGCAACGTGATGGTGGCGGTGGGGAACTCGGCGCTGGAGTCGCTGATCCCCGCGGCCGAGGACCGGCTCGACGACCCCGACCCCCTGGTCCGCGGCCACGCTGTCTGGGCCCTGTCGCGCCTGTCCCCCGCCCGCCTGCGGGCAAGCGAACGCGCCGACCCCGACCCATCGGTGGCCGAGGAATGGCGCCTCGCGCTGGCCGAGACCGCCGCAGGCTAGATCAGCCCCGGGGGCGCAAGCCGGAGGGTGTCGCCGCCCACGGCCACGCGCTCCCCGACGCTGACGATCGGGCCCCGCGCCCCGAAGCTCGTCCCCCGCGCGGATCTGGTTCAGGCCCGAGACGTCGCAGGCGCCCGAGACGCTGGCCGCCCCGTCGGCGCCGACCCCTGACATGAATGACGATCAGCGCCTGGGCGGGCGTGGTGGCGGTCGGCGCATGACCGCCGGGATGGCAAGGGGGATCGGAAGACGCAGGCCGATGACACGGCTCGATTGACGCGCCGCCGCGAGGTTCCGGGGCAATGGACCCTGTTCAAGCCCAACCGAACGCCGCCGACCCTGCCTCACTCCGCCGGCGCGACCGGCTCGGCCTCCGGCGTCGCGGGCGGCGTCGGGGAAGCCGGCGCAGGGTCGTCTTGCGGCGCGGGCTCGACCTCCGGCGCGGGCGCGGCGGGGGGTCCTGGCGCGGTTCGGCCGGAACCGGCGCCTCGCCCGGCCCGTCGAGCAACTGGAGGGCGCGGCGGGCGCGGTCGCCGGCCTGGCCCTCGCGGTCGCGGGCGATGGCGCGCAGGAAGCTCTCCCGGGCCCGCTCGGGGCGGTCGGCGGCGACCTGCGCCTCGCCCAGCGCCAGCCAGGCGGCCGGGTCGCGCTCATCGAGCGCCGTCACCCGGCCGGCGTCGGCGAGGGCGCCGGCGATGTCGCCGGCCTCGGCCCGCAGCCGGGCGCGCAGGCGCAGGCCGGGCAGGTCGCGCGGCATCGCCTCCAGCGCGGCGTCGAGATCGGCGAGAGCCTCCCCCCCCCGGCCCAGCGCCGCCAGCGCCTCGGCCCGCTCCCGCCGCAGCACCGGACCGGCGCCGGGAAGGGCGAGCCCGGCCTCGGCCGCGGCCAGCGCCTCGCTCGGCTGCAGGGCGCGCATACGGAAGCCCGCGGCGACCTCGTAGAGGGCGGCGCGCGCGGGCGAGGGCAGCACGTCCTCCGGGGCCCGGCGGGCGGCATCCTCGAGCCGCGCGGCGGCGGTGGCGAGCGCCCCCTGCGCCTCCAGCGCCAGCGCCTCGCAGACCGCGGCCGGCACGCCGCCCCCGCGCCGGCCCCAGTCGCGCGCGACCTCGCGGGCGGCGGCGGGATCCTGGTCGACCAGGGCCTGGCAGCGGGCGGAATCGGCGGCGCGGGCGGCGGCGTCCGGCGCGGGCGCAGGCCCGACGGGCAGGGTCAGCGGCGCGCCGCCGAACGAGTCCGCGCCGGGCAGCTCAAGGTTCGGGTCGGGGTTGGGCGCCCGCGTCGGATCGGGCCTCACGCCGCCTTCGCCGGGCCGCTGCGCGGGGGGCGAGGCGGCCTCGGGGGCGGCCTGGGCGACCAGCGGCGCGGGCGCCAGCGCCGCGGCGCACAGCGCGGCCGCAGAGCAGACGGCGATCCATCGCATCGGGAACGATCCTCGGTTAGACGGGAGGCGACCACATCTGGCGCGGAGGCCCGGCGATGTCCACCCCCACCCTCTTGAGTCTCGGCCACGGCTACTCGGCCCGTCGGCTGGCGCGCGACCTGCTGGCCGAGGGCTGGCGCGTGATCGGCACAACCCGCTCGGAGCAGAAGGCCGAGACGATCCGCGCCGAGGGCGCCGAGGCGCTGGTCTGGCCCGCGGACGACGCCGACCTCGCCCCCCTGCTGGCCCAGGCGAGCCACCTTCTGATCTCGGCCGGCCCGGACGCCGAGGGCGACCCGGTCCTGCGCGCGGCCGGCGCGCAGATCGCCGCCGCGAAGCCCGCCTGGGTCGGCTACCTTTCGACCACCGGCGTCTATGGCGACCGCGGCGGCGCCTGGATCGACGAGAGCTCGCCCCGCACCCCGTCGAGCCGCCGCGGCGCCTGGCGGGTGGCGGCCGAGGACGCCTGGCTGGGCCTGCACGCCTCGGCCGGCCTGCCGGTGCACGTGTTCCGCCTGGCCGGCATCTACGGCCCCGGCCGCGGCCCGTTCGAGAAGGTGCGCCAGGGCGCGGCGCGGCGCGTGATCAAGGAGGGGCAGGTGTTCTCGCGCATCCATGTCGACGACATCGCCGCCACCCTGCGCGCCAGCATGGCGCGTCCCAACCCCGGCGCCGCCTACAACGTCAACGACGACCTCCCCGCCCCGCCCGAGGACGTCATCGCCCATGCCGCCGAACTGCTGGGCCTGCCGATCCCCCCCGCCGTCCCCTTCGAGGAGGCGGAGATGACCCCCATGGCCCGCAGCTTCTATTCCGAGAGCAAGCGCACCTCCAACGCCCGCATCCGCGAGGAGCTGGGCGTCGAGCTCGCCTTCCCCAGCTACCGCGAGGGCCTGGCGGCCCTGCTGGCCGACACGCGCGACCCCGCCTGACCCCGGGCGCCCCGGCGCGACGTCCGACACCCCGCGGAAGCGCCTGTTCTCCGGAGCCGTCCCTCGCTGATGCCGATCAGAGCGACTCGTCCG
>NZ_CAXBOD010000110.1:0-6915 GCF_963977235.1 uncultured Albimonas sp.
CCTGTTCTTGGGTGAGTCAGGAGCCCGCCGGAGGCTCCCGAAGTCGAAACCCCAGGCGCGCCCCGCGCAACCGGACCAGGCCCGCCCGCAGGGCGCCCCCTCTCCCTTCGCTTCTACTCCGGCAGGTCCAGCGCGATCAGCGCCTGTTTCCCCTGGCCCAACGCGTCCAGCGCCCGCTCGAGCACCCCGGGCAGCGCCGCGAGGTCCCCGCAGCCCTCGGCATGCGCGCCATGAGCCTTGGCCAGCATCACATGGTCGATCGAGGGCGAGAGGTCGGCCATGAACATCCCGTCGCCGGCCGCCGAGGCGCCCTGCCCGTACATCGCCAGCGTCGAGTTGCGCACCGCCCCCCAGCGCCGGTTGTTGAAGATCACCGAAAGGATCGGCAGCCCGTGCGCCTCGGAGGCCCAGTGGCAGGCCGAGGGGTTGTTGAACATGTAGGCGCCGTCGCCCATCATGCACACGACCGGCCCCGGGACCCCGGCATTGCGGATCCCCAGCGCCGCGCCGAAGCCCCAGCCCAGCCCGCCCGCGGGGCTCGCCCCGAAGAACTGGCCCGGGCGCGAGAAACGGGCCTGGTTCACCCGGAACGAATACTCGTTCACGATCGTCGCGTCGTGGGGCAACAGGGCCGCCAGCGCCTTGCTGGCCGAGGCCGCGGTCATCCGCTCGCCCGCGGCTTCCGCGTCGAGCGTGGCGCGCATCCGCCCGTGAGCCTCGGCGACGCGCCGGCGGCGGGCGTCGACGCGGGGGCCGGCCGCGCCGAGGGGACCGAGCGCTTCGAGAAGCGCCGCCAGCGCCAGCGCCGGCTCGGCCGTGATTGCGCCCTGGGCGTGGAAGCTGCGCATCGGGTAGCGGGCGTGGACGGGGTCGATCCCGATCTCCCACAGCGCGCCCTCGAAGGCGGGGCGGGTCACCGCGGGAACCCAGGGCACGTCGCAGGCGATGTTGAGAACCAGGTCCACGCCCCCCATCGCCCGGCCGGTGTCGAAGCCCAGGTGCATGGGGTGGTCGTGGGGCAGGTTCACGCAGCGCGGGTTGAACTCGATCACCGGGATCGCCCAGAGCTCGGCCAGCGTCTCGGCCAGCGCCGCGGCGGCGGGGCTGCGGGCGAGGCTGGCGGTCACGATCATCGGGTTCTCGGCCGCGCGCAGGGCCGAGGCGAGGCGGTCGATCGCCTCGAGGTCGGGGGCGAGCCGCGCCGAGGCGGTGGGCGCGCGGGTCGGCCGGTCGGGGTTCACCTCCTCGGCCAGCATCTCGCGCGGGAGCGACAGGTAGACCGGGCCCGGGGGCGGGGCGGAGGCGACCTCGAGCGCGCGCGAGAGCCCGTCCTCGACCTGCTCGCCGCGGCGGATCTCGTAGTCCCACTTCACCGCCTCGCGCAGGGTCGAGGCCTGGTCGAACATCTCCTGCGCCCAGTGGATGAAGCGGGTCCGCGTGCCATGGGGCGTCGCCGGCCCGTCCGAATCCGTGACCGGGGTGCGGCCCGCCGACAGCAGCATCGGGACGTTGTCGCGCGCGGCGTTCATCGCCCCGCAGACCATGTTGGCGGTCCCCACCGAGACATGCACCATCGCCGCCTGCGGCGTGCCGGTGATCAGCGCGTGGCCGTGAGCCATCGCCACCGCGAGGTTCTCGTGGGGGCAGATCACCGGGCGCGGCAGGTCGGGCGAGGCCTCGCCCACGCGGCCGTAAGCCTCGACGATCGAGGGGAAATCGGTGCCCGCGACCGAATAGAGCGCGTCGACCCCGTAGCGCTTCATCGCGCGCAGATAGGCCTCGGCCGCCAGCATTCCCTTGCCCTCGCTCATGGTGTCTCGTCCCCGTTTCGCGTTTCGATCCTCCCGGCGCGCGCCGGGGGTGGAGGATGCATCGCCCATGCGGCACGGGTTGTCCAGACAAACAAGAGCGAGCGGGGGGGGGAGGGGCCGCCGAGCGATGGCGCGAGGTTCCGGCTGGCGGACGGCCGGGCGGGGCCTCGCCTGCGACCGGCGCGGCAAGCCTTGCGTCGGGCGCGCCTGGGGATGAGAACACACGCTGGGAGGCGCCGTCATGTCCAAGCTGTTTTCCGGCCTCTGGAACCAGATCCTCAAGCCGATGTTCCGCCGGCCGCCGCGCCGGCAGGTGGCGGCGCTGTGCTGGCGCGAGCCCGCCTCGGCGCCCGGCTCGGCGCCCGAGGTGCTGCTGATCTCGAGCCGCGGGACCGGGCGCTGGATCCTGCCCAAGGGCTGGCCGATCCGGGGGCTCGACCTGCCCCGCTCGGCCCTCCAGGAGGCGTGGGAGGAGGCCGGCGTGATCCCGGTCGACGCGCCCGCGGTCCCCGTGGGCCGCTTCGCCAGCCGCAAGGTCAGCGACAGCGGTCTGGCCGAGCCCAGCGAGGTCGCGGTGTTCTCCGCGCAGGTCCTGGCGCTGGCCGACGACTACCCCGAGCTAGGTCAGCGCCAGCGCCGCTGGGCCTCGCCCGACGAGGCGGCCGAACTGGTCGACGAGGCGGGGCTCGCCGAGCTGATCCTGGAGTTCGGGCGCCGCCACCCTTCGGGCTCTCGCGCGGTCGGCTGAGGCGACGCGGAGGGGCGGCTCGCGGTCCTCGCGGCAAGCCGGGTTGCCGGAGGACCGGGCGCAGGCGCGCGCCTGTCCAGCCAGCCATCCCTGCCGCCGCCGCAGCGGGCCCCTGCCCCCGTCGCCCTGTTCGCGGTCCGCTGTTGCGGGCCCCTTCGCCCCTGGCGGCGCGCGGGGGCTGCGGGGTGTGGACATGCGCGCGCCCCTGCCGCAGGAGAGAGAGAGGCGCGCCCGCGACGGGCCGGCATGAGGGACATGCGCCCGGGACGGACGCAGAGGGCGAAAGATCGAAGGGCACGGATTGAACGACGAGCAGGACAGCAACCGCTGGCGGCAGCTGGACAAGGACCTCAAGCGCATCGGGCGGCTGGAGCTGAGCGGCCAGGCGATCTCGCGTCCGTTGATCGCGCCGGGGGCCGCGCTGGTCTTCATCCTGCTGGCCTGCGGGGCGGCGGCGCTGGCGCTGACGCCCAGCGGCTCGAGCTGGGCGCTGGTGCTGGCCGCCGGCGTGGGGGCCTACATGGCGCTCAACATCGGGGCCAACGACGTGGCCAACAACGTCGGCCCCGCCGTCGGCGCCAAGGTGCTGACCATGGGCGGCGCGCTGCTGATCGCGGCGGTGTTCGAGAGCCTGGGCGCCGTGCTGGCCGGCGGCGACGTGGTCGAGACCATCGCCGGCGGCATCGTGGCGCCCGAGGGCTTCGCGACCTCGGACGGGTTCGTGCGGGTGATGATCTGCGCGATGATCGCTGCGGCCCTGTGGGTGAACCTGTCGACCTGGCTGGGGGCGCCCGTCTCGACCACGCACGCGGTGGTGGGAGGCGTGCTGGGCGCGGGCATGGCCGGCGGCGGGCTCGACGCGGTGAACTGGCCGGCGGTGGGAACCATCGCGGCGGGCTGGGTCGCCTCGCCGGTGATGGGGGGCGTGGCGGCGGCGGGGCTGCTCGCCTTCCTGCAGGCGCGCATCGCCCGCGCCCCCGATCCGCTGGCCGCGGGCCGACGCTGGGCGCCGGTGCTGGTGGCCGCGATGGCGGGCGTGTTCACCACCTACCTGGCGATGAAGGCGCTCTCGCATCTGATCCCGGTCGCGCCCTGGCAGGCGCTGGGCATGGGGCTTGCCGCGGGTCTCGCGGCCTGGGCCGCGGCCCACCCGCTGGTCGCCTGGGCCAGCGCGGAGATGGAGAACCGCCCCCGCTCGCTGAAGGCGCTGTTCCGGCTGCCGCTGGCGATCGCGGCGGCGTTGCTGTCCTTCGCCCATGGCGCCAACGACGTGGCCAACGTGGTCGGCCCGCTGGCCGCCATCGCGCGCGCCACGCAGGACGGAGCGGCCGGCGCCCTCGTCGTCGCTCCGGGCTGGGTGATGGCGATCGGCGCGGTGGGCATCAGCCTCGGCCTGCTGCTGTTCGGCCCGCGGCTGGTGCGCATGGTGGGCGACGAGATCACCAAGCTGAGCCCCCCGCGGGCCTGGTGCGTGGCGATGTCGGCGGCAGCCACCGTGATCCTCGCCTCGTGGATGGGGCTGCCGGTCAGTTCGACCCACGTGGCGGTGGGCGGCGTCTTCGGCGTCGGCTTCCTGCGCGAGTGGCAGGAGGCCCGCCGCGCCCGCGAGGCCCGGCGCGCCCGCGACCGCGCGCTCGATCACGCGCCCGAGGAGCGCAGCCGCCGGATGCTGGTGCGCCGCTCGCATTTCCTGACCATCGTGGCGGCCTGGGTGGTGACCGCGCCGGCGACGGCGGCGCTTTCGGCGCTGATCCTGGCGGTGTGGAGCCGCCTGCTCTGAGCGGAGGGCCGTGGCGGGCGGCCCTCAGGACGGCGTGGGGGGCGGGTCGATGCGCTCCAGGTCGCAGGCGTAGGCCCGCAGCGGGACCGAGCCGCCCACGGGGTCGACCAGGTCGTGCCCGATCATGGCGTTGAAATTGGCGTTGCCGGGGCCGGTGACGGGATAGCCGGGGGCGCCGAGCTCCTCGCACGGCTCCCACCAGCCGTGCTGCCCGCAGACCACGTCGCAGGCGAGGCTGCGGTCGAAGCGCGCCCGGGCCTGCGAGGCGCCGTGGGGGGTGAGGATCCGCACCCAGTCGCCCTCGGCGATGCCGCGCGCGGCGGCGGCCTGCGGGTGCAGGTCGACGGGCGGGTCGGGCTGGCGGCGGCGCAGGCTGGGGGCGCCGCGGTGCTGGGTCTCGCAGAACAGCGTGTCCTTGGCGCAGGTCAGGGTCAGCGGGAAGCGCCGCCCATGGCGGATCTGGCCGGGCGTCGCCGGCGGGGGGCGGTAGTCGGGCAGCGCGTCGCCGCCGTGATCCATCAGCCGCTCCGAGAACAGCTCCACCCGGCGCGAGGGGGTGGCGAAGCCGCGGGGGCCGTCCTCGCCCGGCTCGGCATACTTGCGGTGACGCTGGACGAGGGGGGTGCGCACGCCCTCGGGATGGGCGCGCAGCGTCTCGAGGGCGATGCCGCTGGGCGCCAGCATCGCGCGCATCCCGGCGTCGAGGTCGCCGTCCCAGAAGCGGTGGCCGAGGCCCATCCGGCAGGCGAGGTCGAAGACGATCCGCGCGTCCGAACGCGCCTCGCCCCGCGGCGCCAGCAGCGGGCGGCGCAGCTGGGTCAGGCCGTTGGCCTCGGCGCTGATCTCGAAGCCGATCTTGAGGCCCTCGGTCTCGAAGGGAGTGGCGGCGGGCAGCACCAGGTCGGCCATCGCCGCGCTGGGGTTGAGGGTGTGGTCGACGTGCATGTGGAATTCGAGCGCGCGCAGCGCCTCGAGCGCGGTCCCCCCGTCGGCATGCGACAGCGCGAGGTTCGAGCCGAAGCTGACCAGCCCGCGCACCGGATAGGGCTTTCCCTCCAGGATCGCGCGGTAGAGGTCGGCGGAGTTCACCTCCTCGAACCGTGGGGGGCCGAGGGGGCGGGTCTCGAGCCCCACGGCCCTGGCGCGCTGGGCCTCGCTCAGGAACTCGGCCCCCTGCACGTCGGCGGCGGGGACGGTGGGCAGCTCGACGTTGCCGCCCGGCGCGTCGTAGTCGCCGGTCAGCGCATAGAGCAGCCCGATGGCGAGCGCGGCCTGGGTGGCGTTGGCCTGCTGCTCGAGCCCGCTCCAGGTCATGTAGGAGAGGGGGCGCGAGGTCGCGATCAGCTCGGCGGTGCGCTCGATCTGGTCGGCGGGCACGCCGGTCAGCGTCTCGACCGCGGCGGGGTCGTGGCGGGCGCAGATCTCGGACCAAAGCTGGAAGACGGGGCGACAGGCGACGGGGCCCTCGGGGGTCTCGACCTCGAAGCGGCCCGAGAGGGCGAGCGCGGGGTCGGCGTCCCCCAGGGTGCAGGCGACCGGGCCATGGGCGGCCTCGGACCAGGCCAGGGTCGCGTCGGGGAGCGAGGCGTCGAGGGCCTCGGGGGCAAGATCGCGCGCGCGCAGGAGCCGGCCGGTGTCCTCGCGCACCAGCGCCGGGGCGTTGGTCCAGGCGCGCAGGAACTCGGCGTCATGCCAGCCGCGCGCGATCATCACGTGGGCGAGGCCGAGCGCCAGCGCCCCGTCGGTTCCCGGCCGCACCCGCAGCCATTCGTCGGCGCGCCGCGCGAGCCCCGCCTGGCGCGGATCGACGACCACCAGCTTCGCCCCCCGCCCTTTCGCCGCGACCGCGGCCGTGGCGTGCGCGATGCGCGAGACGGTGGGGTTGTAGCCCCAGAACAGGATGCAGCCCGCGCGGTCGAGGTCGGGCATCACCCCCGCGGGCAGCGCGCTGCCGAAGGAGTAGAGGTTGGCCATCCACCGCCCCCAGCCGCACAGCTCGTAGGAGGTCGAGTGGTTGGGGCTGCCGAAGGCCGGGCGCAGGCGCACCACCCAGTGACGCGAATCCGACAGCGCCGAGGTCGAGGGCGAGGCGGTGTTGAAGGCCACCGTTTCGGGTCCGTGGGCGGCGGCGAGCGCATTCAGCCGCGCGGCCGCCAGATCCAGCGCCTCGTCCCAGGAGATGCGCTGCCAGCCGGGGTCGGCCTCGCCCTTGGGCCGGGTGCGCTTCATCGGGTGCAGCAGGCGGCCGGGGTCATAGACGATCTCGGGCGCCACCTTGCCCTTCAGGCACAGCGCCTTGCCGGTGGGGTGGGAGGGGTCGGCGGCGAGCGAGACGAAGCGCCCGTCCTCCAGCGTCGCGCGGGCGCCGCAGCGCGAGGTGCACAGCGCGCAATAGGTTGCGACGGTGCTGCGGGAGGGGGCCTCGGGGACCATGATCGCCTCCTTGCGGCGTCGGGGCCGGACCTGTGCGGGCGGCCTGCGTGGCGGCAGTCTCGACGATCGGGGAACGGCCTGTCCAGCCCCGCGACGCGGAGCGGAGAAGGCGGGGGCGGCGGGATCCGGCGGGTTGCCGCCGG
>NZ_CAXBOD010000111.1:0-6910 GCF_963977235.1 uncultured Albimonas sp.
CCTTGACCCCTGCGGGCGAGTCGCTCAGGCATCAAGCAGCGACGGACGGCTTCGGGGAACAGGCGCGGCCCTGTTCCCGGGTGAGTCGGGAGCTCCGCCGGAGGCTCCCCCACTCGACGCTCAGGCGCCCCGCCAGCCGCGGGCCAGGCCCCCCCGCAGGGCGCCTCCTGTCTCCCTTATTCCACCGCCGGCACGGCCTTGAGATAGGCCGCGATCGCCTCGCGATCCTCGGCCGGCAGTTTCGAGGTCTCCTCGATCACCGCCGCCATGCCGCCGCCGGCGCTGTCGTAGTCCGGGGTGAACCCGCTCTCGAGATAGTAGGCGATGTCGGCGGCCGACCAGCCCCCGATCTCCGACGACGCAGGCGTGATGTTGGGGATCGAGCCCTCCCCGTCCGGGTTCGGCCCGCCGGCCAGCCAGCGCGTGTAGTCCGGCCCGCCCAGCGGGTCGCGGGGCGTGTGGCATTCGCCGCAATGGCCGATCCCCTCGACCAGCCGGCGCCCGGCCTCCTCCTGCCCAGAGAGGCCCGCGACCACCGGCTCGGGCTTGAAATACAACAGCTTCCACCCCCCGACCGCCGCGCGGATCGAGAACGGGAACCCCACGTCGTGGGGCTTTGAGGGCGTCGGATCCGCCGGCAGCGTCTTGAGATAGGCCCAAAGATCAAGGGCGTCCGCCACCTCCATCCGCCCGTAGGACGGCCAGGGGAAGGCGGGATAGAGATGCTCCCCCTCCGCCCCCACGCCGCGCAGAAAGGCCGAGGCGAACTGCGCGGGCGTCCATCCCCCGATTCCCGCCTGCGGGTCCTGGGAGATGTTGGGGGCGTGGAAGGTTCCGAACTCGGTGGGAAACGCGCGCCCGCCGGCGAGCGCCAAGCGCGCCTCGCCCTCGGCCCCCGGGGCCGCGTGGCACGACACGCACGAGCCGAGCGCGAACAGCCGCTCGCCCCGTGCCGCCGCCTCGGGCGAGGGGCTCCATCCGGCGACCGCGTCGGCCCCGATCGGATCGGGAGCGGTCAGCCACAGGGCCGCGCCCCCGCCCGCCGCGGCCAGGGCCGCGACGGGGATCAGCCAGCGCCAGGAAGCCATGACGCTCAGTTCTTCTTGACGCGGTAGTTTTCGTGGCAGGCCTTGCAGTTCTGGGCCACCAGACCCAGCGCGGCCTTCATCTCGTCGGCGTTGGTCATCGGCATCGACTTGGCCTGCTGGGTGTCGGCGATGAACTTGGCCGCCGTCTCCTGGAAGCCGGCCGCGTCGTCCCAGATCGCCGGCGCCGCCTCGGAGGTCTCGGAGGTCGCGCCCTGCGGGAACTGCGCCGGGAAACCGAGGGCGACCGCGTTCAGCGTCAGCAGGGCGCCCTTGACGGCCCGCGGCTCGAACTCGGCCTCGCCCTTGGCGATGGCGGCCATGATGCCGACGGCGGCGCCCGCATCCTTCATCAGGTTCATGCGCAGCGACACGGGGTCGTCGATCTTCGGCTCGACATCGGCGGCATGGGCGAGACCGAGCGAGGCGGCGGCCAGCGCGGCGACAGCCGCCGAGGCGATGACAAACGATTTCCTGGGCATGGGCCTGGGGTCCTCCGTGTTGTGCATGACGCCCGTGACCGGACGCCTTGTCGCACGCTAGCAGAGGAATCGCGGCAGAGGCACGACGGATCAGTTTCCGATGCGGAAACGCCTAGTCTCCGGCCGGAGAACTCGTTCACAAGATCGCGAGTCGGGCGTCAACAGCCGACGTAAGCTTCCGCAGGTCGGAGCGGGCCGCCCCCGCGCCGCTCAGGCGCGGCCGCGGGCGATCTTCTCCTCGGCGGGCCATCCGGCCTCGAAGCGGGCGCGCAGGGCCAGCATCCACAGGGCGATGGCGCCGGCCTGGTGCAGGATCGACCAGGACAGCGGCGCCGCGTGGATCACCGTGACCACGCCCAGCACCACCTGGCCGAACATCATCGCCAGCACCCAGTCCGCCCGCCGCCTCAGCCCGGCATGAGCCGCGCCCCGCATCCGCCACCAGAACACCGCGCCCAGCAGCAGCAGGCCATAGCCCCACATCCGGTGGATGAACTGCACCAGCGCCGGATTCTCGAAGAAGTTGGTCCACAGCGGCACATAGTCGAAGGATTCCGAGGGCAGGAACTCCCCCCCCATCAGCGGCCAGTCGATATAGCCGCGCCCCGCGTCGATCCCCGCCACCAGCGCGCCCAGCAGGATCTGCACGAAGACCGCGAGGCACACGACGCTGGCGAAGGTCATCGGCCCCGACATCCGCCGCCGCCGCGCCTGCAGAAGCTCGGCGCCCGAGCGCGAGATCTCCCACGAATAATGCGCCAGCAGCCCCAGGATCGCGAAGGCGAGGCCGAGGTGCGTCGCGAGGCGATAAGAGGCGACCGAGACCATCTCCCCCTCCAGCCCCGAGGCGACCATCCACCAGCCGATGGCGCCCTGCACGCCGCCCAGCGCGCCGGGCAGCACCAGCCGCCAGGTCCAGCCCGAGGGGATCTTGCGCCGCGCCAGGAACCAGAAGAACCCGACCGCCCAGACCAGCCCGACCAGGCGGCCAAGCTGGCGGTGGCCCCATTCCCACCAGTAGATCGACTTGAACCCCGCGAGATCCATGTCGCGGTGGATCGCCTCGAACTGGGGGATGCCCTGGTATTTCTGGAATTCGGCCTGCCAGGCTTCTTCGCTCAGCGGCGGGATCGCGCCGGTGACGGGCTTCCACTCAGTGATCGAGAGCCCTGAGTCGGTCAGGCGTGTGAGCCCGCCCACCAGCACCATGGCGGCGACCAGCGCTGCCAGGAGCAGCAGCCAGATGGCGATGTGGCGGCGGTTGGCGCGGCGGCGACGCTCGGCCTCGCCCGGCGCGGCGGCGGGCCTTGCGGGCTGGACGGCGGCCGGCTGGCCGGAAACATCCTCGAAGATCGAGCGGGGCCTGGACATGGGCGTCCCCCTGTCGGAACCGGGTCTGCGCGGCCCGCCGCGCCCGGTCCCTGCACGGGGCCCCGGTCGCGCACGCGCCGCGCCGGCCAGGGGAATGCCCGGCCGGCGCGCGCAATTGGCCCGGAACCGGGCCCCGCCGCAAGGGGTCAGGCGCGCCCGCGTCGATGCGGCTCGCGCGATCCCTGCACGTGCGATCCCGCCCGAGCGATCCCCGGACAGGGCGCCGCCTCAGTTCAGCAGGGCGTTGGCAAGGCCAAGCACCGCCGCGATCTGCAGCGTGTCCTGCGAGACGCGCATCACCCGGTCGTCGACCAGGTAGTAGTCGTAGCCCGCGGGCGGCCGGCGCAGCCCATACCGGTCGTAATCGCGGATCACCACATACTCGCGGTCGCGCGACAGGCGGTAGCCCGGCTCATAGACCACGCGGTCGCGACGGTCGCGCTCGACGATGATCACCCGGTCGCCGTCGTCGCCACGCACGTCGCCGCCCTTCGAGCGCTTCCACTCCTGCTTCGAGACGCCCTTCTTGGCGAGGCCCGGCGGCACCCCGCCCGGCGGATCGGCGAAGGCCGGCTGCGACAGGGCGAACGCCACGCCCAGCGCGGTCAGCGCGGCGAGCGCGAGGCCCATGCGGCGAAAGCCGGGGCGGTCCTCGTCGCTGGCGGCGAGGGCTCGGGCGGTCGGCGTCCGGGCGGCAGAGGGAGGGGTCGGGGTCGGGGTCATCTCGGTCTCCTTCCCAGGTCGTTTCCATCGCCGCCGGCCCTGCCCGCTCGGTCGCTCCCCGGGGCTCAGTCCCGCCTGCGCTTGGGCCCTTCGGCCAGCGCGCGGATGATCCCGTGAAGCGTGCGGACGTCCTGGTCGGTCAGCGGCGCTCTCGAGAAAAGATTGCGGATGTTCAAGCGCATCGTCGGGCCCTTTTCGGGCGGAAAGAAGAAGTTCGCCCCCTCGAGCTCGTCCTCCAGCCGCGCGATCACCCGGTCGACCGACTCGCGCCCCGCAAGACCCAGCTTCCCCGGATCCAGCGTTTCGGGCGGGGTTTCCGTGGCCTGGCGGCGCCACTCGTAGGCGGTCAGCAGCACGCACTGCGCCAGGTTCAATGAGGCGAAAACGGGGTTGGCGGGGACCGAGATGATGGCCTGGGCGCGCGCCACCTCCTCGCTTTCCAGGCCGGTGCGCTCGGGGCCGAACAAAACGCCCACTTTCTGCCCCGCTCGGATCCGCGCCAGCGCGTCGGCCATGGCGGCGGCCGGGGTGAACACGGTCTTGGTCATCTCGCGCGTCCGCGCCGTGGTGGCGTAGACGTATTCGAGGTCCGAGAGCGCCCCCGCCTGATCGTCATGCACCGTCGCCCGGTCGAGCACGTGGCTCGCGCCCGAGGCCATGGCCACCGCCCTGGGGTTCGGCCAGCCGTCGCGCGGCGCGGCCAGGCGCAGCCGATCGAGGCCGAAGTTCCACATCGCCCGGCAGGCCGCGCCGATGTTCTCGCCCAGCTGCGGGCGCACAAGGACGAAGACGGGCTGGGCGGTCTCGGTCACCGCCTGCCGGGTGGGGTCGGTTCCGCTCATCGCCGGGATCCTTTCCGCTCGCGCGTCGGGCGGCGGCCGGGGCCGCCGGGAGGGGGGGGCGGCCGGGGCCGCCGGGAGGGGGGGCGGCCGGGGCCGCGGGATCTGCTCGCGGGCGGGGTTTGCCCTCGCCGCGGGCGCAGGGCAAGGGGCGCGCGCCGCGCGCTCAGCCGACCAGAGCCGCGAAATGCGCCCGCACCCGCTCGCGCACGCGGGGCCAGAGACGCGGCGCGCCCTTTTCGATCGGCGGGCCGCAGCGCGCCATCACCTCGGCTTCGCCCACGTTGAAGTCGGGCCAGGTGCCGCCCCCAGTCTCGAGGTTCAAGAGCACCGGCTGCAGCCGGTCGAGCGCCTTGGCAAAGCGCGCGTCGGGGGTCTGGGCGGCCTCGAACTCCCGCCACAGGGCCAGCAGCGCCTCGCCCTGGCGGCCGGGCAGCAGGCCGAAGATCCTCTCGGCGGCGGCGTCCTCGGCCGCGTCATGGTTCTGGGGCCGGGCGCCGTGGAGAGGGACGTCGCCCACGTCGATCTCGACCAGATCGTGGATCAGCAGCATCCGGATCACCCGGTCGACGCGCACGCCCTCGGGCGCCTCCTCGACCAGCGCCATCGCGTAGAGGGCGAGGTGCCAGGAATGTTCGGCCGAGTTCTCGAAGCGCCCCGAGGCGACGCGGCTCGCGCGCGTCACCTCGCGCAGGCGGGCGGCCTCGGAGAGGAAGGCGAGGCGGCGGTCGGTCTCGTCGAGGGTCATGGCGGGCTCCGGGTTCGGGAGGCGGAGAGGCGCGCCGTCAGGCGCGCACCATCCACAGGCTGCTTTCGGGCGCCCCGTTCCAGGGCAGATCGCGGAGGCCCGGCCGCTCGGCCGCGCCCATCCGGGTCAGGGCGTATCGGCTGGCGTGGATCGGGCGATAGGCGCCCGACAGCAGCCAGGGCGCAAGGCCGTTCTGCTCGGAATACCCCCGCCACTCCCAGTCCGGGGGATATCCGTCGGGCAGGAAAACGTCGTGGACATGCACCCGCACGCCGGGCGCGAGGCGGGGCAGGATCTCGGCCAGGATCAGGTCCACGTCCGTGCCGGGCATCAGCAGGTGAGAGCTGTCGAAGACCGCCATGTCGCCGGCCTCCAGCGCCTCGAACAGCGGCAGGTGCGCGGGGGAGAGCAGCTCCCGCCGCCAGCTCACCGCCAGGTCCAGCACGGCCGCGCGAGGCGCAGGGTCGATGCAGACCTGCTCGGCCTGCGCGCCCGCGTCGGCCAGCGCGCGGGCGAGGAAGCGGGTGGAGTGGCCCGAGCCGACCTCGACGATGCGCGCGGGCGGGGCGCTGCGGGCCAGCGCATAGGCCGCCGCGCCGTCGAGCCGGGGGAACCACGCCTGCCCCCAGCGCGGCTGCGGCGCGGCCCCGCCCAGCGCGGCCAGCGGCCCCGCCAGCGCGTCGATCGCCTCCAGCGTCGCCTCGAGCGCCGGGCGCTCAGCCTCCAGCAGCCGCTCCATCGCGGGATAGCCCTGCGGCGGGCGGACCGAGGCGGCATAGCGGTAAGGCACGAAGAACCCCTGCCGGCGCAGGCCGGTCACCGTCTCGAGCCCCATGCGCAGGCGCCTGAACGCGCGGCCGGCCATCGCCTTTTCCCCTTTGGTTGTGCGCCCCCGTCCTACGGCCCGTCCCCCGGCGCCGCAAGCCGGGGCGCGCGCCACGCGAAACCCGTGAAGATTCTCGCCGCCACCGTGTTCGGGCCCCTCGCGCCGGCGCGGTGCGAAGTGCTAGCGTCGCGCGCGTCGCGGCGTCAGGTCGCGACGCCGTCGCGCTCCCGCCCGACGCGAGCGCTTGCCATCCGCGCGGGGCCTTTGTATCCCGCTGCATACCGTTCGACCCACCGCGGCCGGCGCGCCCGTGTCTGCGCCGCGGCCCCGCACACCGACCGGCCCGAGGCCAATGGAGAGCCGCATGAGCAAGATCAAGGTCGAAAATCCCGTCGTGGAGCTCGATGGCGACGAGATGACCCGGATCATCTGGGACTTCATCAAGAAGAAGCTGATCCTGCCCTATCTGGACGTCGATCTGCTCTACTACGACCTCGGCATCGAGGCCCGCGACGACACCGACGACCAGATCACCGTCGATGCGGCCGAGAAGATCCGCGAAATCGGCGTCGGCGTGAAATGCGCCACGATCACCCCCGACGAGCAGCGGGTGGAGGAGTTCGGGCTGAAGCGCATGTACCGCTCGCCCAACGGCACGATCCGCAACATCCTGGGCGGCGTGATCTTCCGCGAGCCGATCATCTGCAAGAACGTGCCGCGGCTGGTGCCGGGCTGGACCCAGCCCATCGTGGTCGGCCGTCACGCCTTCGGCGACCAGTACCGCGCCACCGACTTCCGCTTCCCCGGCAAGGGCAAGCTGACGATCAAGTTCGTCG
>NZ_CAXBOD010000112.1:0-6616 GCF_963977235.1 uncultured Albimonas sp.
GCGCAGCACGCGCTCGCCCACCCGTCCCTTCGCCACGTTGATCGCGAATTTCAGCGCCCCGCTCGTCATCACCGTGACGAGATAGAGCGCGCAGAGCAGGAACAGGAACTCGAGCTGGTCGAAGCTCCATGGGCCCGCGGTCTTCTTCACCTCGATCACCTACATCGCCCCGATGATGGTCGAGGAGGCCGGCTTCTCCGACGCCGAGGTCGCGCGGCTGATGGTGCTGTTCGGCCTCGGGCTGGCCGTCGGCAACTGGCTGGGCGGGCGCTTCGCCGACCGCTCGCTCTTCGGCACGCTGTTCGCGACGCTGGCGGCGCAGGCGCTGGTGCTGTTCGTGTTCTGGGCCGGCGTGGGGAACGCGGCGGTGGCCTCCGTCTCGGTGTTCCTGATGGCGGCTTTCGGCTTCGCCACGGTCTCCCCGATCCAGAAGCTGGTGATGGAGCGGGCCAGCCGCGCCGGGGCGCCGACGATGGCCGCGTCGGTCAACATCGGCATGTTCAACCTCGGCAACGCCATCGGGGCCTGGGTCGGCGGCGCGACCATCGCGGCGGGCTTCGGCCTCGCCTCGCCGAACTGGGCGGGAGGGCTGTTGTCGCTGGTCGCCCTGGGGCTGGCGGCACTCGCCCGGGCCAGCGCCGGCCGAGAGGTCCCGGCAACGCCGGCGGAATGACCCGGGGCGCCGGCGATTATCGCCAAGGCGGGGGGCCGCTGCGCAAGCTTGCGTTGCGGCGCCCTGCTGACCGATGATCCCGCAAACGACCGGCCGCTTCTCGGTGACGCTCCGGTGACGGCGCGAGAGGTAGAGACCGGTCGAGACGCGGGAGGAAGACGACATGGCGGGAGAGCACGCCAACCGCATCGTGTCGGCCGTCGGCGGCGGGACCGGGGCGCATGGCGACCCGGCGATCATCGCCTCCTGGCGCCGTTGCCTCGAGGATCATGCGCTGGAGCCGGACCGCATCGGCCCGCCGCGGATGCTGACCGGGGCCGAGCTGAAGGATGTGCTAACCCCGGCCGAAGCGCTGCTGGCCATCGCCACGCCGGAGATGGACCGGCTGCACTTGCGGCTCGCCGACAGCGACTATGTCGTCTCGCTGGCCACGGCCGAGGGGGTGACGGTGTCTTTCCGCTGCGCCCGCAAGCTGGAGTCCGAGATGCATGGCTTCGGCCTTGCCCCTGGCACGGTATGGACCGAGGATCGCCAAGGCACCAACGGCATCGGCACCTGTCTTCGAACGGGCGAGGCGCTGTCGGTGGTCGCCGATGACCACTTCGGCGACTTCGTGACCAAGCTGAGCTGCACAGTCGCGCCGGTGATGGGTCGCGGGCGGCGGCCGGCCTTCGTGTTGAACGTGACGACGCCGCGCAGCACCGACCACGAGGTGCAGCGGATCCTTCGCGGGGTCGTCTCTCACTCGGCCAGGCGGATCGAGAACGCCTGGTTCAACCATCGGAACGGCGGGATGCGCATCGTGCGGCTGACCCCGCACGGCGACTTCCTCGATGCCGCTGCCGAGGCGCGGCTGGCGCTGGACGACGAGGGCCGCGTCCGCGATGCGACCGGAATGGCGGCGGGCCTGTGCGGGATTTCGCCCGAGACCCTGGTCGGGATCCGCTTCAAGACCCTGTTCCGGAGCGCCGACGACGGCCCGCGCGCGGACGGCGCGACCTGGCTGGCGCCGCGCCAGGGCGACCGGCGACTGCTGGCAAAGGTCGACCGGCCCGCTCGCCCGCGCCTGCGCCCGGCCCCCGCCCGCCCGCAGCCGGCCCGCACGCCCCCCGCAGTGGTCGAGGGTGTGCGCCTGCACCTCGCCGCCCCCGCTCTCGACGCCCAGGTGAGCCGGGCGCGCAAGTTGCTCGACGCCGGCTTGCCAATCCTGGTGCAGGGCGAGACCGGCGCCGGCAAGAGCCTGCTCGCCCGCCGCCTGCACCAGCTCAGCCGTCGTTCCGCCAAACCGTTCGAGGCGCTCAACTGCGCCGCCATCCCCGCCACGCTGATCGAGGCCGAGCTGTTCGGCTATCGCCCCGGCGCCTTCACCGGCGCTGCGCGCGAGGGATCGCGCGGGCGGCTGCTGGACGCGGACGGCGGTGTGCTGTTCCTCGACGAGATCGGCGACATGCCGCTGGACCTGCAATCGCGCCTGCTGCACGTGCTGTCGGAGCGCACCTTCACTCCGCTGGGCGGCTCCGGGGCCGTGTCGGTCGACGTCGCGGTGATCTCCGCCAGCCACCGGGACGTGGCCGCGTTGGTGAGTGAGGGACGCTTCCGCGAAGACCTCTACCACCGCCTGAACGGCGCCAGGCTCGCGATCCCGCCCCTGCGCCTGCGCGAAGACCGCGGTGCGGTGATCGAGGCGATCTTCGCCGAGGAGGCCGAGCGCGCCGGTCTTCCCGCGGGGCGGTTCACCGAGGCGGCCCGGGCCCGGCTCTCCGCCCACCTCTGGCCCGGCAACCTGCGCGAACTCCGCCACGCAGCCCGCTATGCCGCCGCCCTGCGCGAGGGCGAGGAGGTGGGGCTCGACCTCTTGCCGCCCGCCATCGTCGGAGAGGCATCCGAGGCGGAGCCCGCGGCCGAGATCGACCGCCTTCGCGCGGCGCTCGACCTCGCGGGAGGCAGCGCCGCCGGGGCCGCGAAGCGGCTCGGCATCTCCCGAGCGACCTTCTATCGACGCATGAAGGCGGCAGGCCTCACCTGAGGCCGCTCAGGCCGAGCGCGCCAGCCATTCGACCTCTCGAGAGACTCGCCACGCGATCAGCGCGTCGATGCGCAGCACCTGCAGCCCGTGACGCGCGGCGAAACCCGCGATGTCAGGCCCGCGCATCATCGTGCCATCAGGGTTCACCAGCTCGGCCAGCATCCCCGCCGGCGACCGCCGCGCAAGTCGCGCCAGATCGTAGGCGGCCTCGGTATGGCCCATCCGCGCCAGCACCCCGCCCCGGCGAGCCCGCAGGGGGAAGACGTGACCGGGCCGGCGCAGATCGGCCGGCCCGGCGGACGGGTCGCCCAGCAGCCGGATGGTGCGCGCCCGCTCCGCCGCTGAGACGCCAGTGCCGACATCCGTCGCGTCGCAGGTTACGGTGAAAGCGGTCGCCAGCGGGTCGTCGTTGCGCTCGACCATCCGCGGCAGCGCCAGCGCGTCGGCCCGCGCGTCGTCGATCGCCACGCAGACGATGCCGGTGGTATAGTTGACCATGAAGGCCAGCGCCTCCGGGGCGGCGAGGTCGGCGGCCGCGATCAGGTCGCCCTCGTTTTCGCGCCCCTCGTCGTCGATCACGATTACCATTCCGCCCGCGGCGATCGTCTCGATCGCCTCCTCCACCGCGGTCGACCCGGCCGGCGGCCAGGCGCTGCGCCGGGCCTGCGCGATCAGCGCGGCCGCGTTCGATTCCATGAACATCATCGAGGTTTCTCCCTTGTGGGGCGCGGCGGGGTCTTGCCCGCCGCGCCCGATGGCGCCGCTCGCTCAGGCCGCCCTGCGCACCGCCGGCGCCACCTCTTCGGCGAGCCGGGTCATCGTCGACCACTCCCGGTCCTTGTTCGCGCCCTCGCCGTCCATCGAGGCCATCAGCAGCGTGCCGAACGGCCCCGACCGCTCGCGCAACGAGATCAGCTTCTCGGTCACGGTGGCGGAAGAGCCATAGACGACCGTCGCCTTGATGATGTCCTCGACGGTCACCTCGTCATCGGCCATCTGCGGGTCCGGCTTCAGCACGGCGGTGTAGTCGGCGCGCTTGAGCACTTCCCACAGGTAGCTGAAGTAGTAGTGATTGGACCCCTTGGGATCGAGCAGCCAGTCCTCGGCCTGGGCGTCGCTCTCCGCGATCAAGACGTTGCGCGCCACGGACCAGTCCTCGCCGGTGGCGGGGCGGTTGGCGGCCTCGCAGCCCTCACGATACTTGATCCAGTGGCTGATGACGGTGCTCTCAGGCGCGAAGTTCGCGGTCACCGGGCGCCAACCCTTTTTGGCGGCGAAGCTGACCGAGCCCGACCCCGGCGACATCGACGACAATGCGATCTCCGGCATCGGCTTCTGGAAGGGCTTGCCGAGGTAGCCCACCCCAAGCTCCGGCACGACGGTGTCGGTGATCTTCACCTGCCAGTGCTTGCCTTGGATGTCGTAGGGCGGATCCTGCGACCAGATCTGCTGGATGGTCTGGATCGACTCCGCCATCCGCTCGTTGCGGATTTCGGCGTCAAGATTGCCGAACAGCTCCATGTCGCTGGCCAGACCGCCCGGCCCGATCCCGAAGATGAAGCGCCCTTTCGAGAGGTGGTCGAACAGCGCCGCCTCGCCCGCCACGATGGCGGGATGGTGGTTCGGCAGGGCGACGACGCCGGTCGCGAAGCGGATCGCCTTCGTGCGGTGGATCAGCGAGGCCATGAACATCATCGGCGAGGCGATCGGCTCGGTCGTGGCCGAGAAGTGCTCGCCCACCCAGGCTTCCTCGAAGCCCAGCGCGTCGGCGTGGATGATCTTCTCGGCGTCCTCGTCGAGCGTCTCGGCGAGGGCCCGGTGGGGCGGGTGCAGCGGCATCTGGAACAGGCCGAGCTTCATGGGGTTTCTCCCTTGTCTCATTAGTTTTGCAAATACGCGACGACCTCCCGCCGCCGCGCCCACGGTCCGCCGCGATCCTGCGGCGGTCGTGTTCGGGGCGGGTCAGACCGCGGCGCGTTCCGCGCGCGCGGGTCCGCCGTCGAGCCACAGCAGCGGCGCCGACGCGCCCGAAGGCGTCAGGCGCACCGCCTCGACCCGGTTCATCAGGATCGTGTGGGTGCCGTAGTCGACCGTTCGCTCGACCGTGCAGAAAAGCGCGGCGCGTGCGCCGACGACCCAGGGCGAGCCGTTGGGTCCCTCCGACCAGTCGCCGACCCGAAAGCGCTCGGATCGACGCCGCTCGCTGGCGAATACGGCCACCACATCCTGCTGATCGCAGGAGAGGCAATTCACGCAGATCTGCCCGACGCGCCGGATCGTCTCGAGCGTTGAAGAGGCGCGGTCGATGGCGAGAAGGACCGAGGGCGGCTCCATGCACAAGGAACTGACCGACGAGGCCGCCATCCCCCTCCAGTCGCCGCCCTGTTCCCGCACCGTAATCAGAGACACGGGCGCCGCGAAGGCGCGCATCGCGTCCCGAAAGTCGGCTTGCAGGTTTTCTCGGCCTGCGGCGGCGTGTTCGTATCCGGCCATGCGACATCGTCCTCCCAACGAGCCTGTCTCCCTCGACGCGCCGCTTCGGACACGTCTCGCTGCAAGGCTTGGCAAGGCACGTGCCAACTTCTTAGTCTTTTTAATTCAACAGCTTGATGCCGTCGAACGTCTCAGATGAGACGGTCGGCACGAGATCGCTGTCGCATGCCTCTCTCGACGAGCGGGCACCTGCATTTCAGCGCCGGGGTGCGGGATTGGCGGATGGAGCAGACGCAGTGCTCGGCGCAAATCGCGAGCATATCCTGTGCGACGCCATGGCGTTCTCGGCGACCACCGCAGTCCTGGCCTGCATGCGCGAGCCCGAGGACAGAGGAATCGCGAAGCGGACCCGACGCTTGATCGCGATCCTGCCGCATCCCGCTCGGGGGGCTCGCGGCTCGTGCAAGTCTTGAACCGCGGAGGGGTTTCCAAGACGGGTTTTCGCAAGCGCCGCTCCGCTCACCGGAGCAAGTGAGCAGAGCGATCAGAGAACCCTTCGTCGAATGGCCAAGGCGCCCTAGCGTCAAGACGATGGGCCCGAGCCTTCCCACTACCCGCGACGTCTGGCGCTGAAGGGCTCTTGAAAGCGTTCAGGCGGAACCTTGAACTTGATGCCAAGCAGGGTCCCCAAAATGGCCGACCATGAAGCCGGCCATTTATGTCCCACAACTCGGAATGCGTCAATCTGGCATGCTGAACCGCGCCGGATCTGCCGGAGGCTGATGTTCGTTAGCTACGCGGCCACGTTGCGAGTTTCCAGCGCGGGGCGGAATGCGGCTTCGGCCTCCGCTGGCGGCACATTGCCGATAGGCTCCATCAGGCGGCGGTTGTTGAACCAGTCGACCCATTCGAGGGTCGCGAACTCAACCGCCTCCAAGCTGCGCCATGGCCCGCGCCTGTGGATGACTGAGGTGGCGCCCTTCCGTGCGACGGCGCTGGCGGCGGTGCTGAAGCGCCATAGCTTAACCCTCGCGCACATCATTCGCCGAGACCCCACCGTTCGAGGCGATAGAGGAGGCGTGGGCGGGAGAGTGGAAGTCCAGCCCTAAACGCCAAGGACTCGCCTCCCGTTCTCGCGCAGCTCCCCCTTCGGTCCGACATAGCGGTAGAGCGTGACCGGTTTGACGCCAAGCTCGGCGGCGAGCTCGGCGACGGATGTGTCGCGATTGGCCATAGCTGCTTGGGCAAGCCGGACCTGAGCCTTGGTCAGCGCGAATTTCCGCCCCCCTTTTCGCCCACGCGCCCGGGCGGCAGCGAGACCTGCGACGGTGCGCTCGCGGATCAGCTCGCGCTCGAATTCGGCGAGGGCTGCGAAGATGCCGAAGACCAGACGCCCGGCCGGCGTGGTCGTGTCGATCTGCGCGCCCTGACCGGCCAGCACGCGCAACCCGATCCCGCGCTCGGTCAGATCCTGCACGACATTG
>NZ_CAXBOD010000113.1:0-6319 GCF_963977235.1 uncultured Albimonas sp.
CTGTCCCGCCCGGCATTTGTCGCGCTTTTCTGGGAGCGTCGCGAAGGTCTGCGGGCTCATCCCTGCTTGGGCTAAGTCGGGGAGAACCGCTCGACGAGCAGGAACTTCTGGACCTTGCCTGTGGGGGTGCGGGGGAGCGGGTCGGTGTCGAAGAGGAAGCGCTTGGGGGTCTTGAAGCCGGCCATGCGGGCGCGGCAGTGGGCCTCGAGGGCGGCGGCGTCGACTGCGCCGGGGGCGGCGACGATCAGGGCGGTGACGGCCTCGCCCCAGACCTCGTGGGGCAGCGCGAAGACGGCGGCGTCCTGGACGGCGGGGTGGTCGAGCAGGACCTCCTCGACCTCGGCGGCGTGCACGTTCTGGCCGCCGGTGACGATCATGTCCTTCTTGCGCCCGCGGATGGTCAGATAGCCCTCGGCGTCGATCGAGCCGAGGTCGCCGGTGTGGATCCAGCCGTTGCGGAAGGTCTCGGCGGTCTTCTCGGGGTTCGCGAAGTAGGCCGTCGCGGCGTTGGGCGAGCGGCCCACGATCTCGCCGGTCTCGCCCGCGGGCAGGTCGCGGCCGACCTCGTCGACCACCTTCACGTCGGCAAACAGCACCGCCCGCCCGACCGAGCCGGGCGACCGCCTGCGGTCCTGCGGGCTCGAGGCGACCAGGGCGCCGGTCTCCTGCATGCCGTAATACTCGTAGACGTGGGGGCAGAGCTGCGCCTCGGTGGCCCGCCGGATCGGCTCGGGCAGCGAGGAGCCGGCGAAGACCACGGCGCGCAGCGAGCTCAGGTCGGCCTGAACCTCGGCCTGCGCGGTCAGCAGCATCGCGGCCATGGTGGGGACCAGGTTGACGATGGTCGCCCGCTCGGCCTCGATGGCCCTGAGCACCGCCACGGGGTCGAAGTTCATCAGCACGTTGGGCGCCTGGTAGATCATCGCCGCGCCGATCCAGGCGAAGCCGACCCGGCCGAAGGCGGGGAACACGGTCATCATCACGTCGCGCGGCGTGCAGTCGAAGGCGATGAACATCGGCGCCAGCGTCGAGTTGTTGTACTGCGACAGCAGATAGGACTTCGGCAGGCCCGTGGTGCCGGAGGTGAGGTTGAAGTAGAAGGGATCGCTCTCCTCGACCTCCACCCCCGGCGGCGTGGCGGCGGCCCCGGCCAGCATCGCCTCGTAGTCGGTCGCCGAGCTCTCGTCCTTGCCGATCCGCACGCGCAGGTCGCGGCCATGGGCGCAGGCTCCGGCGGCGGCGGCGAAGCGGTCCTCGTAGATCAGGCCGCGGGCGCCCATCGCCTGCATCAGCCCGTCCAGCTCCGGGGGCGCGAGGCGGTAGTTCAGCGGCACGCCGACGATGCCGGCCCGCGCCAGGGCGAAGTAGATCTCCACGATCTCGGCGCGGTTCGAGACCAGGAAGGCGAGCACGTCGCCCTTGGCCAAGCCCGCGGCGCCCAGCGCGTTGGCCAGGCGGTTGGCGCGCGCGTCGATCTCGGCGTAGCTGACCCGACGCCCGGTCCCTGCGCAGATCACCGCGGTGCGGTCCGCGCCGCGGATCGCGGCCGTCGACAACAGGCTGCCGGGCAGCATCTTCCCCAGCGCTCTATCCATGATCGTCCTCCCTTGCGGCGCCTCTGCGTGCGCCGTCCCGCGTGACGCCGGGGGGCGGTTCGTCCGCCCTCCCGGCCCGGCCGCTCAACTGACGTTGCGCTGCGCCGCGTCCCAGAAGGGGGCGCGCAGGTCGCGCTTGAGGATCTTGCCCGCCCCCGACAGCGGCAGCGGCTCGGCGCGCAGCTCGACCGAGCGGGGCGCCTTGTAGTGGGCGATGCGCGCGCGGCAGTGCGCGATCAGCTCGGCCTCGTCGACCTCGGCGCCGGGGGCGAGATGGACCACGGCGTGCACCTGCTCGCCCCAGTGTTCGTGGGGGATGCCGATGACGGCGGCCTGGGCGACGGCGGGATGCTGGGCGAGCGCGTTCTCGACCTCGACCGAATAGACGTTCTCGCCCCCGGTGATGATCATGTCCTTCACCCGGTCGACCACGAAGACGAAGCCGTCCTCGTCGAGATAGCCGCCGTCGCCGGTGTGCATCCAGCCGCCCTTGAGCGCGGCGGCGGTCTCCTCGGGACGCTCCCAGTAGCCCATCATCACCACGTCGCCGCGCACGCAGATCTCGCCGACGGCGCCGGCGGGGACCGGGGTGTCGTCGGGGTCCACGATCCGCACCTCGCAGCCCAGCGTGGCCCGGCCGGCCGAGCGGTGGCGGCCCGCGGCGCGGGCCTCGCCGACATGCTCCTTCCAGTGCAGGAGGGTGGCGATGGGCGAGAGCTCGGTCTGCCCGTAGGCCTGCACGAACTCGACCCCGGGCAGGGCCTTCGTCGCCCGGTCGAGCACCGCCTCGGAGATCGGCGAGGCGCCGTAGACCACCCGGCGCAGCGAGCCGAGGTCGTAGTCGCCCACCGTGGGGTGATCGACCAGCATCTGGATCATCGTGGGCACCAGCAGCACGTCGGTGATCTTCTCGTCCTGGATCGCCGTCAGCACCGCGTCGGGCGAGAAGGCCCGGATCATCCGGTTCGAGCCGCCCGACATCAGCAGCGAGACCATCGCCGCCCCGTTGGCCAGGTGGAACATCGGCGCCGCGTGGAGGTAGGTGCAGCTGGCGTCGAACAGCCCCTCGGCGAGCGCGTTGAAGGCGTTGGCGGTCAGGTTGCCGTGCGAGAGCATCACCCCTTTCGAGCGTCCGGTGGTGCCGCCGGTGTAGAAGATCCCCGCCAGGTCCCCGGCCTTGCGCATCGCGTCGGGGATGGGGTCCGAAGCCGTCGCCAGCCTCTCCCACGCGACCATGCCCGAGGGCGTCTCGCCGGTGTCGGCGTAGACCAGCGCCAGGCCGTGGACGTCGGCGGCGATCTCGGCGCCCAGCTCGGCGAAGGCGCGGTCGACGATCAGCACCCTGGCCCGGCAGTCCTCGAGCGCGTCGCGGTTCTCGATCGCGCTCCAGCGCACGTTCAGCGGCACGATCACCGCGCCCGCCCAGGCGACGGCGAGGTAGGCCTCGAGGTAGAGGTCCGAGTTCAGCGACAGGATCGCCACCCGCTCCCCCTCCGCGGCGCCAAGCTCGCGCAGGCCGCCGGCGACGCGCGCCACGCGGCCGGCCACCTCGCCCCAGGTGCGATGGCGGCCCTCGAAGCCGGTCGCGACGCCATTGGCGTTGATCTGCGCCGTCCGGCGCAGTCCGTGCGTGAGATTCATCTCATCCTCCCATATCGCGCGCGGGGCGTCTGCCGGCCCCGTCGCGCCGCTCTCTCACCCGGTCTCACCGGGTCGCGAGGCCCGTGGTCAGGCGCTCGGCGAAGTCCTCGACCACCGCTTCGGGGCTCATCGGCCCGTCGTCGCGGTGCCACTGGCCGATCCAGTTCAGCGCGCCGCCGATCATGAAGGCGGCCATCTTGGGGTCGCAGGGCCGGATCGAGCCGTCCTCGATCCCCGCCGCGATCCAGCCGCGGAAGGCGGCGTCCACCTGCTTTTTGCACCCCGAGATGCGGTCGCGCTGCTCGGGCGTGAAGTCGTTGTCGTCAAAGCGGATCAGGCAGCGCCCGCGCGGCGTGGTCATCAGCAGACCGTAGGCGCGGATCAGCGCGCGCAGCCGGGTCAGCCCGTCGCCGGGCCCGGCCGCGATCCGCTCGATCCCCGCGGCGGCGTGCTCGAACCCGGCCATCCAGCAGGCGAACAGGATCTCGGTCTTGCCGGCGAAGTAGTTGTAGAGCGCGGGCTTGGTGATGTGCAGGCGCTCGGCCACCTGGTTGAGGGTGACGTGGTGGTAGCCCTGCTCGAGGAACAGGGCCAGCGCCGTGTCGAGGATCGCCTCGCGCTTGGCCGAGCGCTCGCGGCGGCGCCGCTCGGGCGTCGGGAAGGGCGAGATCCGGGTCGCCGGGCTGCTCATCCGCGCGTCGTCTCCTGTCGTCCCAGTCGCTGTGGTCCCAGTCGCTGTGGTCCCAGTCGCTGTGGTCCGTCCGCCATGATGGCGCCGAAGGCGGCCGTTGACCACGACCGCCAGTCTTCTTATTACCAATGGGTAATCAGATGTCCACGGGTAAGATTCGCCCGGGAAGCCAGGGAGGGCGCGCGATGTCGGCAAAGGCGCATGTGGCCGGGGTGGGGATGATCCCCTTCGCCAAGCCGGGGGCGAGCGCGCCCTATCACGCCATGGGGGCCGAGGCCGCGCGCCTGGCGCTGGCCGACGCCGGGATCGCCTACGAGGACGTGGCCCAGGCCTATGCGGGCTATGTCTACGGGGACTCGACCTGCGGGCAGCGGGCGCTCTACCAGGTCGGCGCCACGGGCATCCCGATCGTGAACGTCAACAACAACTGCTCCACCGGCTCGACGGCGCTGTTCCTGGCCCGGCAGGCGGTGGAATCGGGCCTGGCCGACTGCGTGCTGGCGCTGGGGTTCGAGCAGATGAACCCCGGCGCGCTGGGGGCGGTCTTCTCGGACCGCGACAACGTCTTCGCCGCCTTCGACGAGGCGACCGACGCGCTGGTCGGCCAGCCGGGCATTCCGCTGGCGCTGCGCTACTTCGGCGGCGCCGGGCTGAGCCACATGGAGAAGCACGGCACCCCGCTGTCCTCCTTCGCCAAGATCCGCGCCAAGGCCTCCCGCCACGCCGCGAAGAACCCCAAGGCCGTGTTCCGCAAGGAGGTCTCGGCCGAGGACGTGCTCGCCGACCAGGTGATCTGGCCCGGCGTGATGACCCGGCTGATGGCCTGCCCGCCCACCTGCGGGGCGGCGGCGGCGGTGCTGGTCTCGGAGCGATTCGCGCAGAAGCGCGGGCTCGACCGCTCGGTCTCGATCCGCGCCCAGGCGATGACCACCGACACGCCCTCGACCTTCGAGGCCCGCGACATGATGCGGGTGGTCGGCTACGACATGGCCCGCGCCGCCGCCGACCAGGTCTATGAGGCCGCCGGCGTGGGGCCCGAGGACCTCGACGTGGTCGAGCTGCACGACTGCTTCGCCCACAACGAGCTGATCACCTACGAGGCCCTGCGCCTGTGCTCCGAGGGCGGGGCCGAGCGCTTCATCGATGCGGGCGACAACACCTATGGCGGGCGCACGGTCACCAACCCCTCCGGCGGGCTGCTGTCCAAGGGCCACCCGCTGGGCGCCACGGGCCTCGCTCAGTGCTATGAGCTGACCCGCCAGCTGCGCGGCGCGGCCGAGGCGACCCAGGTCGAGGGCGCGCGGCTGGCGCTTCAGCACAACCTCGGCCTCGGCGGCGCCTGCGTGACCACCCTCTACGAGCGGGGCTGAGCCGATCCATGAGGACCTCGAGGCGCCCCGCGCCGCGGGGGTCGAGGACGTCGTCGCCCCCGGCATGCCGTCGACGGCCCGCCGGGGCCGGGCGCTCGCCGAGGCGATCTCGCCCGACCGCCTGCGCGGCGTCCCGCGCCGCTTCGCCGCGACCGTCCGGCCGGGCGGCGAGGCGAGGCTCGCCGGACAGGCGCTGGTCTGCGGCGGCGGTTTGCTGATCTGATGGCGGCGGCAACCCGGAAAGGACCCGAGATGACAGATGCCCCCACCCCCGAAGAGGCGGTGATCGAGAGCCGCGAGGGCGCGGTCGCGGTGCTGCGGCTCAACAACCCCGCCCAGCTCAACGCCCTGACCCTGCCGATGATCGGGGCCCTGAAGCGCGCGGTCGAGCGGGCGCTGGCCGACCCGGAGGTCCGCGCGATCCTGCTGACCGGCGAGGGCCGCGGCTTCTGCGCCGGCGCGCAGCTGGGCGGCGAGGTCTTCGCCTCGGGCGCCTCGATCGCCGAGGGGATGCGGGCCGAGCTCAGCCCCCTGATCCTCGCCCTGCGCGAGGGGCCCAAGCCCGTGGTCTGCGCGGTCAACGGCCCGGCCGCGGGGGCGGGGGTGGGCATCGCGCTTGCCGGCGACGTGGTGATCGCGGCGCGTTCGGCGAAGTTCCTGCTCAGCTTCGGGCGGCTGGGGGCGGCGCTGGACGGGGGGACCTCGGCGCTGGTCCAGCGGCTGGCGGGGGCGGCGAAGGCCCGCGGCATGGCGATGCTCGCCCGGCCGATCGCGGCCGAGGAGGCCGAGCGCTGGGGGATGATCTGGTCGGTGGTCGACGACGAGGCGCTGGCCGAGGAGGCGATGGCCGCGGCCCGGGCGCTGGCCTCCGGCCCGCCCCTGTCGCTCGCCACGATCAAGCGCCAGCTGCGCGAGGGCTGGACCGCCGACCTGGCCCGGACCCTGGACGCCGAGGCCGGCGAGCAGGCGATCCTCTTCCAGACCGAGGACCTGCGCGAAGGCGCCGCCGCCTTCGTCGAACG
>NZ_CAXBOD010000114.1:0-6190 GCF_963977235.1 uncultured Albimonas sp.
AGAACAGGCGCTTTGCGAGGCGTGTTCGGGCGTCGCGCCGGGCGCCTGGATCGGTCAGGCGGCGGCGCGGCGGAGGAATTCGGACAGGAACCAGGCGCGCATCACCGCGGCGGAACGGAGCAGCCGGTGGGGCGCCGGGCCCTTGTCGAGGCCCTCGAGACTGGCCGCGAGGGACGAGGCGTCGACCAGCTCGGACCAGAGCGGATGGCGAGCGGCCTCGGCGAAGGCGGCCTCGAAGATCGGGCGGCGGGCGGCGCTCATCTGCGCGGAATCGGGCTGGAACGGCGACTTGTCGGGGCGGCGCGTGACTTCGGCAGGCGCGAGCCGCGCGAGCATCGCGCGGATCAGGCCGCGGCTCTGGTCGCCCTGCCGGTGCAGGCGCGCGGGCGCCCCCATCACCGCCGCCAGCAGGCGCGTGTCGAACAGCGGGCTGCCGTAGGCCTGGCACGTCGGCGGCGAGGCCACGCCCGAGGCCGGGTGCGTGGCGGCGTCGGGCCAGAGCTGAAGGTCGCAGGTCATCCAGGTGTGGCGGCCGACGAGACGAAGCCGCTGCTCCTCGAGGATCGTGGGCGCCGCGACCTCCCACGGGCGATAGCCCATCGCGTGCCAGCGCCGTCGGGTGGCGAAATCGGGCGAGGCGCCGATATGGCCATGCCCGAGCCCGTCGTGGCGCCGCATCCGCCACTGCGTCGCCAGCGGCGAACAGGCCCACAACCCGTGGCGCAGCACCTGCCGGCGTCGGGCGCCGACGCGCCGCAGTCGCGCCATCTCGGCCGCCGCGTCCCGCCAGGCGCCGGCGCGCACCCGGTCGTGCAGGTAGTTGGGCAGCGGGTGCGAGATCGCGAAGTCGCCCCCGAACCCTCCGATCATCGCCGCGTGCCCCCGGGACAGCGCCGCCTCGTGCAGCGCGAAGCGGGAGCCGGCGAGCGTGTCGGCGCAGGGCTCGGCCATCCGCCGCCAGGCCTGCTCGGCGCCCTCGAGCGGGTCGGCGTCCTCCGACAGGACCTCGTGCAGCTCGAGGCCCGGATAGTGCGCGGCCAGCGCCAGACGGGAGGCGCGCTCGGCCGGCTCGGCGCCGCTGGAGGCGCGTCCGGACCAGGCCGGAACCGCCTGGCCCGCGCCGGCGCCCGTGCAGACCAGCGCCGCCACCAGCGAGCTGTCGAGCCCGCCCGAGAACAGCACCGCCGGCGAGGGCCCGAGCCCGCGCCAGCGGCAGTCGACGGCCAGGCGCGCGCGCTCGATCAGCAGGTCGAGCGCGTCGTCGTCCGACAGGCCGCGCAGCGCGGGGTCCGGACCGGGGGTCCAGTGCGGCGCGGCGCGCAGGCCCTGGGCGTCGATGCGCAGGACATGGGCGGCGGGCGCCTCGTCGATCCCGCGCCAGGCGGTGCGGCCGGGGACCGGGCGGTGATAGGCGAAGATGTCGGTCAGCGCCTCGGGGTCCGGCTCGCGCCCCACCTCGGGAATCGCCAGCAGGGCGTGGGTCCAGTTGGCGAAGGCCACCGCGCCGTCGGCGAGGCGGGCGTAGACCAGCGGCTCGGAGCCGATGGCGTCGCGCAGCAGCGTCAGGCGCGGGACTTGCGGATCGCAGATCGCCAGCGCGAAATCGCCTTCGACCGCCTGGGCGGCGGTCTGCAGCTCATCGAAGCGACCTGCCGCCTCGGAGGAGGCGAGCCGGTCGAGATCGCGCAGCGGCGCCGGCAGCGGCGGGCCGTCCTCGGCCGCCGCCGGGCGCGGGGGCGTCCAGAGGCGGGCGAGACCGGTCCAGGCGCGCCCGCCGGGACCGCGGCGCAGCCAGGTCGAGGGATCTCCCAGAGGACCCGCAAGACCGGCGGGAAGGCGGACCGAAAGGCGCAGGACGCGCGCGGCGGGATCGGTGGCGGCCTCGGCCCCGCCGAGGTCGGCGCCCCGCCAGCCCGCGTCGGCAAAGGCGGAGGCCATGGCCGCGTGCACCGCGTTCAGCCGGTCGGCGCGCCCGCGAGGGTCGAAGACGCCGAAGAAGCGCGCGGGCGGCATCGGACCGGCGGGCGTCCCTGAGGGGGCCTCGGGGCGCGGGCTGGCCTGGGCGGCGACGGTCTCGGCCGGGGTGGGCAAGACGGGAGGGCGGCTCAGGCGGCGGCGCGGCGCAGCAGCCCGCCCTCGACCAGCGCCTCGATCGCGGGGTGGAGGTCGGCGGCGATCCGCTCGGGCGGGGCGTCGTAGTCGGCGGCGAGCGCGGCGACCAGCGCGCCCACCGACATCGGCGACTCCAGCCGCTCCCAGACGTCGGAGGCGACGGCGTCGAGGCCAAAATAGGCCTCCGACTCGGGGCCGAGCAGCACCAGTTCGTCGTCGCTGACGCGGGCCTCGAGAACGCCGTCGCTGCGGCTGAGCAGGTCGGTGGACTTCACGTGAGGGCTCCCTGGTTGTCGGAGGGGTGGGGGGCCGGGGCCAGACGCTCGACCGTGCGGCGGGCGAGGGCGACGGCGGCCTCGGCGGCCGCGAAGTCGCGCGGGCGGCGCAGGGCGAAGACCGGAACCTCGGCGGCGACGCGCGCCAGCAGGCGGAAGTAGGCGCCGTCGAGGCCCATCTGGCGCGGGATCTCGGGCCGCCCGATGCCGCGGCGCAGGGCGGACAGCGCCGCGAGCGTGGGCAGCCGCTCAAGCTCCAGCGGCGCGTCGGAGGGGTGCAGCCACTCGAGCGTGAAGACGGCGCGCAGGGGGGCGGGCCAGACGAGACGGCCGGCGGGATCGCTGAGCGCGCGCACGCCCTTGCCCATGCCCTGCCCGGCCGCGAGGACCGGCGCGCCGGAGGCGGCAGGGCCAAAAGCGCCGGAGGCGGCAGGGCCAGACGCGCCGGAGGCGGCGGGGCCAGACGGGCCGAAGGCGGCGGGGCCAGACGGGCCGAAGGCGGCGGGGGCAGACGCGCCGGCGGCCGAGCCGACTGGCGCGCCGGTGGCGACGGCGTCGATCGCACGGGCGGAGTCGGCAAAGAGTCGGGCGGTGCGCATCGCGCGATGCAGGCCGACGGGGCGCCCGGGCGCGAGGTCCAGCGCGATGGTGTCGTCGCCGGCCAGCGCCCAGTCCCCCCGCGCCATCATCGCGGCGAAGGTGGATTTGCCGGCCCCGGATTCGCCCAGCAGCAGCGCCCCGCCCGCCGGCCCGGCCGCGCCGGCCGCATGCAGGGGCATCGCGCCGCGCTGGTGCAGGAGCACAGTCGAGGCGGCGTATCCGAGGTGAACCATGGCCATCTCGAGCGTCGCGCCGGGGCCGATCTCGACCCCGATGCGTGCGCCGTCGCTGACCCGCAGGCGCAGGCCCTCCCAGTCGCAATAAGCCTCGGTCGGGCTCTCGACCGTCCAGGCGCTGTCGGCGCGCTCGGGGTGGGTCGGGCCGCGCACGGGGCCGAGACGGACGGTGGCGTCGACCGGGGCGCCGGCGGGCGCAGGCTCGGCCCACGGGGCGGGGAGGTCGCTGTCGTAGACCAGCCCGTAGGCGGAGAAGCGATGGCGGGGGGACGTGGCCTTGCGCCCCGGAGCGGCGCCGCGCGCAAAGTCGGCGCCGCGCGCAGGGTCGGACGGGGGCGATCCCGCGTCGGCGGCGCGGCGCGCGGCGACCAGGGGCGAGGCGCCGCTCATGGCGTGGCGTCCCGTCCGGCGCGTGGCCGGGCGTCTTGCTGTCGCGCGCAGTCCACCGATCGCATCCCCATGCCGCCCGCGCCGCGCGTCGCCGCACGGATCGAGCCTTTACCGGGTCTCCCCGGCGTCGATGGCGAGGGACGCAAGCCCCATGCGCGCACTCCCGCGCAACGCGTCCCGGCGACGACCTGTCCGGGGCCCATCCCGGAACCGGCGCGTCGCCTTGTCTCGCCGTCTTGCTCTGTCATACATGACGCGGGCCTGCAACTCACGGGGGAAACGACGTGAATCCTGCGCGGAATGACGCGGTTCCCGAGACGGATCCCCGCTCGGGCTGGCCGGCCTTCGGGGGGCTGTCGCCGACCGCCACGCCGCTGGGCGCGGCCACGGCCGCGGCGATGGCGGGCGCGGCGCTGCGCCCGCCCCGCCGGGTGCTGCTGCTCGAGGCGGGCGTCGGCGTCGGCCTGGCCGCCATCGCTGCGGCCGGCGCGGGCGGCGGGCTGGAACTGTGGGGCGCCGAGCGCGATCCGCAACAGGCCGAACAGGCCCGCGCCCTGCTGGCCGAGGCCGGCCTCGAGGCGCGCGTGGTCGAGGCCCATCCCGGCGCGCTGGGCGCCCAGGATCTTCCCGTGTTCGACCTGGTCCTCGCCCCCTGGGGCTGGGAGCTGCTCGACGAGACCGACCGCGCGGCGGCGCTGGCCTTCCTCGAGGCGCGGGTGGCGCCGGGCGGCGGGTTCCTCTGCGCCTTCCCTGTCCAGCCCGGGGCGCGGCCCGAGCTCGGCCTGCGCCAGCTGATCGCCAACCGCTGGGCGGCGGCCCCCGAGGGCCTGGAGCCGGCCGCCAGGCGCGACTGGACGGTCGAGGCGCTGCGCCAGAGCTTCCAGGCCTCCTACCGGCTGGTGCGCGAGACGCCGAAATGGGCCGCCACCCTCGAGGCGATGGCCGCCTGCCCGCCCGCGATGTTCGAACGGGTCTGGATCGCGCCGGTGGCCGAGCTGCGCGGGATGCGCGACTTCGGCCGCGAGCTGCGCGCCGCCGGGTTCGAGACCCTGGTCCCCGCCCGGCCCGAGCGGCTGGCCCGGGATCTCGACATGTCGGCCGCCCAGATCGCGGAGGTCGACGCCTGCCCCGATCCCTGGATCCGGGCCGAGCTCGCCGACCTGATGATGTGGCGGGTGTCGCGCCTCGACCTGTTCCTCAAGCCCGGCGCTGCGGACGAGGCGCCGGGGGCGGAGGGGGCGGCGGAGGGGGCGGGCGCCGTGCGGCTGCGCGGCCTGGGCGCCCCGGGAATCGCCGAGGCCGGCGACCTGCGCACCGAGGGGCTGCTGGGCGCCGCCACCCTGTCGCGGACGGTCTACGGGCCGATCCTGGCGCGGCTCGAGGCGCAGGAGACGGCGAGGCTGGACGAGCTCGCGACCCTCGTCGGGCGCCCGCTGGCCGAGACGATTCCCCTGGCCGCGGCGCTGATCGGCGCGGGCCTTGCCGCGCCGGCCGCTTTCGCCTCGCCGGCCGAGGCGCCGCCGGCCGCGCGCACGGCCTGCGACAGGCTGACCCGGGCGCTGGCGGCGCGGGGGCACGGCCGCTGGAGCGTGTCGGCCTTGCTGGGCGGAGCCACGCCGACGCCCGGCCCGCAGGACGCCGACGCGCGGCGCGCGCTGGACCTGCCTTCAGCATGAACACGTCCGCCGCAATGCAAAAAACTCGTTGCGATCCCGTCCATGGCGCGTATGCTGTTGGTGGGTGTGATGTAGACTCTCGAGGTGAGATCATGAGCAAAAAAGTTTGGCTGGAGCCGAAAGTGGCGAAGCTGTCCGTTAAGGAAGCGACTCGCGGCAGCGGCGGCGCTCCGGGCGATGTCTGTGGCGGGTCCGCTCCGGTCATCGACTGCAGCGTCTGATCTGTCGGGAAGCGAGACGCTTCCCCGGAAGATTTCGAGTTCAACGAAAGCGCGCCCTTGCGGGTGCGCTTTCGCATTTCTGTTTGCGCCTCAGCCGGCCTGCCTGTCGCTGTCGCGCTTCGCTCCGGTCCCCTGACGCATGAGCTCCACCGACACGCGACGCTCTGCAAGGGACGTTATCTCCTTGATTCCGGCGTTGTTCTGGATGCGGCGCGCGCAACGCCTGCACCGCTCCCTGTCCGCGCCCGAACTGCTGCGCCGCCTGCGCGCTCCGGGGCCGGAGGCTGCCGCCGGGACCGATTTCGACCGCGAGGACGGCGAGCGGATGCGCGTCGCGCTGGCGCGGATCGGGCGGCGCCTGCCCGGCCGGTCGGATTGCCTGGTGCAGTCGCTGGCCGCGAGGATGTGGCTGGAGCGGCGCGGCGTGCCCTTCGTGTTCCGTCTGGGGATGCGCCGCGGGCCTGCGGGCCTCGGGGCCCACGCCTGGATCGAGGTGAACGGCCAGGTGGTGACCGGCGGCCTCTCGGTCGGCGATTTCGCCGACTTCGCACCTGCGGCGGAAACCGATTCGCCCCTCGGTTGACGGCGCCCGACCGCGTCCCTGAACGGCGAAGGGCCCGGCCGATCGGCCGGGCCCTTCGCGCGTCTCGCGCCGCCCCTCCGGGGAGGGAGGGGCGGGG
>NZ_CAXBOD010000115.1:0-5877 GCF_963977235.1 uncultured Albimonas sp.
AGAACAGGCGCTTGTCGCGGGCGGCTGGCGTGGCGCCGGGGCGCTTGTGGCGGAGGGGGGCGAGAGTCATTTTCAGGGGGATGAGACTGTGGATGATGGCAGCGATGGTCTGCGCGCCGCTGCAGGCGGCGGGCGAGGCGGGGCCGGACTGGGCCGCCGCCCGGTGGGGCATGGATGCGGACGCGCTGGCGGCGGCGCTGCCGGGCGCGGTGGAGACGCGGCTCGAGTATGGCGGCGGTCTGCGCGGGACGCTGGCGCTGCCGCAGGCGCAGCTGGCGGGGATGCGCTTCCGGGCGATCTTCCAGCTCGACGACGACGGGCTGCGCCAGGTGCTGTTCGAGAAGCGGCGGCGCGAGATCGCGCCGAGCGACGCGCAGGCGCTGCTGGCCGCCCTGCGCGAGGCGCTGGGGCCGGAGACGCGGGCCTGCCGGGCCGCGGGGGCCGAGACCTCGGCCGAGGTGGTCTGGGTCGGGGCGGACGCTGTGTGGCGGCTGGTATCCTCGGATTTCGCCAACCCGGGGGTCTTCGCCTCGAACGGCGCCGATCCGCGCTATCCGCTGCCCACGGCGCGGCGGGAGGCGCTGCGCGAGCTCGAGATCCTTGCGCCGGGCTACCGCGCCGGCGGGCCCAAGGCGCAGGCCCTGCCCCGTCGGCTGCTGGTGCGCTGGAGCGATCCGGAGGCAAGCGCGCTGGACTCGCGCACCTGCCCGCCGGAGTAGGATCGTCTCAGCGGGCGCGGGCGGAGGAGCGGTATTTCTCCGACTCCGCGTAGTAGTCGTCGAAGCCGATGCGGCCGCGCAGCTCGGCGAAATCCATCAGCCCGTCGCGGGGCGCGTCGGAGGCGAGCTGGCCCAGCGCCCGCGTCATCGCCTGCATCGCCGCGGCCAGCAGGGTCAGCGGATAGGCGGCGATGGAGAAGCCTATCTCGGCCAGTTCCGCGTGGGAGAGGGCTGGGGTCTCGCCACCCTCGACGATGTTGGCCATCTTCGGGCCGGGAAGCTCGGCGCAGATCGTGCGCATCTCCTCGACCGTGCGGGGCGCCTCGACGAAGAGGATGTCGGCGCCAAGCTCGTGGAAGCGGTGGGCGCGGTCGATGGCCTCGGCCAGGCCATGCTCGTGGCGGGCGTCGGTGCGCGCGAGGATCAGGATGTCGTCCGAAGCTTTGGCGTCGGCGGCGGCGCGGATGCGGTCGAAGGCTTCCTCGCGCTCGACCACCTCCTTGCCCGGCGTGTGGCCGCAGCGCTTGGGGGCCTTCTGGTCCTCGATCATCACCGCGGCGCAGCCTGCGCGGGCAAAGCCGCGCACCGTGCGGCGCACGTTCATCGCGTTGCCGTAGCCGGTGTCGCCGTCCCCGATCAGCGGGATCGAGACCGCGTCGGCGATGGCGCGCGCCTGGGCTTCGACCTCGGCGTAACTCATCAACCCGAGGTCCGGCTCTCCGATCCGCGCCGCGGAGGCGGCGAAGCCCGACATGAAGGTCAGCGGGAAGCCCCCCTGCTCGATCAGCTTGGCCGAGAGCGGATCGAAGCAGCAGGGCATCACCAGCAGACGCTTCTCGGCGAGAAGGGCGCGCAGGCGGTCGGGTGGGGTCATGGGGCGGTCCCTAGAGCTTGAAGGGTATGTAGAGGGCGAGGTCGGGGACCATGTAGAGGATCGCGACCGTCAGCAACATGATGAAAAGGAACGGGATCACCCCGCGCGACACCTCGGCCAGCGAGGTTCGCGCCACCGCCTGGATGACATAGAGGTTCAGCCCCACCGGCGGGGTGATCAGCGCGCATTCGACCATGATCACCATGAACATGCCGAACCAGATCGGATCGAACCCCATCGAGAGCGCGGCGGGCAGCAGCACCGGGGTCATGATCAGCACCATCGACAGCGCCTCGAACACCAGGCCCATCAGCAGCAGGATCGCGGCCACCACGATGATGTAGGCGAGCGGCGTGTGGATCGTCTCGGAGATGAAGGCCGAGATGTCCTGCGGCACCCGGTAGAGGGTGATCGCCTTGCCGAAGATCTTGGCGCCCGCGATGATCAGCAGGATCGCGGTGGTGGTGGCCATGGACTCGAAGATCGCCTCGCGCAGGCCCTTCCAGGAAAGGGATCGCAGGACCCCCGCGGTGATCAGCAGGGCGGCGGCGAAGCCGATGGCCGCAGCCTCGGTGGGCGTGAAGGCGCCCGAGTAGATGCCGCCGATGATCAGCGCCGACAGCGCGATCGAGGGGGCGGCGCGCAGGGTGGCGCGGCGGCGTTCCTCCCAGGTGGCGGCGGGCTCAGGGCGCTGGCCGCCGAAGAAGCGCGCGTGGATCATCGCGTAGGCGATGAACAGGACCACCAGCAGGATGCCGGGGCCGATGCCGGCGAGGAACAGCGCGATCACCGATTCCTCGGTGATGAAGCCGTAGACGATCATCGGGATCGAGGGCGGGATCAGGATGCCCAGCGTGCCGCCCGCGGCCATCAGCCCGTAGACGAAGCGCCGGTCATAGCCGCGCGCGATCATCTCGGGGATCGCCACGGTGCCGATGGTGGCGGCCGTGGCGACCGAAGAGCCCGAGATCGCGGCGAAGATTCCGCAGCTCAGGATCGTGGCCACCGCCAGCCCGCCGGGCCAGTGGCCGACCCAGGCGTGGACGGCGCCGAACAGGTCCGCCCCCACGCCCCCCTTCAGCAGCACGTTGGACATCAACAGGAACAGCGGCACCGCCAGCAGGATGAACCCGTCGAGCGTCGAGAGCGCCGCCTGCGGCGCCATCAGCGGCGAGAACCCGCCGATCAGCAGCAGCGCCAGCCCCATGCCCCCCAGCGCGAAGGCCACCGGCACGCGGATCAGCAGCAGCGCGAACAGCGCCGCCAGGATCAGGATCACGGTCATTCGTGCAGCCCCTCGGCATGCGCGGCCCAGTCGGTGCGGAAGGCCTTGGCGATCTCGGCAAGCGCCTGCGCGAACAGCATCGCAAAGCCCAGCGGGACCGAGAGCTCGGCCACCCAGGTCGGCAGGTCGAGCATCGAGCCGGTGGTGCGGCCGCGCGCCCAGCTGTCCCAGAAGATGGCCCAGCCGTGCCAGGTGGTGACGCCCGCGAAGGCGGCGACGCAGACCATGGCCAGCGCCTCCGTCCAGCGGCGGGCGGCCGCGGGGATGTTGCTCACCAGCGCGTCCACGGCGATGTGCCGGCGCGCCTCCAGAGCCCAGGCCATCGACAGCAGCACCCCCCAGATCAGGCAGAGCTGGGAGAGCTCGGCCGCCCAGATCGTGGGCCGCGTGAAGAAGTAGCGCGCCACCACCTCCCAGGTCAGCATCACGCCGGAGGCCGCAAACAGCAGCGCCCCCAGCCAGGCGAGACCCAGCCGGAGGGCTGCGACGGAGCGGAAAAGATCGGTCATCCGAGGGTTCCGGGGCCGGGAGGTGACGGTGAGAGCATGAACGGCGGCCCGACCCATCGGCCGGATCGCGAAGCGGCGGGCCGCGCGAGGCCCCGGATCAGGTCCGGGGCGCCCGTCGCCCGGGACGCGGCCCGCCCTGCGCAGCGCCGCCGGCGCCCGGCCCCCGCGCAGCGGAAGACGCGGGAGCGCGGGAACGGGCCCGCCCCGGGCTTGACCCGGGGCCTCCTGCGCGACGGCGACGTCGGGCGCCCCCTGGCCGGACGACGAAGCGTCCGCGGCGCCACCTGCCCTGGCCGCGAGAGGCCCCGGGTCAGGCCCAAGGCGCCTTGCGCGAACGAGAGCGGGCACGCCAGAGGGCCGGGACACGGCGCGGGTCCGGACGGTTCGGCCGGGATCCCGGGCGGCGATCCTCCGCCCCTCGAGGACCGTCGCCCCCGGCCGGCGCCATGGCGGCGCGACCCGGGGGCGACGGCCGCGCGGGCTCAGAGGGCCTTGGCGGCCTCCATCAGCTGCGCGCCGAGGTCGCCGGATTTCTCCAGGTACTCGTCGTGGACGGGCTGGGCGGTGGCGCGCCAGGCCTCCATCTCCTCGGCGGTGGGCTCGTAGATGGTCATGCCGTTCTCTTCGGCCGCGGCGTAGGCCTCGGCCTCGATGCTCGCCATCTCGTCGCGCACGCTCTGGTCGGCCTTCTCGGCGGCGGCGGTGATGATCGCGCGCTGATCCTCGCTCAGGCCCTCCCACCACTCGGTGTTGACCACCACGATAAACTCGATGTCGGCGTGGTTGGTGACCGTGATCGTGTCCATCACCTCCCACAGCGAGCGGGACTTCACCCCCGAGACGCCGGTCATGCCCACGTCCACGGTGCCGCGCTGGTAGGCGAGATACTGCTCCGAGCCCGAGATCAGCGTCGGCGCGCCGCCGGCGGCCTCGGTGAAGTCGCCCAGCGTCTTGCCAAAGACGCGGACCTTCTTGCCCTCGAGGTCGGCGGGCGTGGCGATGGGCCCGCCGTTCGACAGCAGGATCGCGCCGCCGTAGGCCTGCCACCAAAGGACGGTCGCCCCGGTGTCCTCGATCGCTTTGTCGATGGGGCCGCGGATCGGGCCGCCCTTGGCGGTGGCCGCGCGGACCTTCTCCTCGGAGTCGAGCAGGAACGGCTGGTAGAAGATGTCCACCGCCGGGATGTCGCCCACGTAGCGGGTCAGCGAGGCGACGCCCGCCTCGATCGAGCCCGCGCCGACGGCCTGCGGCACTTCCTTGTCCTTGTAGAGCTGGGCGCTGTCGTAGATCTCGACCTCGATGGCGCCCTCGGAGGCGGTCTCGACCTCCTCCTTGAACAGCGCCAGGTTCTGGCCGAGGTGGCTTTTCAGCGGCAGCTGCAGCGAGATGCGCATCGTCAGGTCGGCCGCCCAGGCGGGGGCGGCGGTCAGCGACAAGGCAAGCGCGGCGCCCGCCGCGAGAATTGCGGGTTTCATGGTAGTCCTCCCTGTGGTCCGCGGGTTTTTTGATCTTGTGCGGTCGGCCCTTTGTTCCACGCGCGGGCGGGGTGGGCAAGACGCAGGGGCGCCCGCGGGGTTTCGGAAAATCGGGCGGGCCGCGGGCCCTCCCGCCCGCGCCCGCCCGCGGGGCGCCGCGGCGCCCCGGTTCCGGCCGCTCAGATGTCGAAGAAGACAGTCTCCCCCTCGCCCTGCAGGCGGATGTCGAAACGGTAGACGCCGGGCGCCTCGGGCCTGGCGATCAGGGTCGCAAGGCGGCTCTTGAGCTCGATGCGCGCCAGCACCGGGTCCTCGGCGTTGGCCTCCGCCTCGTCGGGGAAGTACATGCGCGTGTGCAGCCCGAGGTTGATGCCCCGCGCCGCGATCCAGAAGCTGATGTGCGGGGCCATCGGCCGGCCGTCCTTGAAGGGGACGCGGCCGGGCCTGATGGTGCGGAACACGAACTCGCCCGTCTCGGGATCGCCGGCCGAGCGGCCGAAGCCCGCGAAGGCGGGATCGGCCTCGCCGCGCGTCTCGCCCCGGCCGGGGTGAAGGCCGGCCGCGTCGGCCTGCCAGATCTCGATCAGCGCGTCGCGCAGGGGGGCGCCGGTCCCGTCGAAGACCGTGCCGCGGATCTCGATCCGCTCGCCCTTCGTGGCCTCGGTGACCATCTCGGCCCCGAACTCGTGATCGAAGACCTCGATCCCGCACATGCGGGGGAAGCAGCCGATGTGCACGTAGGGGCCGGCGGTCTGGGAGGGGGTTTCCTTCAGCTGGTCGGGCAGGCGCATCTCAGTTCCCCTCCAGCCGGTTCTCGAACAGGGTCGAGCGGCGGCCCCGCAGCACGATGTCGAAGCGGTAGGCGCGGGCGTCCATGGGAATTGTGTTGGCCCAGTCGAGGGGCGCGATCAGCCGCTCGACCGCCTCACGGTCGGGGAGGGTCTGCACGATGGGGCATTTCCAGATCATCGGGTCGCCCTCGAAATACATCTGGGTGATCAGGCGCTGCGCAAAG
>NZ_CAXBOD010000116.1:0-5835 GCF_963977235.1 uncultured Albimonas sp.
GAGCGCGCCTCGACCGGGCCCGCGCGGCCCAACCGCGGTCCCAAGCCCGCCGGCAAGCCGGGCGGCAAGCCCGGCGCGCCGCGCAGCGAGGGCGGGGCCGACGCGCCCCGTCGCCGCGGCGGTCCGCGGGGCGGCCGCGGGGCCTCGGGCGGGCAGGGCGCCCAGGCCTGGACCTGATTTTCGGGGCCGCCTGGCTCCGGCGCTGACCTCCGGGGCCGAGTGGCCCCGGAACCGACATGAGAACGGCGAGGCGGGAGACCGCCTCGCCGTTATCGTTTCGGCCAGCGGACCGGCGCAGGGCGTGGCCCCGGCGGTCCGCCTGCGACGTCTGCAGGAGAGGCTCCGAACCGGGGGCTCCGAACCGGGGGCTCAGAGCCGGGGGCTCCGAACCGGGGGCTCAGAGCCGGGGGCTCAGAGTTCGGGGCCGAAGGGCGCGTTGGTCAGCAGGCGCACCTCCTGCGCGGCCAGCAGCGGGCGCAGCTTGCCTGCGAAGGCCATGAAATCGGCGTCCGCGTAGACGCCCTTCCAGTGGGCCCGCCGCTCGGCGTCGTCCTTGAAGCGCCAGACGTGGACCAGCTGGTGCAGGGGTCCGGTGTCGGAGACCATGTAGCCGCCCAGGCGCACCGCGTGGCCGCCCGCCTCCAGCGCCGGGTATCCCTCCTCGGAATACAGTTTCAGCGCCTCGGCCATCTTGCCGACGGTCACCGAGTAGGTGCGCATTTCGTAGAGCATTCCGATCCTCCTCCCGGGGTTTTGCCGGGAGCCTACCCGGCCGGCCGGTCGGGCGCCAGCGCCAAGCGATGGCCTCGCGCCCGCGCCCGTCGCATCCTCGCCGCGCCTGCCGAGGAGACGAATCATGGCCCTGGAACTGCGCCCGAACTGCGAACTCTGCGACCGCGACCTGCCGCCGGACTCCCGCCTCGCGATGATCTGCACCTTCGAGTGCACCTTCTGCGCCGAGTGCGTGGCCGAGGTCCTGCACGACGTCTGCCCCAACTGCGGCGGCGGGTTCGAGCGCCGCCCCGTGCGGCCCTCGGTCGAACGTCGCCCGGGCCTGTCGACGACCACCCGCCCCCCCTCGACCGAGCGGCGCGCGATCCGCTTTTCGCGAGACGAGATCGAGGCGTTCTCGGCCCTCCACCGCGACGTGGCCCCGGCGCGGCGCTAGGCGGCTCGGCGGCGGCCCGGTCCGGAACGCGAAACGCCCGCCCCCGGGAAGGGGCGGGCGCCTGCGGTTTCGTTCGGGCGTCGGTCTCAGCCGCGGCGACGGCGGGCGATGAGGCTCAGCGCGGCGAGGCCCGCGCCCATCAGCGGCAGCGCCGCCGGCACGGGAACCGCCTGCGCAACCGCGCCGTAGCGGATGTCGATCGAGGCCGAGGACAGCGTCGTGGCGCCGCTGAGCACCGAGAGGGTGATCGTGTAGAGGCCCTCGGTCTGCGGATCGAAGCCGACCGGCTCGTAGAAGCCCAGGTTCCAGGAGTTCTGCGCCACCGAATAGGCAGCGATCGCAGGACCGTAGTTCAAGCCCCGGGAGCCGCCGGCGTCGGTGGCCACGTACTGCTTCGCGAAGGTGGGGCTGGTCGAGCTGTTGTCGCCCAGCCCGTGATCCCAGGGGCTGCCCGGCCCGAGGCTGATCGGGTCGAACTCGACCAGGTCGACGCCGTTCGTGACGCCGACCGCGGCGGTGGGGTCGAAGTCGATCGACAGCAGGTAGGTGAAATCGTCCAGGAACTGGTCGACCGCCGTGCCGTCCTGGTTGACGTTCACCGACCAGTCGAAGTTGAACAGCGACCGGTCCGCCGGCGCGATCCCGTCGGAGGGATCGAACTCGTAGAGCCCCGCGCCGTTGCTGTTGTAGGTCCCGTTGGGCACGCCGGCGCCGGGCGCGTTGCTGTTGTCGTAGCGCAGCTTGCCGCGCAGCCCGACCTCGATGTTGTTTTCCAGGTTGACCGTGAAGGCCGTGTTGGCGTTGCCCTGGCCGAACAGAAGCTGCACGCCCGGCGTGACGCTGGCGTCGAAGCTGGTCAGCGCCGTCGCCGGGCCGGCCATGACCGCCACCGCGGCCGTTGCAATGATGAGCCGCATTCCCGCTCCCCTCTTTCAATTGCGGGTCGCGCGGACCCGCTTCGCCCTCCTCAGAAAAACGCCTCTGAAAATGCACGCTCGTCACTCATCGTTTCGAGACTGTAGCCAACCGTTCATCTTCGCGCAACTCGCGTGACGTAGGGGCCGCGCTCGCCTGTCGCGAACGCTGCCCCTGCGTCCCCCGCCTGCCGCAGGGGGGGCCGCGGGCGCAGGGGTCGCGCTCGCTTCCCCACCGGCGCCGCTGGCGCAGGGGGGCCCGGCGCGCCTATCCTGCGCCCATGACGAGCGCCCGATTCATCCACCTCCGCCTGCACTCCGCCTACTCGCTGCTCGAGGGCGCGATCGCGCCCAAGAAGCTGCCCGGCCTGTGCGAGACGCGCGACATGCCCGCCGTCGCCATCACCGACACCGGCAACCTGTTTGCGGCGCTCGAGTTCTCCGAGACCGCCGCCAAGGCCGGGGTGCAGCCGATTCTGGGGGCCCAGCTCGCCCTGCGCTACGCCCCCGCGCCGCGCCCCGACGTGCGCCCGCCCGATCCCGCGGGAATCGTCCTGCTCGCCCAGGACGAGACCGGCTGGCTGCACCTGATGGACCTCGTCTCCCGCACCTTCCTCGACACCGAGCAGGAGATCCCCTCGGTCTGCCTCGAGGATCTGCGCGACCGCTCGGCGGGGCTGATCTGCCTGACCGGGGGCGCCGACGGGCCGCTCGGCCGGCTCGTGCAGGACGGCAAGACCGAACGGGCGGCGGCGCTTCTGGACGCGCTCGAGGCCCTGTTCCCCGACCGGCTCTATGTCGAGCTGCAGCGCCACGGCCCCACCGACGCCGACCCGCGCACCCCGGCCGAGGCCGCCACCGAGCCGTTCTTTGTCGAGGCCGCCTACGCCCGCGACCTGCCGCTGGTCGCCACCAACGAGGTGTTCTTCGACCGCCCCGAGATGTTCAACGCCCACGACGCGCTGATCTGCATCGCGGGCTCGACCTACGTCTCCCAAGACGACCGCCGCCACCTCACCGACCAGCACTATTTCAAGACGGCTCAGGAGATGGAGGCGCGTTTCGCCGACCTCCCCGAAGCCATCGCAACCACGGTCGAGATCGCCCGCCGCTGCGCCTTCCGCGCCCGCACCCGCGACCCGATCCTGCCGCGCTTCGCCGACGACGAGAAGGAGGAGCTGCGTCGCCAGGCGATCGAGGGCCTGGCCGAGCGCCTCAAGGTCCTGCGCGAGAAGGACACCATGGCCGCCAGCCAGGCCGACTACGAGGCGCGCCTGGAATACGAGCTGGGCGTGATCGAGGGCATGGGCTTCCCCGGCTACTTCCTGATCGTGGCCGACTTCATCAAGTGGGCCAAGGACCACGAAATCCCCGTGGGGCCCGGCCGCGGCTCGGGCGCGGGCTCGCTGGTCGCCTGGGCGCTGACCATCACCGACCTCGACCCCCTGCGGTTCTCCCTGCTGTTCGAGCGGTTCCTGAACCCCGAGCGCGTGTCGATGCCCGACTTCGACATCGACTTCTGCATGGATCGCCGCGAGGAGGTGATCGAGTACGTGCAAAAGAAGTACGGCCGCGACCGCGTGGCCCAGATCATCACCTTCGGCGCGCTGCTCTCGAAGGCCGCCGTGCGCGACGTCGGCCGGGTCCTGCAGATGCCCTTCGGCCAGACCGACCGCCTGTCGAAGATGATCCCGGTCGAGGGGGTCAAACCCCTCTCGATCAAGGACGCCCGGCGGGAAGAGCCGCGCCTGAACGAGGAAGCCGCCAACTCCCCCGTGGTGGCCGAGATGCTCGACTACGCCGAGAAGCTCGAGGGCCTCTACCGCAACGCCTCCACCCATGCCGCCGGCGTGGTGATCGGCGACCGGCCGCTGCATGAGCTGGTGCCGCTCTACCGCGACCCCCGCTCGGACATGCCCGCCACCCAGTTCAACATGAAATGGGTCGAGCAGGCGGGCCTGGTGAAGTTCGACTTCCTGGGCCTGAAGACCCTGACCGTGATCCAGGGCGCGGTCGAGCTTTTGCGCCTGCGCGACATCGACCTCGACATCTCCAAGATCGATCTCGAGGACACGACCACCTACGAGCTCTACGCCTCGGCCGACACGGTGGCGGTGTTCCAGGTGGAAAGCTCGGGCATGCGCGACGCCCTGCGCCGCCTGCGCCCCACCTGCATCGAGGACATCATCGCGCTGGTCGCCCTCTACCGTCCCGGCCCGATGGAGAACATTCCCAAGTACTGCAACGTCAAGAACGGCAAGGAGAGCCGCGACAAGCTCCACGACCTGATCGACCCGATCCTCGATGAGACCCAGGGCATCATCGTCTACCAGGAGCAGGTGATGGAGATCGCCCGCAAGATGGCGGGCTACACGCTGGGCGGGGCCGACATGCTCCGCCGCGCCATGGGCAAGAAGATCAAGGAGGCGATGGACGCCGAGCGGCCCAAGTTCGTCGACGGCGCCAAGGCCAACGGCGTGGGCAAGGCCAAGGCCGAGGAAGTCTTCGCGCTGCTCGAGAAGTTCGCCAACTACGGCTTCAACAAGTCCCACGCCGCCGCCTACGCGCTGGTCAGCTACCAGACCGCCTGGCTGAAGGCCAACCACCCGGTCGAGTTCATGGCCGCGGTGATGAACTGCGACCTGCATCTGACCGACAAGCTGGCGATCTACCAGCGCGAGGTGAAGCGGCTGGGCATCGAGACGATCCCGCCCTGCGTGAACCGCACCAACGCGCATTTCATGGTCCGCGACGGCGCGGTGCTCTACGCGCTCGGCGCGCTGAAGAACGTGGGCCCCGAGGCGATGCGCCTGATCGAGGACGAGCGGGCGGCGGGCGGCGTGTTCCGCGACGTCTTCGACCTCGCCCGCCGGGTGGAGCTCAAGAAGATCGGCAAGCGCCCGCTCGAGATGCTGGCCCGCGCCGGCGCCTTCGACCTGCTCGACCCCAACCGCAAGCGCATGTTCGAGAGCCTGGACGCCCTGGTCGCCTACTCCGCCGCCGCGCATGAGGAGCGCGCCTCGGCCCAGGTCTCCCTCTTCGGCGAGGCCGGGGGCGAGGCGCTGCCCGAGCCGCGCCTGAGCCGCACCGACGACTGGCTGCCCGCCGAGCGTCTGCGCCAGGAGCATGAGGCGATCGGCTTCTACCTCACCGGCCATCCGCTCGACGACTACAAGGGCGCGCTCGAGCGTCAGCGGGTCCTGACCATCGCCGAGCTGCAGGCCCGCGCCGGCCGCACCGGCGGCGCCATCGCCAAACTCGCCGGCGTGGTCACCGCGCGGCAGGAGCGCAAGAGCGCCCGCGGCTCCCGTTTCGCCTTCGTGGGGTTTTCGGATCCCACCGGCCTCTACGAGGCGACCTGCTTCTCCGAGCCGCTGGAGCAGTACCGCGAGATGCTCGAGCCCGGCGCCCTGGTGGTGATCACGGTCGAGGCCGAGGCCCAGTCCGAGGGCGAGCTGAAGCTGCTGCTGCGCGCCGTGCAGCCCATCGACCGCGCGGTCGCCACGGCCGGCGCCTCGGGCCTGCGCGTCTTCGTGAACGACCCCGACGCGGTGGAGGCGGTGAAGGCCCGCCTCGCCTTCCGCACCGGCCAGGGCGGCCGCCCCAGGGGCGGCCCGGTGAACCTGGTCCTGATGGCCCCGGACCTGCCCTATGAGGTCGAGATGAGGCTGCCCGGAGAGTTCCCCCTGACGCCGCAGATCGCGGGAGCGATCAAGGCGGCGCCGGGGGTGGTGACGGTGGAGGAGTTTTAGA
>NZ_CAXBOD010000117.1:0-5801 GCF_963977235.1 uncultured Albimonas sp.
CCGAGTCGCTCTGATCGGCATCCGCGAGAGACGGCTCCGGAGAACAGGCGCTCCCCGCGGCGCCCGGGGCGGGCGGGCGCCGCTTTGGCGTGTCGCGCTATCGGGCGGCGGCGTCTTCGCCGAGGAAGCCGCCGGACTGGCGCGCCCAGAAGCCGGCGTAGAGGCCGCCGCGGGCCAGAAGCTCGGCGTGGGTTCCCTGCTCGGCCACCCGGCCCGCGTCCAGCACCACGATCCGGTCCATCGAGGCGATGGTCGACAGGCGGTGCGCGATGGCGATCACCGTCTTGCCCTGCATCAGCTCCTCCATCGCCGCCTGGATCGCGGCTTCGGCCTCGGAGTCGAGCGCCGAGGTCGCCTCGTCCAGCACCAGGATCGGCGCGTCCTTGAGCACCACCCGGGCCAGCGCGATCCGCTGGCGCTGCCCGCCCGAGAGCTTCACCCCCCGCTCGCCCACCTGGGCGTCGTAGCCCTGGCGGCCGGCCGAATCCTCGAGGCCGAGGATGAACTCGTGGGCCGAAACCCGGGCCGCGGCGGCCTGCATCTCGGCCTCCGAGGCGTCGGGCTTGCCGTAGAGGATGTTGTCGCGGACCGAGCGGTGCAGCAGCGAGGTGTCCTGGGTCACCATGCCGATGGCGTTGCGCAGGCTGTCCTGGGTGACCCGCGCCACGTCCTGGCCGTCGATCAGGATCCGCCCCTCCTCGACGTCGTGGAAACGCAGCAGGAGGTTGACCAGCGAGGACTTGCCCGCGCCCGAGCGCCCCACCAGGCCGACCCGCTCTCCGGGCCGGATCGCGAGGTCGATGCCGTCGAGCCCGCCCGCCTCGCGGCCGTAGCGATGGCGCAGCCCCTCGAAGCGGATCTCGCCCGCCCGCAGCGCCAGTTCGGCCGCGTCGGGGGCGTCCACGATCTCATGGGGCTTGGAGATGGTGATCATCCCCTCGGCGATGGTGCCGGCATAGCGGAACAGTTGGGAGGTCACCCACATGATCCAGCCCATCATCGCGTTGAGCCGCAGCACCAGCGCCGAGGCGGCCGAGACCGCGCCCAGCGTCGTCTCGCCGATCGACCACAGCCATACGGCCGTGCCCAGCGCGCCCACGATCAGCATCCCCCCGGTCAGCGCGAGCGAGAAGGACATCACCGACATCAGCCCCATCTCGCGCCCGTCGCGGTCGCGCAGGTCCTCGATCGCCTCGCGCGCGAGGTCGAGTTCCCGCTTGCCATGGGCGAACAGCTTCACCGTCTGGATGTTGGTGTAGGCGTCCACGATGGCCCCGGTCAGCGCCGAGCGGCCCTTCGAGCTCTCCTCGGCCGCGTGGGCCATCCGGGGCACCAGCACCCGCAGGATCGTGCCGTAGACCGCCAGCCAGATCAGGATCGGGATCGCCAGCCGCGGGTCCGCCTGGCTGAGCACCAGCAGCGCGCCGATCACGTAGGAGCAGAAGTAGACGATCCCCTCGAGCGCGCCGAAGGCCGATTCCTCCACCGCCGGGGCGGTCTGCACGATCCGGTTGGCGATGCGTCCGGCGAAGTCGTTCTGGAAGAAGCTCGCCGACTGGCCCAGCACGTGGCGATGCGCACGCCAGCGCACCAGCGCCACCGCGTTCACTCCCACCAGCATGTCGAGCGTGGCCATCTGCGCCCCGATCGCCAGCGGCCGCACGGTCAGGATCAGCAGCGCCACCAGCGCGAGCTCCAGCCCGCGCAGGGACCACAGCGCCTCGGCGCCCTCGACGGCCGCGACCTGCGCCAGCATGTCCACCAGCCGCCCCGCGTACCAGATCAGCGAGGTCTCGATGACCGCCACGCACATGCCAAGCCCCGCGGCGGCCAGCATCGGGCGCTTCAGCGGCGCCAGCATCGACCACATGAACGGCCAGTAGCGGTCGGGCGGGGTCGTGGCCTCATAGGCCGCGAACGGATCCGCGAGGTCGCGGAGACGACGGAGAAGGGGGAGCATGGGGGCTCTCCGAAACGTGGGTCGCACGGCCCGAAGGCGCGCGAAAAGGGGGGACGGACCGGGAGGTCGCAGAAACGCGGCCGGCGCCCGCAGGGGCCCGAGAGGGGAAGGGGATGCCGCGCCGCCGACCGCGCCGGCACGCCCCGCATGACTCGCGGGGCCTCGGCGAGGTTGCGCGACCCTAGCGGGGAAACGTAATGGATCAACGACGAAGCGGAGGACCAGTCGTGAGCGGGACGATTCAGCCGGTCGGCGAGGCCGAAAAGACACGCGCGGCCGACTGGTTCGCGGCGCTGCGCGACCGCATCTGCGCGGAGTTCGAGGCGCTGGAGGACGCGCAGGCGCAGGCTTTCCCCGAGGGCCCCCACGCCGACCTGCCCCCCGGACGGTTCGCGCGCACCGAGACCCGTCGCGAATCCGAGGACGGCTCGGAGGGCGGCGGCGGGCTGATGTCGGTGATGCGCGGGGGTCGTCTGTTCGAGAAGGTGGGCGTCAACGTCTCGGCCGTGCACGGGGTGCTGGGGGCGCAGGCGCAACGCTCGCTGTCGGCGCGGCGCGAGATCGAGGGGCTGGCCGAGGACCCGCGGTTCTGGGCCTCGGGCGTCAGCCTGGTGGCGCACATGCGCTCGCCCAGATGCCCGGCGGTGCACATGAACACGCGGATGTTCTGGACGCCGGGCGCGTGGTGGTTCGGCGGCGGGAGCGACCTGAACCCGATGCGCCCGGTGGACGAGGACACCGCCTTCTTCCACCGCGTGCTGCAGGCCGCCTGCGACCGGCACGATCCCGCCTACTACCCGCGCTTCAAGGCCTGGGCGGACGAATACTTCTACAACCGCCACCGCAAGGAGGCCCGCGGCGTCGGCGGCATCTTCTACGACGATCTGTGCACCGGCGACTGGGAGGCGGATTTCGCCTTCACCCAGGACGTGGGCCGCGGGTTCCTCGACGCCTTCCTGCCGATCACCCGCAAGCGCCTCGCCGAGCCCTGGACCCCCGAGGACCGCGAGCACCAGTTGATCCGCCGCGGCCGCTACGCCGAGTTCAACCTCGTCTACGACCGCGGCACCCGCTTCGGCCTCGAGACCGGGCACAACATCGAGGCGGTGCTGATGTCGATGCCGCCCGAGGCGAAGTGGCCCTGACCCGCTGGACCCTGCTGCTGCGCGGGGTCAACGTCGGCGGGCGCGGCCGGCTGCCGATGGCCGAGCTGCGCGCGGCGCTCGAGGCGGTCGGGGCGCAGGCGCCGCGCACGCTGATCCAGTCGGGCAACGCCGTCTTCGATCACGAGGCGGGGGCGGCCGGGCCGCTCGGCGCCCGGATCTCGGCCGCGCTCAAGGCGCGGGTCGGGTTCGCCCCCGTCGCGCTGGCGCTGGAGGTGGCGGCGCTCGCGGCGATCCTCGACGACCTGCCCGCGGGGTGGGCGCCGGGCGACAGCCACGTCTGGGTGACGGCGAGGCCGCCGGACGCGGCCAACCTCGCGCGGCTGGCGGCGCTGGCCGCCCCGGACGAGGCGTGGCGTCTTGCCGGGCGGGCGCTGTTCGTGCACGCGCCGTCGGGCATCGGCCGCTCGAAGCTCGCCGCGGGGGCCGAGGCGGCGCTGGGCGCGCCCGCCACCGCCCGCAAGGCGAGCGTGCTGGGCAGGCTGCTGGCGCTTGCCGGCGGCGACTGAGCCCGGGCGTCGGCGCAATCCACGCATCGGGACCGCGGCCCGCGCATCGAAAACCCTCCCGATGATTTCCAGAACCTACGGGTTTGCCGTGACTTCCCCTGCAACGCTGCGTTAAGCGGGGGGGCATCCATTCATATTCGATCAGGCTTGGGGGGCGACGCATGCCCAGCATCATCGTGAAGCAGGACGCGCCGGGCACGGCCTCCTACAACGATCCGCAGTTCTTCGGCGGCCCGTTCTTCGAGGATTTCCTCCTCCACAACGACACGATCCGCGGCAGCCGCCGCAAGGCCGTGCTGGTCGAGACGGGCCCCTCGGAGATGAAGGTGATCCTGAAGGGCCGCTTCCAGTACGATCGCGACGGCGATCCCAGGGACGGGACCGTCAGCAAGATGATCTTCAAGTGGGCCGGAGAGACCTTCCAGGTCTGGAAGGGTCTCGACTGGGACGTGCGCGACGACCTGATCAACGCCATCCTGCGGGTCGAGAACGGACGGAACCCCGACGCCATCCAGACCCTGCTGGCCGACGAACTCTGGTCGTTCAAGGCCGTCGGCAACCAGGTTCGCCTTTTCACCGGCTCGGCGGGGGACGACGTGATGAAGGCCGGCCGCGGCGACCAGGTGATCAACGGCATGGAAGGCCGCGACGTCATCAAGGGCGGCGGCGGCATCGATCACGTCTGGGCCGGCGACGACAACGACCGCGCCTGGGGGCAGGGCGGCGCCGACCTCCTCGCCGGCCAGGACGGCAACGACCGCCTGTGGGGCGGCGGCGGCAAGGACAACATCCACGGTGACGACGGCGACGACCGGATCTTCGGCGGCGGGGGCAAGGACTATGTCCACGGCGACGCGGGCGACGACGTGGTCAAGGGCGGCGGCGGCGACGACCACGTGATCGGCGGGGCGGGCGCGGACCGGCTGTTCGGAGGCAAGGGCGACGACCGGCTCGAGGGACCGTTCAACGGCAAGGACGGGCCCGACGTGCTGTTCGGCGGCGCCGGCAAGGACTATCTCGAGGGCGGCGCGCGCGGCGACAAGCTGTTTGGCGGCGGCGGCAGCGACGATCTCAATGGCGGCGGCGGCGGCGATCTGCTCTCGGGCGGGCGCGGGAACGACAAGCTCTGGGGCGGGGGCGGACGGGATGTGTTCGACTTCACGGGCAAGGGGGACTTCGGGGTCGACAGGACCGACTTCGATCTGCAGGCAAGCGCCTACTACGACTTCGACGCCGAGACGACGGTGTGGGAGATCGAGGTCGGCGACGCCCTGAAGCTCGACGCCGGCGCCTCGCTGGAGGTGACGTTCCGCGACAAGGGCTTTGACGAGCAGCAGGTGCGGGTCTCGGTGATCGAGGGCGGCGAACGGGTCGGCCGCTTTGTCGTCGACCGCCCCGTCTACGCGAACGAGGAAGGTCTCGCCGAAGGCCGCGCCCTGGTGCAGGCGGCGCTCGAGGACGCGATCATCGGCTGAGCCGGGGGACCCCTTGACCTCCCGCCCCATCCGGGTCCGAGTGGCGCGGGTTCGGGGCGAAGAGGGAGCGGGCGAGATGTGCGCGAGGCTGCTGTGAGCCGGGAGACGCCGGACGGCGCGGGGCTCCCCCCCACGCTCGAGGACGTCCAGCGCCTTGCCGAGGCGGCCGTCGCGGCGCTGCCGGACTGGGCGCTGCAGGCGGCGGGCCCGTTCCTCCTGCGGGTCGAGGACTTCGCCGAACAGGAGGTTCTCGACGATCTCGGGATCGAGGATCCGTTCGAACTGACCGGGCTCTACGACGGGGTGGCGCTGACCGAGCGGCGCCATGACGACATCCCCGGCCCGCCGGACACGGTCTGGCTGTTTCGCCGGCCGATCCTGGACGAGTGGATCGACCGCGGGGACGTCACGCTCGCGGCGCTGGTCGCCCACGTGCTGGTGCACGAGATGGCCCACCACTTCGGCTGGTCCGACGCGCGGATCGCCAGCATCGATCGCTGGTGGGACTGAACGGCAGGGAGGCGCCCTGCGGGCGGGCATGGTCCGGCGGGCAGGGACGCGCCCGGAGAGGCGGAGGGCGCTTCAGGACTCACCCAAGAACAGGCCCCGCGCCTGTCCTCCGGAGCCGTCCCTCGCGGATTGATGCCTGAGCGACTCGCCCGGCCCGGTCAAGGACAAGCCCCCTTCGGGGGTC
>NZ_CAXBOD010000118.1:0-5414 GCF_963977235.1 uncultured Albimonas sp.
CCACGCGCGACGCCCCGGCGCGACGCCCGAACACCCCTCGGCAAGCGCCTGTTCTTTGGTGAGTCAGGAGCCCGCCGGAGGCTCCCCCCTTTGGGTCTCCCGCCATCCCCAGCCCCACGCGCAGCGCAGCCAAGCCCGCCCGCAGGGCGCCTGCAGACCGCTCCCCTATCGGCCCTCGATCCGCCAGGCGCCGACCGCCAGCCCTGCCGCCAGCAGCAGCATCAGCCACCCCGGCGCCAGCGGCGTCAGGGTGATGTCGCGCACGGAGTAGGCCTCCTGCCGGGCCATCCCGATCCAGCCGCGCCCCGAGGCCGTCCGCCCCGGGCGCACCCGGCGCAGGTCCGGCAGCCCGTCGGTCAGCCGCATCACCCCGCCGTTGGAGGCGTTGGCGAGCGAGGCCAGCACGGCGCCGGTCGAGACGGGATTCTCGAATTCCCTGGGGGCCGGCGGTCCGACCGCGGCGACGCCTTCCAGCACGCCGTCGGTCAGGGTCCACAGTCCCGGCTCCTCGGCCCGGATCGTGGCCTGCCAGCGCCCGGGGCCGACCTCCTCGAACTCCGCCTCCAGCGTCTCGCCGGAGGGGGAGACGGCGGTCAGGCGGCCCGGCGTGGTCTCGACCGAGCGGCGGGTGACGGTGACCTCGGCGCCGGCGACCTCGGCGGTCAGCGCCTCCTCCTCGAGCTCGGGCTCCTTCATCAGCCAGTGGGCGAGGCGGCGCAGCAGCTCCGCCTGCGGCCCGCCGCCCTCGAAACCGCGCGACCAGAGCCAGGCGTGATCGGAGGCGAGCGAGGCGACCCGCCCCTCCCCTACCCGGTCGAGGATCAGCAGCGGCGCCGCAGAAGCGCCCGACATCACTGTCTGCCCGGAGGTCGCCTCCAGCTCGATCTGGCGGAACCAGCGGCCCCAGGTGGGGCCCTCGCCGGCGGCCTCCGCGTCCTCCTGCGCCTCGGCCGAGGGGGCGGCCTGCACCGCGTTCTCGTGCACGAGGCCGGCGGTGACCGGGTGACGCTCGCCCAGCTCGGTGACCTCGGGGCGGTAGCCCTGCTCGAAGATCCGCGCGGTGGGGCGGCCCGGCAGGACCGAGCGCAGCGGCGTGCGATAGAGGCTTTCGACGCCCGCGAAGGCGGGGCCGGAGGCGATCAGGATCGCGCCGCCGTCGCGCACGTAGCGGGCCACGTTCTCGATATAGGCGTTGGGCAGGACGCCCCGTCGGCGGTAGCGGTCGAAGATGATCAGGTCGAACTCGTCGATCTTCTGCATGAAGAGCTCCCGCGTCGGGAACGAGATCAGCGAGAGTTCGAACACCGGCACCCCGTCCTGCTTGGTGGGGGGCCGAAGAATCGTGAAGTGCACCAGGTCGACCGAGGGGTCGGCCTTCAGGAGGTTGCGCCAGGTCCGCTCGCCCGGATGCGGCTCGCCCGAGACCAGCAGCACCCGCAGCCGGTCGCGCACGCCGTTGACCGAGAACACCGCGGCGTTGTTGCGGTCGGTCAGCTCGCCCTCGCGCATCGCCACCGACAGCGACACGACGTTCGAGCCGCCATGCTCGATCGGGATCGGCAGGGTCGAGGTGCGCCCGACGGGGGCGTCGACGACGCTGTGGATGCGGCCGTCGACGCGGACCTCGACCCGCGCGAAGCGGGTGGCCTCCTCGGGCGCGTCGCCCAGCGCCTCGACGCGGAAGGCGACGTCGACCTCCTCGCCCACGATGCCGAAGGCGGGGGCGGTCTGCAGGGCGAGGCGGCGATCCCACTCGCCCTCGCGGCCCGTCAGCAGGACGTGGACCGGGGCGGGGAAGTTGGAGAACACCTCGGCGTCATGGGCCTGGCCGTCGGTGACCAGGATCGCGCCGGCGATGCGGTCGGGCGCGATCTCGGCCGCCGCGCCCTCGAGCGCGGTCAGCAGGCGGGTGCCCTGGTCGGCGGTCTCGACGCTGTCCGCGCGGCGGTCGACGCGCACCGTGCGCACCTCCATCGGGGCGTCGGGATCGCGGGCCAGCGCGTCGAGGGCCGCGGCGAGCTCGGTCTCGGCCGCGGAGGTCTGCTCGTCGCGATCGTCGATGGCGTTCGAGGCGCTTTCGTCGATCACCACGATGGCGACGTCAGGCAGCGGATCGCGCAGCTCCTGGGTCAGCGAGGGGTTGCCGAGCGCGGCCAGCAGCGCCAGCGCGGCCAGCCCTCGCAGCGCCCATCCGGGCGAGCGGAGGAGCAGCGACAGGATCACCGCGCCGGCCGAGATCGCGGCGAGCGCCGCAAGCCATTCCAGCGGCAGCAGGGGGGCGAAGTCGATCTCGGCGTTCATGCGCGCGACGTCTCCTGCGGGGGCGGCGGGATCGGGCGGGACGGGGTCGGGGGCATCAGTTGCCCAGCCGTTCCAGCAGGGCGGGGACGTGGACCTGGTCGGACTTGTAGCTGCCGGTCAGCACATACATCACCAGATTGACCCCGAAGCGGAAGGCCATCTCGCGCTGACGGCCGCCGTCGCGGCCCACGGGCACCACGAACTGCCCGTCGTCGTCCACCGCCCAGGCCGAGGCCCAGTCCGCCGCCCCGATCACCACCGGCGAGACGCCGTCGTTGAGGTGGCGGAACGGGGTTCCGTCGGTCTCCGAGGCGTCGGCCGCGGCCTCGAGCCAGACCTCTCCGCCGCGCCAGCGGCCGGGATAGGACTGCAGCAGGTAGAAGGTGCGGGTCAGCACGTGGTCGGCGGGCGCGGGTTCCAGCGGGGGCAGGTCCAGCGGCGCGGCCAGCCGGCGCAGCGCCCGCCCCTCCGGCGTGCCGGTTCCGAAGCCGGAGGCCAGATGCGCGTCGCGGGTGTCGAAGACGATCATGCCCCCCGTGCGCGTGAACTCGTTCAGCCGTGCGTAGGCGGCGTCCGAGGGCGTGGGCATCTCGGCCGAGATCGGCCAGTAGAGCAGCGGGTAGAAGGCGAGCTCGTCGGTCTCGAGATCCACGCCGATCGGGTCCGCGGGCTCGACCGCGGTGCGCGAGGTCAGCACCCGCGACAGGCCCCGCAGCCCGGCCTCGGAGACGCGGTCCACCTCCGGGTCGCCGGTCAGCACATAGGCGAGCACGGTGTCGAGCGTCGCCGACAGCGCCTTGGCGTCGGCGGGAGAGCTGCCGGGGTCGCGCACCGCCCGCTCGCCCGCCGACTGGGCCCAGGCGGCGGGGGGAGCCGCGATCAGGCCCGCGGCCAGCGCCAGCGCGATCCCCGCGGCGGCCCGGCGCGGCAGGCGCAGGCGGCCGGCGACGGCCAGCGCCGCCACCGCGTCGAGGGCGAGCAGCATCAGCGCGGCGGCGAGCAGCGCGCCCTTGTAGTCCCGCTCCACCGCGCGGGTCATGCTTTCCACGCGAGCGGCGGCGGGGGGCGTCCCGGCGGGCGTCAGCTCGGTCTCGGCATCCGAAAGGTTGATCGCCACCGATCTCTCGCCCGAGCGCCAGACGCCGGGCGGGGCGTCGGGGCCCGGCCGGGCCTCGGCCAGCCGCGCGCCCTGCACGCCGCGCAGGCGGCCCGGGTCGGCGGGGCGGCCGTAGCCGTCAAGGATGGTGACCGGGGTCCAGATCGCGCCCTCCATCTGCTCGAGCGTCGCGTCGGGGGAGACGGAGGCGGCCAGCGCCAGCCGCTCGAGCATCTGCACGAACAGGCCCGAGAGGGGGAGGGACGACCATTCGGCGTTGGCGGTGACGTGGAACAGCACCACCCGGCCGTCGCCGCGGTCGGCCGCGGTGACCAGCGGGGTGCCGTCGGCGAGCGCGGCCTGGGTGCGCTCGGCGAGGTCGGGCCCGGGCTGGGCCAGCACCTGGCGGCGCACGTCGATGTCGCCGGGAACCGGCAGGCCCGAGAACACCGAGGCCTCGCCGAAGGGCCGGATGCCCTGCGGCGCCTCCCACGACATCGCGCCGCCCACGGCCCGGCCGCCGGCGCGCAGGCGCACGGGCAGCAGCGGATCCTCGCCCGTGGGACCGCCCGAGGCCGCGTCGCGCAGCGCCTCGGTCTCGGCCCGCGCGGTGCGGGCGCCGGCGAAGCGGACCAGCAGGCCGCCCTCCTCCATCCACGCGGTCAGCGCCGCGCGCTGGTCGTCGGTCATCACGCCGAGGTCGGCGAGGATGATGGCGTCGGGGCGGGAGTCGATGATCTCGCTCAGCGAGCCCTCGACCACCTCGGCGGTGGGCTGCAGCGCCTTGCGCAGGAAGTGAAGGGAGGAGGTGAGCGGCCGCGATCCCGCGTCGTCCTCGCCCGAGATCAGCCCCACGCGCTTGCGCCGCACCGCGTCGTCGGCAAGCGCCACGCCCCCGGCCGAAGGCTCGCCCAGGATCGCCACCCGCTCGACCTGGTTGCGCAGCTCGAGCGGCAGGTCAAAGGCGAGGTCGACGGTCGCCTCGCCCTCCGGGAACGCGGCCTCGGCCACCGCGAGACGGCGCTCGGCGCCCTCGGGGCCGCGGCCGATGGCGGCGGCGGTGACGCTGCGGGGGCCGGCGTCGGGATCGGCGCGCAGCGCGGTCGCGACCAGCGCGCCGTCGTCGAGCCGCGGCGGACGCAGGGCCAGCGCGAGGCGGTCGGGGCCGACCACGGTCAGGGGGCCGGCCTCGGCCAGCAGCTCGCCCAGGTCGCCGGAGTCGCCATGCGAGAGGCCGTCGGTCAGCCACAGCGTCTCGAACCCGTCGAGCGTCCCGTCCAGCGCCTCGACCGCGTCGGCGAAGGCGTCGCGGTCGGGGGCCCAGGGGCGGGGGGCCATCGCCTCGAGCGCGCCGCGCCAGTCGCCGGCGGGGCGGGCGGCGGGGGGCTGGCCGCCGGGCAGCGGGTCGGCGAGGTTGACGACCACCACCGGGCGGCCGGCGCGCTCGGCCTGCTCCAGCGCCTCCAGCGCCCGCTCGCGGCGGGCCTCCCAGTCGGGGGCCGAGGCCCAGCCGCCATCCAGAGCGACCACCAGCGAGCCGTCGCCGCCGAACTCCCGCTGCGGGTTCTCGACGGGCCGGGCGAAGGCGAGGATCGCGGCGGCGACCGCCAGAAGACGCAGCAGCAGCAGCCACCAGGGCGTGCGGTCGGGCATCCGCTCGGGGTCCTGCAGGCCCAGCAGCAGGCGCACGCCGGGAAAGCTGATCCGGCGCGGCGCGGGCGGGGTGGCGCGCAGCAGCCACCACAGCGCGGGCAGCACGGCCAGCGCCAGCAGCAGCCAGGGGTTCAGGAAGGCGATCGAGCCGATGCTCAGCATTCCGGGTCACCTTTCGCGCGGGGATCCGCGCCTCGCGTCGCGCCGCCGGGGATGGGGGCGCGGGGTTGCGTCGCCGCGGCCGCCGGACGGCCGGAGCGCGCCGCTGCCGCCGGACGCGCCAGGCGCCTCGGGCGCCGGTCCGCGCCCTGCCCGGCCGCAGCCGGCGCCTGCGCCCGCCTGAGCGGCGTCGTCCCCGATGGCG
>NZ_CAXBOD010000119.1:0-5306 GCF_963977235.1 uncultured Albimonas sp.
CCCCTTTTTCAGGGCGCGCGCGCCCCGGGGGGGGCGGGGTGGGTCGGGGGCGTGGCCCCTCAGAAGGGGAGGCTGCGGGGGCAGATCTCCTCGGCCGTGCGGCCGCGGAAGTCGCGCGCGGGGACGCCCTCGATCCAGCGGGCCTGGGCGGCGTCGAGCCGGTCGCAGGCGTCGGCGTGGTCGAGGCTCAGCACCCGCCCCTCGGCCACCAGCTGGCGGCCGTCGACGAAGACGTCGCGCACCGCCCGGTCGGCGGCGTGGAACACCAGGCTGCGCAGCGGGTCGTGGGCCGGGCGCATCCAGGGATTGGCGAGGTCGACCAGCACGATGTCGGCCTTCATCCCCGGCGCCAGCCGGCCGATGTCGTCGCGCAGCAGCGCGCTCGCCCCCCCGACGGTCGCGGCATGGAACACCTGATCGAGCGAGGTCGCCTCGACGTCCCGCCCGGCGATCCGCGCGAAGGTCGAGACCTTGCGCATCTCCTCGATCATGTTGTGCGGGCTGCAGTCGGTGCCGATGCCCATGGTCACCCCGGCGCGCACATAGTCGCCGAAGTTCTCCATCAGATGGGAGTAGCGCGAGAACGGCGTGGGGCAATGCGCCACCGCCGTGCCGCTGTCGGCGAGGATCCCCAGGTCCTCGTCGGTGCACCAGTTGATCCACGAATGCCGGTCGAGGAACATCGCGTGGCCCAGGATCGTGCCCGGCGCCAGCACGCCCAGGTCATGGGCCCACTGCACCGGGGTGCGGCCGTGGCGGCGCAGCATCTCCTGCACCTCCCACACGCCCTGGGCGGCGTGGAAGGTGTAGGGGATGTTCCGCTCGCGCGCGGCGTCGAAGGCGTCGCGCAGGAGGTCGCCGGTGCAGTTCTCGATCTGGGTGGGCGAGACGACGCCGGTCAGCCGGCCCGAGGGCTCGGCCGCCAGCTCGTCGAGGAAGGCCAGCGTGCGGTCGAACGCCTCGCGCCCGGCGGCCTCGTCCCAGGCGAAGTCGAGGCGGTGGTCGACCTCCAGCTTCCAGGTCCCCGAGCCGAAGCTGGGCGCGAGAAAGCCGCGCAGGCCGCTGCGCGCGAACAGCTCCGTCCAGCCGGGGAACACCACCCCGATGTCGCACAGCGTGGTGACCCCGGACAGCAGCAGCTCGCAGGCGGCGGCCTCGAACCCGGCGGCCATGTCCTCGGTCGTGGCGCCGCCGAAGGCCTGCATCCGCTCGTAGAGGCCGGTCATGTAGTGGTGACGGACGCCGTGCTCCTCGCGCAGGCCGCGCTGGACGGGCTGGCTCTGGGGATGGGCGTGGATGTCGACGAGGCCGGGCATGACCATCAGCCCGGCGCCGTCGATCACCGTCCCGGCCTCGCCGGCGAAGCCGGGGCCGACATGGGTGATGCGGTCGTCCGTGAAGGCGACGTCGACGTCGCGGGCGTAGACGTGGCGGCCGCGCGCGGCGTCCCAGGCGATGGCCCAGGCGGCGTTGCGGACGAGGGTGGTCGGCATGGGCGTCTCCCGGATGGGGGCGAGGCAGATCGCGGCGGGGGCAGGTCTCGGCGGGGTTGTCCGGAGTTTTCGGGCGCGACGCGGCCCGCCTCCGACACGGGAATTCGCTGGCGTCCAAGAACGATAGACGCGCCCGCGCCCCCTCGGCAAGCGTCGCGAGACGCCCTGCGGCGCGGGCGGGCGCGGCCCCTGTCCGGACATCCCGCGCGCCCTCGGGCTGGACCTGAGCGGGGCGGCGCGGCATTGAGGTCGCGACGCACAGACGAAAGAGGGCGGCGATGAGCAGCACATGGAAGGTCGGCGTGATCGGCCTGGGCATCATGGGACGCCGGATGCTGGAGCACATGGGCCGCCACGAGGCCTTCGAGGTCGTGGCGGCCTGGGACCCCTCGCCCGAGGCCCGCGCGCAGGCGGCCCGCATCGGCCCGGTCGCCTCGATGGTCGAGACGCCGGAGGCGGTGATCGCGGCGGCCGACGTGGTCTACCTCGCCTGCCCGCCGGCGCCGCGGAAGGCCTATGCGCTGGAGGCGGCGGCGCAGGGCAAGGCGGTGTTCCTCGAAAAGCCGCTGGGCGTGGACGTGGCCGAGAGCCGGGACCTGGCCGAAAGGCTCGCCGCGGCGGGCGTGCCGGCGGCGGTGAACTTCACCCAGGCGGCGGGCGCGGCGCTCGCCGCGGTGCTCGCCGACGACGCGCGGGGCGAGGATCGCGGCGTCGACATCGTCGTCACCTACCCCCACTGGCCCCGCGCCTGGCAGATCGAGGCCGACTGGCTGCGCTTTGCCGCCGAGGGCGGGTATGTGCGCGAGGTGATCTCGCATTTCCTGTTCTTCTCCGCCCGGGTGCTGGGGCCGCTGGAGCTGGTCTGGGCGCGGCCCGCCTACCCCGCCGACCCGAGCCTGTGCGAAACCCATGTCGCGGCGCGGCTCGAGAACGGGGCAGGCGTGCCGGTGTCGGTGCTCGGCTCGGTCGGGGGCGTGCAGCCCGACCGGCAGGAGGTGACCGTCACGGGCGCGCGGCGCAGCTGGCGGATCTCGGATTTCTACCGGCTGGCGGTCTCGGACGGCGGCCCGTTCGAGCCGGCGGCCCCCGAGCCCGAGGATCCCCGCGCCGAGAGCCTGCGCGCCCAGCTCGACGACCTGGACAAGATGATGCGGGGCGAGCGCCATCGCCTCGCCACCGTGCCCGAGGCGCTGGCGGTGCAGGAGCTTGTCGAACGGATTCTGGCCCGCTGAGCCGGCGGCGAGGCCCCCCCGGCGATCTCGACGCAGGCGGGGGGCCTTTCGCCGGGCGTTGGTCCGGACCATGATCCGCCCTTCCTTCCACAGGCGACCTGCCCCGGCCGCCCCAGATCCACGACAGGAGACGACGTGACGACGGTGCTGAGCTGGGACGAGTGGACCGCCCGCGACGGGCTTGGACTGGCCGAGCTGGCGTGCTCGGGCGAGGTCACCCCCGAGGAGCTGGCCGCCCAGGCCGCCGAGGGCGCGGCCCTGGTGAATCCGCAGATCTCTGCGGTGATCGAGACGTTTGACGACGCGGTCGCCGACGCCGCGGGCGCGGGGGCCAGCCTCTCGGGCGTGTTCGCAGGGGTTCCGTTCCCGATGAAGGATCTCGGCCCGACCGTGGCGGGGCGCCTGCAGGAGCAGGGCTCGCTGTTCATGACCGGCAACCGGCCGCAGACCGACGCCTTCCTGACCACCAGGATCCGGGCCGCCGGGCTGAACATCATGGCGCGCACCACCACGCCCGAGTTCGGCTGCTGCAGCTCGGCCGAGAACCCGGCGGTCTACGTCACCCGCAATCCGTGGGACACGGACTACACGTCGTGCGGGTCCTCGGCGGGATCCGCGGCCGCGGCCGGGGCGGGGGTGTTCCCGCTGGCGCACGGGACCGACGGGGGCGGCTCGATCCGCATTCCCGCGGGGACCTGCGGGCTGGTGGGGCTGAAAGCCTCGCGCGGGACGTTCTCGGTGGCGCCCTACGCCTCGGACTACGCCGCGCCGGTGTCGACCCAGGGCTGCCTCAGCCGCACGGTGCGCGACACGGCCGCCTTCGTGGACGCCTGCCGCGGCGGGGCGCCGGGCGAATACATGCCCTACTGGCGCCCCGAGACCCCGTTCCTGGAGCTGATCGAGCGCGACCCCAGGCCCCTGAAGATCGCCGTCAGCCACGAGTGGGGCCCCTACCGCGCCACCCCCCATATCGCCGCCGAGCTGGAGCGGGCGGCGAAGGTGTTCGAGGACCTCGGACACCATGTCGAATGGGTGGCGCCGACGGTGGACTTCGAGAAGGCCTACGCCGCGCAGACCACCTGCTACATCACCCAGTTCGCGCAGACGGTGAACAACCTGCTGCGGGCCCGCGGGCTGGCCTCGCCGCCGCCCGAGCTGATCGAACCGATGAACATCCGCATCTGGGAGGCCGGCAAGGACGCGACCTTCACCGAGCGGTCGGACATGCAGTACGCGTTCAACGACACCTCGCGCGCCTTCGGGGAGTTCTACCTCGACTGGGACGTGATCCTGACCCCGATCACCGCCCGCGAGACCCCGCGGATCGGGACGACGGAGTATCTGACCACGACCTCCGAGCCCTCGCCGCTGGCGTGGTTCGAGAACCTGTGGGGGTTCTTCGCCTACACGCCGCTCAACAACCTGTGCGGCACGCCGGGCCTGTCGATCCCGATGGCCCGCCACGCCAACGGCCTGCCGCTGGGCATGCACCTGCAGGCCGCGCAGGGCAACGACGGGCTGCTGCTGCAGCTCGCCGCCCAGGTCGAGCGCTCGGTGAACGGCGACTGGCATGGCGGGCGCAAGCCCGCGGTGCATGTGACGACCGCGGGCTGAGTCCGGGCCCGGCCCTCCGGGCGTCCCGCGCGGCCCTCCGGGCGTCCCGCTCCGCAGCATGCGCGCCCCGGCCTCGAGCCGGGGCCTCTCGCCCGACGCCCGCTTCAGGCCCCCCGGCGGATCGCGGGGGCGGGTCCGTCCCTGACGCGCATGTCGCGCACGGCGGCCCCGCCTCTCCCCGGCCGCCGCCGTTGCGCCGGAGGCCCCGGGGCTGGGCGCGGCGCCGAGGCGGCGGGCCGTGGGCGGCGTTGCGAGCCCGGGGGCGCGCACCGCCGCCCGCCGCGCCCTGGCGCGTTCGGGCGGCGCGGCGGTCAGGCGGTAAGGCGGGCGGCCACGTTCTCGGCCCAGGCGGCGATGGACTGGGTCGGGGGCGCGGCCGTGGGCGCCGGCAGGGCGGCGGCGTCGGCGACGTGCAGGCCCGGAAGGCCGTGGATCTGGCCGGCGGCGTCGACCACGCCGCCCGCCTCGGGCAGGCCCAGGCAGGCGCCGCCCATCGGGTGGACCGAGGAGGGGCGGCGGCCCATGCGCATCGTCCCCCCGGCCTCGCGGGCGAGCTGCTGCATGGTCTCGTAGACCCGCGCGTAGATCGGGCTGTTCGAGGGATCGAAGTCGATCTTCAGCCGCCCGTTCTCCAGCCGCACCACGCCGTCGGCCGCATCCACCCCCATCGCCGAGGCGACCGAGCCGCGCTTCAGCCGCTCGCGCCATTTGCGCGGGATCGGCCAGTGGTCGAGGCTGGGGAGGTTGTTGAGCCCGATGGAGACGCGCGGCTCCTGCGCGTCGCGTAGAAAGATCCCGCCCTTCGAGGGCAGGCCCAGGGTCAGGTCCGTGCCCGGCTCGTTGAGGTCCCAGAACCCGCGCATGTCGCCGTTGCCCGAGAAGCGGCGGCCGAGGCCGGGGATCGGCGGGAGGGCGCCCGCCTCGACGCTCGCCAGAAGCAGGCGCAGGGTGTTCATCGTGCCGGCGG
>NZ_CAXBOD010000120.1:0-5189 GCF_963977235.1 uncultured Albimonas sp.
GGTTTCTTCAACATGTCCAACCGCATGGCCAGCGCCGTCGACATGCGCCCGAACGACGAATACCACGCGCAACACCGCTAGGCGGGCAGGGGAGCGGCCACCCGGCGGGTCGTTCCATCCGCGAAGACGTGGGTGCGGGCCGCGACGTGGGCGCCGGGCGGGAAGGCCCAGCGCTCGCCCCCTGGCGCGGGGCCGAGGATGCGAAAGGCGCCGTCGGGCAGCGGCTGCGCCGCGACCGCGCGCCATACCGGCGTTCCCTCGTCCAGCAGGGGCATCAGCAGGGTGATCTCGGACATGGGGCGTCTCGCGGCCTTCGGGAACGCCCAGGATCATTCCCGGCGAGGGCTGGAAATGGAAGGGCCCCGCGGATCGCTCCGCAGGGCCCTTTCGCATACGGGGGCGGAGGCGTCAGCCGACGAAGGCGCGCTCGACCACGAATTCGGCGGGGCGGTTGTTGGCGCCCTCGGTCAGGCCATAGCCCTCGAGCGCGGCCTTGGTGTCCTTGAGCATCGCCATCGAGCCGCAGATCATGCCGCGGTCGGTCTCGGGGCTGATCGGGGGCACGCCCAGCATCTCGAACAGTTTTCCCGACGCCATCAGGTCGGTCTGGCGGCCCATCACGTCCGTCTGCTCGCGGGTGGTCGAGGAGAACAGGCGCAGCTTCTTCGAGGCTTCCTCGCCCACCAGCTCGTCGCCGCGGGTCGCCTCGACCAGCTCCTGGCCATAGGTCAGCTCGCCGGCGTCGCGGCAGGTGTGCAGCAGGATCACGTCCTCGAACTTCTCGTAGGTCTCGGGGTCGCGGATCACGCTGGCGAAGGGCGCGATGCCGGTGCCGGTCGAGAACATCCACAGCCGCTTGCCCGGGATCAGCGCGTCGAGCACCAGCGTCCCGGTCGGCTTCTTGCGGAACCACACCGTGTCGCCGACCTGGATCTTCTGCAGCTGAGAGGTCAGGGGCCCGTCGGGGACCTTGATCGAGTAGAACTCCAGCTCCTCGTCCCAGGAGGGCGAGGCGATGGAATAGGCGCGCCACACGGGCTTCTCGCCCGGCAGGCCGATCATCACGAACTCGCCCGAGCGGAAGCGGAAGCTCGCCGGGCGAGAGAGGCGGAACTTGAACAGGCGGTCGGTGTAGTGCTTCACCGACAGGACCGTCTCGGCGAAGGCCGAGGCCGGGCACTCGAATTCCTGGGCGGCCGAGCCGGCCTGAACGTCCTCATGCATCGCACGCATCCCGATTTCCTCCGGTCCGCTCGGTCCTATCAGCGCCGCGCGCGCGAAGCCATCGGGCAGGCGCGCGCAGGGTCAGGACGCTAATTGGCGCATCGCAACATCGATGGAAAGGGGTTTCACAATCACGATTGCCCCGGCTTTTTATTTCACAAACGGGTTTGCGAAATTCGGGCGGCCCGGCGGCGGCTGGAATTGCCTTGCGCGCCCGGCGCCGTCAGGGTGGGGCATGTTCAAGCTCAGCCGACAGGTCGGGGACGATTGGCGCCCCTTCTCGCATCCGCCCGTCTTCGCGGAAGAGACGCTGTCCACCGGGGACCTGCGCCTGTGCGCGACCGTGCCGGGCGGCGACCCGCAGGTGGCCGCGACGCTGGTCGAGGGGCTGGAGGGGCCGTTTCAGCTTCTCTACGTCCTGCACACGCCGCGGGGCGAGGGCGCGCCCGGGCGCTATCAGAGCGAGGATATGGAGGGGGCGGAGGTGCAGGACTTTTTGCGCGCCTACGCCGATCTGCTGCGCAGCGACGGGCGATTCGACCTGTGGATCCGGGCGGAGGGATCCGGGACCCTGCTGGTCTGGGATCGCCACGACCATCTCTTCGTCTACGGCGCGCTGTCCCGGGCGGCAGAGCGGCTGCGGGGCCTCGGCTTCGCCGACGGCGTCTCGCCGCCCCCGGTTCCGCATGCGCACCATTATCGGGCCGAGAACGATGCGCAGGCCGCCCGCCTGCTGGCCTCGCGGTCCTGGCGCGTGACGCCGCTGCACCCCGGCGACGAATAGCGGCCTGACCCTCGGCCCGAGCGACATACAGGCCGGGTCCCGGACCCGACGGGTCCGAAAGCGGTCCCCTGAATGCAAGACGACCGCGGATGGAGCCATCCGCGGTCGAAGGTCGAAAGCGTGCGCTTCTGTCGCCGGCGCGCCTCAGAAGGCGGCGGCGAGATCCTTGGGCGCCTCGCCCAGCGTGTCCTCCAGGCGGCGGCGCATTTTGCGCAGGGCCTGGCTCTCGAGCTGGCGCACCCGCTCCTTGGAGAGGCCGAGCTTGCCGCCGAGGCTTTCCAGCGTCTCGGGGTCGTCGTCGATCTTGCGGGCGACGACGATCATCTTCTCGCGGTCGGTCAGCGCGGTCATCGCGTCGGCGATCCAGCCGCGGGCGGCGTTCAGGTCATGCTCGCGCCCGACGGTCACCTCGGGGTTGGGAGCGTCGTCCTCGAGCGTCTCGAGCCATTCGCGGCCCTCGTCGCCCGACTGCTGGGCGTTGAGCGAGAAGTCGGAGCCGGCGAGCCGGCCCTCCATCATCTCGACGTCGCGCAGGGGGGCGCCCAGGTCGGCGGCGATGCGGCGGCGGATCTCGTCGCCGGTCATGTGGTCGCCGGTGGCCTCGGCCTCGCGCTCCAGCCGGGCGCGGACCCGGCGCATGTTGAAGAACAGCGACTTCTGCGAGGAGGTCGAGCCGGTGCGCACCATCGACCAGTTGCGCATCACGTAGTCCTGGATCGAGGCCTTGATCCACCAGACCGCATAGGTCGAGAAGCGGACCCCGCGGTCGGGATCGAATTTCTCGGCCGCCTTCATCAGGCCGACGCCGGCCTCCTGGGTCAGGTCGGCCATCGGGGCGCCGTAACGGCGGTACTTGGCGGCCATGGACACGGCCAGCCGCATATAGGCGGTGACCAGGCGGTGCAGGGCCTGCTCGTCGCCGTGGTCGCGCCAGCGACGGGCGAGATCGAGCTCGGTTTCGGCGTCGAGAAGTTCCGCGCTCATCGCGGTCCGGGTAAGTGCGCTCGCGTGCTTGCCGTCGAGTGCCATGACAATCTCCTGTTGATCGGCCGGCTGTTCGACGCGCCCGGCCTTCGACGTGTTCATTCGTGTCATCCGTTTACGGCGGGGCTATGGCGGCGGATCACATCGCCGAGGGACGGAAACGATTTGTTTCCCAGGCTGTGGGAGGATCGCCCATTGCGGGCGGGTCGAGGCGCGTTGCCCGAGCAGGCCTCAGGCGCCCTGGACGCGCCTGGCGGCGGGAGCGATGTGGGTGCAGTCTGAGCCCGGGATCTCGGGAGGATCTGGATGGAACTGTCCATCATCGAGCGGACCTATTCCAGCTGGTCGCTGCGCGCCTGGCTGGCGGTCGAGCTGGTCGGCGCGCCCTGCGAGGTGCGCTCGGCCGGCAAGGGGACGCAGGCGTTCGCGCAGATGCGCAGGGACAACTTTCCAGCCCTGACGGTTCCGGTCCTGCGCTTCGACGACGGGGCGATGGTGTGGGAAAGTCTCTCGATAATGGAGGAACTTGCCCACCGTCACCCCGAGGCCGGCCTGTGGCCCGAGGCGCCCGCGGCGCGGGCGGCGGCGCGGGCGCTGGCCGGCGAGATGCACGCCGGATTCGCGGCGCTGCGCCGCGACTGCCCGATGAACCTCGAGCGTCGCTATGCGGGGTTCGAGCCCTCGATCGAGGTGCTCGAGGACGTGGCGCGGATCGAGACGTTGTGGACCTGGGCGGCCGAGCGGTTCGGGGGCGAGGGGCCGTGGCTGTTCGGAGCCCGACCCTGTGCGGCGGATCTGATGTTCGCGCCGGTGATCGCGCGGTTCGTGACCTATCAGCTCGGCGAGACGGAGATCACCGTCCGGTTGCAGGACGCGCTCTACGCCTGGGGGCCTTTCCGGCGCTGGCGGGCGATGGGCGTGGCCGAAACAAGGCGACTCGAGGAGTACGAGCTGGATCTGCCCGAGGCCCGGCGATTCGGCCCCCCGCCCCGACCGGCTCGCGCCGTCGAACCGGGGCGGAAGGCGGCCAACCCGTCCTGCCCCTGCTCGGGCAGCCCTGTCGCCCCGGACGCCCTGGGCGAGATCGAGGGCAGGGTGATCGGCTTCTGCAACCGGTTCTGCCGGGACAGGTCGCTGGCCGACGCCGACGCCTGGCCGAAGCTGGCGCCGCTGCTGGCCTGAGGCAGGAGGATACGCGCGTCGCCGGGTCGTCGCGCCGCGACGGGGCCCGATGCGGGCGTCCGGCGCAGGGCCTTCCCGGGCGTGCCGCCTGACAGGCGCCGGCGGCGATACGGCGCGCCTTGCGGCGCGGCGGGGGCGGGCGGGCGGCCCCACCCGCCCTCCCCGCCGCCCGCCCGCCCCCGCGGGCGTCAGGCGTCGGGGTAGATCACCTGCGTCAGGCAGAGGCCGTCGGGCGGCGCCACGGGGCCGCAGGCGGCGCGGTTGCGCGACTCGAGCGCCTGCTGGACCCGGTCGGGCGTCCAGGCGCCCGCGCCCACCCGCTCGAGCGTGCCGACCAGGCTGCGCACCTGGTTGTGCAGGAAGCTGCGGGCGCGCAGGTGGAAGGCGACCCCCTCGGCCGTCGCCTCGACCTCGATCGCGTCCAGCGTCTTGACCGGCGATTTCGCCTGGCAGAGCGTCGAGCGGAAGGTGGTGAAGTCATGCCGCCCGGTCAGCCGCGAGGCGGCCTCGCGCATCGCCTCCAGGTCCAGCGGCCCGGGAACCCGCCAGGCGAGCCCCTTGCTCAGCGTCAGCGGCGCCCGGCGCACCGCGACGCGGTAGGTGTAGCGCCGCTCGATCGCGTCGAAGCGGGCGTGGAAGTCGTCGGCCGCCCGCACGGCCGCCACCACCGCGACCGGCGCGGGCTTGAGGTGCCAGTTCACCGCCTCGGACAGGCGGAACGGGTCCCAGTCCCTGGCCATGTCGCAATGGCAGACCTGGCCGGTGGCGTGCACCCCCGCGTCGGTGCGCCCGGCGCCGCCGATCCCCGGCGCGTCGGGCTCGAGCCGGCGCAGCGCCTCCTCGATCGCCTGCTGCACCGAGGGCTGGTCAGGCTGCCGCTGCCAGCCCGCGAAGGGGCCGCCGTCGTATTCCACCGTGAGCTTGTAGCGTGGCATCCGCGCCTCATGCCCCGCGCCCCCGCCCGACGCAAGCGCCCCGGCGCGACGCCGGCAACGCCTCGCAAAGCGCCTGTTCT
>NZ_CAXBOD010000121.1:0-5071 GCF_963977235.1 uncultured Albimonas sp.
CGCCCGGGGGTCGGAGGGGCCCGGACGGCGAGGCAGGAGGGCGGGTTGGCGGGGGGCGCGTGCGCCCGGCGGCTGTTCGCGGCCGCGGCATCGCGCGGGCCCGCGGGCTGTTGCGGCGCCGTCGGCTTGGGGCTAGCAAGGGCGCGGGCCGCCGCCCGACACCTGCAGACATCCGCAAGGGGCATCATGACCGAACCTCTCCGCCTGGGCATCGCCGGACTTGGAACCGTGGGCGCGGGGGTGGTCAGGATCGTCCAGACCCATGCCGCGATGCTCGAGGCGCGGGGCGGTCGGCCGGTGACCATCACGGCGGTCTGCGCACGCTCGCGCAACCGCGACCGGGGGGTGGACCTCTCGGGTTACGACTGGGAGGACGACCCCGTGGCGCTGGCGCGGCGCGACGACGTCGACCTGCTGATCGAGCTGATGGGGGGCGAGGACGGCCCCGCCAAGGCCTGCGTCGAGACCGCGCTGGAGACGGGCAAGCACGTGGTCACCGCCAACAAGGCGATGCTGGCCCACCACGGCCAGGCGATGGCCGAGCAGGCCGAGGCCGCCGGCCGGGCGCTGAAGTTCGAGGCCGCGGTCTGCGGCGGCATCCCCATCGTCAAGGCGCTGGGCGAGGGTCTGGCGGCCAATGGCATCGTGCGCCTGATGGGCGTGATGAACGGCACCTGCAACTACATCCTCACCGAGATGGAGGCCACCGGCGCCCCCTACGAGACGGTGCTGGAGGACGCGCAGAAGCTGGGCTTCGCCGAGGCCGATCCGACCTTCGACGTCGGTGGCATCGACGCCGCCCACAAGCTGGCGCTGCTGGCCGCGATCGCCTACGGCACGCGGGTCGACTTCGCCGGCGTGCAGACCGAGGGCATCGACCGGGTGACCCTGACCGACATCGCCCAGGCGCGCGACATGGGCTTCCGCATCAAGCTGCTGGGGGTGGCCAAGATGACCCCCGACGGGCTCGAGCAGCGGATGACGCCTTGCCTGGTGCCGGCCGAGAGCTCGATCGGGCAGCTTTCGGGCGTGACCAACGCGGTGGTGGTCGAGGGCGATTTCGTCGGCCAGACGGTGTTCGAGGGGCCGGGCGCGGGGCAGGGGCCGACCGCTTCGGCGGTGATGGCCGACGTGCTCGACATCGCCCGCGGCCAGGTGGGGGCGACCTTCGGCGTGCCGGCCGCGCGGCTGGCGGCGGCGCCGCGGGCCTCGGACGCGGAGGCCGCGGCCTACTATCTGCGCATGTCGCTGCAGGACGCGCCGGGGACGCTTGCCAAGGTCACCGCGGCGCTGGGCGAGGAGGGCGTCTCGATCCGCCAGATGCGCCAGTACGACCACGAGGGCGGCGCGGCCCCGGTGATCTTCGTCACTCACCCCGCCGAGCGCGCCTCGCTGGACGGAGCGCTGGGGCGGCTGGGGGCGATGGAGGAATGCATCGACGCGCCGATGGCGCTGCGGGTGGAGATCCTCTGAGCCTCTGAGCCTCTGAGCCATTGGCCTTCGATGCGCCGCGACGCGCCGCGCCGGCGACGCGGGGGGGGGCGGATGGCTTCCGCGCCCGGCCGGGGACCTTGCCTCAGGGCGACCGATGGAACGGCGTGCCGGGCACGCAGGCGGCCGGCCCCGTCGTCAGGAGCCGGAATCGATCGTGACAGCGGGGCGCTGAGAGCCATGGCCCTGTCACGGCGGCGAGGACTCGGAACGAGAAGGCCCTCCCCGGAAGCGGGGAGGGCCTTTGGCGTTTTCGGGGAAGGATCTTGGGGGAAGGGTCGCCCCGTGGCCGATCCCGTCGGTTCTCGCGCCCTGCCGGGAGCGGGCGGCGGGCCCGAGGGGCCGTGTGCCGCGACCTGGCGCTGCGAGCCGCGCGGGGATCGCCGGAGGGATCGCTTGCCGAGGGGACGCCGGGCGCCGCGGTCAGGCGGCGCCCGGTCAGATCCCCGGGGTCAGATCCCCAGGTCAGATCTCCCTGCCAGATCCCCCGGTCAGATCGCCCGATCAGGGCGCCGGGTCAGGCCGCGCGCGCTGCGGGGCGGGCGCCGGAGGATGGGCGGGCGCCGGCGGTGGTGCAGCGGAAGAAGGCCAGCATCTCCTGCAGGGTCGCAAGCTCCTGGTCGAGATCGCGGGCGGCCGAGGCGTTGCGGGTCGAGATCTCGGCGTTGCGCTGGGTGTTGGAGTCCAGCTCGCTCATCGCATGGTTGATCTCGTTCACGCCCGAGGCCTGCTCGGTGTTGGCCGAGTTGATCTCGGCGATCTTGCGCGCAAGCTCCCCGACCTGGCCGCGAATTTCGGCGAAGACCTCCACCGCCGAGGCCATCAGCTTGGCGCCCTGTTCGACGTCCGAAGAGCTCTGCTTGATCAGCCGCGTGGTGTCGGCGGCCGCGTCCGAGGAGCGCTGGGCGAGATTGCGCACCTCCGAGGCGACCACGGCGAAGCCCTTGCCGGCCTCGCCGGCGCGGGCGGCCTCGACCGCGGCGTTCAGCGCCAGAAGGTTGGTCTGGAAGGCGATCGACTCGATGGCGCCGTTGATCTCGTTGATCCGCTTGGAGCTTTCCTCGATCGTGCGCACCGCGTCGGTGGCCTGCTCGATCACCTGCTGGCCCTGTTCGGTCCGCTCGGCGGCGCGGCGGACCACCTGCTCCCCGTCGCGGGAGTTGTTGGCCGTGGCGTTGATCGTGGCCGAGAGCTCCTCGACGGTGGCCGCGATCTCCTCGAGCGTCGCGGCCTGCCGCTCGGCCCGGTCGGAGAGGTCGTCGGCGCCGCCGCGGATGTCGGTCGAGCCATGGCTGATCCGGTCCATGGCGCTGCGCATCCGCTCGACCAGTTCGCGCCAGGAGTCGCGCAGCGAGGTGACGTCGTCGCGCAGCGGCGCGAAGGCGGGATCCATCGGCGCGTCGTCGGCGGCGTCGAGATCCCCCTCGGCCAGCCGCGAGAGCATCTCGCCCAGACGGCGCACCGAGGTGATCCGCGGGGTGATGTTCTGGGCGAACTTCACGATGCGCAGCACTTCGCCGTAGCGGTCCTTCACCGGGTTGTAGGTGGCCTGGATCCAGACGTCGGACCCGTCCTTGGAGCGGCGGCGGAATTCGTCGGTCACCGGCTCCCCCCGGGCGAGGCCGCGCCAGAATTCGGCGTATTCGCTGGTGTCGGCCGCGCCGTCGGGCATGAAGATGCGGTGGTGGCGGCCCTTGATCTCGTCGAGGCGCCAGCCCATCGTCTTCAGGAAATTCTCGTTCGCGTCCAGGATGTTGCCCTTGGTGTCGAACTCGATCACCGCCTGCACGCGGGAGATCGCGTCGATCTTGCCGCGGGCGTCGAGCTCATGGGTGGCGTCGTCGGTGACGTCGACGGCGAGCTTCATCACCCGCACCACCTTGTCGGCATCGTCGCGCACCGGCATGTAGGAGGCGCGCAGGAAACACGACTTGCCGCCCTTGGCGACGCGCCGGAAGCGGCCGTCCAGGGGCTCCCCCGCCGCGAGGCGGGTCCAGAAGCTGCGGTAGTAGTCGCTCTGGGTCACCTCGGGCGGGCAGAGCACGCGGTGGTGCTGTCCCACCAGTTCGGCATGCGTGTAGCCCACCAGCTTCAGGAAGGCTGGGTTGGCGTCGATGATCTGCCCGTCGGGCGTGAACTCGATCACCGCCCAGGCGGCGTCCAGCGCCCTGCGGAGGGGATCGGCGCCACGCGCGGCAGGGCGGGAAAGTCCGAACATCCGGCAACTCCTCTCTATGCGTCAGCGCCGGAATAGCGCCGATCCCTTTCCAAAGAATTGCCAAGTTCGGCGTGAAAGCTGCTTTTGGCGCCCTGCGGCGTCCGCCCCGCGCGCCCGCGTCACATGAGTTTCCCTTGCCGCCGGGCCCCCCGCTTCGTAGGAAGCGACGGGGCCACGGCCTCCATCAAGATCGCGCGACCCGAGGAGCGTCCATGCCCGACTCTATCAAGGAACCCGGCGGCATCTTCGCCGACCGCATGCTGTCCCTGGGACTGGCCCGCGTGTCGGAAGCCGCCGCCATCGCCGCGGCGAAACTGGTGGGGCGGGGCGACGAGAAGGCCGCCGACCAGGCCGCCGTCGACGCCATGCGCACCCAGCTGAACCTGCTCCACATCCAGGGGGTGGTGGTCATCGGCGAGGGCGAGCGCGACGAGGCGCCGATGCTCTACATCGGCGAGGAAGTGGGCCAGGGCGGCGGTCCGGCCGTCGACATCGCCCTCGACCCGCTGGAGGGCACCACCCTCTGCGCCAAGGACATGCCCAACTCGCTGGCCGTGATCGCGATGGCGCCGCGCGGCTCGATGCTGCACGCGCCCGACGTCTACATGGACAAGCTGGCGATCGGCCCGGGCTATGCCGAGGGGGTCGTCCACCTCGACATGACCCCGACCGAGCGGGTGCTGGCGCTGGCCAAGGCCAAGGGGGGCAAGCCCTCGGACGTGACCTGCTGCATCCTCGAGCGGCCCCGCCACGAGGAAATGGTGCGCGAGGTCCGCGAGACCGGCGCCGCGATCCGCCTGATCACCGACGGCGACGTGGCCGGCGTGATCCACTGCGCCGAGGCGGACCTGACGGGCATCGACATGTACATGGGCTCGGGCGGGGCGCCCGAGGGCGTGCTGGCCGCGGCCGCGCTGCGCTGCATGGGCGGCCAGATCCAGGGCCGGCTGCTGTTCCGCAACGACGACGAGCGGGGCCGGGCGACGAAGGCCGGGATCACCGATTTCGACCGGATCTATTCGCTGACCGACATGGTGACCGACGACGTGATCTTCGCGGCCACAGGCGTCACCGACGGCTCGATCCTGCACGCCGCGCGGCGCGACGGCGACTGGATGGAGACCGAGACGATCCTGATGCGCTCGCGCACCGGGTCGGTCCGGCGCATCAGCTACCGCCAGCGCAACCAGTAAGGCGCGGCGCGAGGCACGGACGAAGGGGCCCGGCGGGGACGCCGGGCCCCTTCGCGTTTCTCGGGGAAGGGGGAGGAGGCGCCCTGCGGGCGGGCTTGGCTGAGTTGCGCATGAGTGGGGGGAGCGTGGAGGGTCGAGGACTGGAGCCTCCGGCGGGCTCCTGACTCAC
>NZ_CAXBOD010000122.1:0-4812 GCF_963977235.1 uncultured Albimonas sp.
CAGGGTCCCCGCCTGTCGCCGCCCGCCCAGCGCCGAGACCGGCGCCCCGGCCCAGCCGCAGGCGGCCTCGGCCGGCAGCGGCGTGACCGCGTCGCACAGCGAGATGCGGGCTCGGCGGCGCCGATCCGGTTCGGCCGCTCTCCTTGCTGGATCTGGGCGGGATCGGTCGCGTCCGGCCTCGGGAACCCGCGGGGCGCGCGGATGTTCCATCACGCGGCGCCGTGCGGCTTGCGGCGGAACATCCGGCGCCGCCGATGGTTTGGGACCCGGACGCCGCGACCCCGACGCCAACAGGAGACCGCCCGATGACCGACGACCGCGCCTATCCCGAGGACCCCGCCGCCGACCCGCAGGAGGCCCGAGAGACCGCGGCCCGCCATCGCGACGTGCAGCAGGAGACCGGCGCCCGCGAAGCGGCCGATCTCGGCCGGCCCTCCCTGCGCCGCGCCCCCCAGACCGGCGCGCGCGATTACCCCGTCGCTCCCCAGCCCGCCCAGCACCAGGAGAAGCCCGGCCGCGAGGCCGCGCTCGACCCGCAGCCGATGTGCGACGCGCCCTACTGGCGCGGCTCGGGCAAGCTGGAGGGGATGTCGACGCTGGTCACCGGCGGCGACTCCGGCATCGGACGGGCGGTGGCGGTGCTCTTCGCCCGCGAAGGGGCCGACGTCGCTGTCGCCTATCTCGACGAGCACGAGGACGCCGAAGAGACCGGCCGCCTGGTCGAGGCCGAGGGCCGCCGCTGCCTGCTGATCCCCGGCGACGTCGGCGACGCCGAGCATTGCGAGGCCGCCGTCTCCCGTACGGCGCGCAGCTTCGGGGGCCTGGACGTGCTCGTCAACAACGCCGCCTTCCAGCTCCACGCCTCCGAGTTCGAGGCGCTGCCCCCCGAGCAGGTCGAGGAGACGCTGCGCACTAACCTCATGGGCCTGTTCCACATGAGCCAGGCCGCGGCACGCCGCCTGCCCGAAGGGGGCGCGATCGTGAACTCCGGCTCGGTGGCGGGACTGCGCGGCTCGGGGGGCGCGGTGGACTACGCGACCTCCAAGGGCGGGATCCACGCCTTCACCCAGTCGCTGGCGCAGACCCTGCTGCCGAAGGGCATCCGGGTGAACGCCGTGGCGCCGGGGCCGGTGTGGACGCCGCTGAATCCCGCAGACCGCGGGCCCGAGGGCGTGAAGCACTTCGGCGAGAACACCCCGATGGGCCGCCCCGCGCAGCCCGAGGAACTGGCGCCGGCTTACCTGTTCCTCGCCTCCCCACAGATGTCCAGCTATGTGACGGGCACGATCCTCCCGGTCACCGGCGGCGGCTGACGCCGCCCACTGTCGGCGCCGCGGTCGGGCGACGGGCAGGTCCTCGCCCGCAGCCCGGCCCCTTCCGCCTTTCCGCCGCGGCCGGGGCCGCTCTGAACGTCGGATCCGGCGCGATCCCCCCGGTGATGCTCGAACAAGGGGATGTTCGAACAATTCGCCGCCCCGCGGGTTGCAGGGGAAGACGGGCCCGCCGTCCCCGACGGGCGACTTCGAACCGAACCGGAGATGCACGATGCTCTACGGAGAATTCCCCCTCCCCCTTCCCGGCGCCCCGGCGCCGCGCCGCAACCCGGCCGCCCCGCCGCGCCAGTCCATCGGCGCCTGGCTCGGGCTGACCGTGCTGGCGCTGCTGCTGCCGGGTCTGGTCCACGCCGCCGAGGGCGACCGCGTGCGCGGCGACATCGCCGGCGCCAACCCCGCCGGCGTCTCCGGCCCGCAGGTCGAGGGCACGGTCTCGATGGAGGAGACCGCCTCCGGCGTGATGCTGGTCGCGATCGAGGTCTCGGGGCTCGAGCCCGGGCGGCATGTGGTGCATGTCCATCGCACCGGCGAATGCGACGCCGAGGGCGGGTTCAAGAGCGCGGGCGGCCATCTCGCCGCCGACCGCGAACATGGCGTGCGCAACGCGCCGGGGCCGCATCCCGGCGATCTGCCGAACCTTCACGCCGGCGACGACGGGCGGGCCGCGGTCGAGTATTTCGCCCACGGCCTATCCCTGACCCCCGGCGCCGAGACGAGCGTGCTGGATGAGGACGGCGCGGCGCTGGTGATCCATGCCGGGGCGGACGACTACCGCTCCGCCCCCGCCGGCGCCGCGGGCGACCGGGTGGCCTGCGCGGTGCTCGAGCCCACCGGCGCCTGACCGGCGGGCTCGGCGGGCCGCCCCCCCGGTCCGCCGGTCCGGGCGGTCTGCGCAGAAGCCCCCCGATGCTCCCCGGCCCGGACGCCTTCGGAGAGGCGCGGTCCGTCCAGAGCCGCGCCGCGGGCAGGGCGGGGGAGCGCGCCGCGGCCGACCGACTCTCCCGGCCGCGGCGCCCCCGGTTATGTTCGCCCCGCCCCCACCGTCTGCCTCTGCGGCGTCAGCCCTTGCGGCGCGACAGCGTGGCGGGGTCGGAGATCGCGGCGGGATCGCTGGCGGGGAACGTTTCCTCGAGTCCCTCGTCCACCGGATCCCTCGCTGCCTCGCGGTCGGCCTCCGTCGCGATGGCGCCGATCACCGCGCGGGCCCGCACCTCGGCCGGCACGTCGTGGCGGGACGCAGGGAGGTCGACGCGCACGCGGGCGCCGTCTTCGGTCTTGAACTCCACCGACCGTCCGTCTTCGGCGACGGAGACGCTGGCCCTGGTCATGTCCTGCTCCTTGTCCTGTGTGGGTCCTGCTGAACCCGCGGAATGGAGGATGGTTCCGCGTCGCGCGTGCGATTCAGGGGAACCTTTGTCCTCCGGCGGGGTTGGGAGCGGACAGGCGTGCGCCGCGTCGGCCGCGCCGCTGTTCGTGCAGGAGACCGCGATGTCCCGCTCCGACCTTCCCCATCCCCTCGCGAGGCTGCGCGCGGGCGCGGCCAGCGGCGCAGCGCTCGACCCCCGCTCGCGGCGCCGTGGCGAAAGCCTGCGCGCCGGGGCCTCGGCGGCGGTGGTCGGGCTGGGGATCGGCGCTGCGCTCTTCGCCGGCTGGCGCGCGGCGCGCGCCCTGCAGGCCGCTGACCTGCGCCATCCCCCCGACGACGCCCCTGGTCGGGCCGCCCGCCGCGGACGCTTCGGCGACTGGGAGGTGGCGGGCCGCACGGTGACCATCGACCGTCCGCGAGAGGAGGTCTACCGCTTCTGGCGCGACGTCGCGAACCTGCCCCGGTTCATGGAGCATGTCGTCCATGCCCACGAAGTGGACGGCACGGTGCGCTGGGCGCTCGCCGGGCCCGAGGGGCGGACGCTGGCGGTGGTGGCGGAGCTGGTCTCCGACCGGCCGGGCGACGAGATCGCCTGGGCCTCGACCGAGGCCTCCGAGATCGAGACCCGCGGCAAGGTCCGCTTCCGCGATGCGCCTGCCGGCCGCGGCACCGAAGTGCAGGCGGTGGTCGCCTACATCCCCCCGGGCGGGCGGCTGGGAAGCTGGATCCGCATGCTCTACGGCCGCGACCCGGCCCTGCAGGGCCGGCGCGAGCTCAAGCGCCTGAAGATGCTGCTGGAGACAGGGGAAATCGCCTCCTCCCGCTCCCGCCCCCACTGAACCGCCGCCACCGAATACCGAAAGGGAGACGGCCCATGCGTGCGCTCACCTGGCACGGCAAGCACGACGTTCGCGTCGACACGGTCCCCGATCCGGGGATCGTGAATCCACGCGACGCGATCATCGAGGTCACCTCGACCGCGATCTGCGGTTCGGACCTGCACCTCTACGACGGGGTGATCCCCGGCATGCGCAAGGGCGACGTCCTGGGGCACGAGTTCATGGGCCGCGTGGTCGAGACCGGCCCCGCCAGCCCCCTGACGAGGGGCGCCCGGGTGGTGATCCCATTCACCATCGCCTGCGGCGGCTGCGCGCCCTGCCGCCGCCGGCAGTTCTCGGGCTGCGACAACTCAAACCCCGTGGCCAACCAGGATGTCAGCGAGGCGCTCTACGGCCAGCCGCTCTCGGCGCTGTTCGGCTATTCGCATCTGACCGGGGGCTATGCCGGGGGCCAGGCGGAATATGTGCGGGTCCCCTTCTCCGACGTCGGCCCGATCGAGATCCCCGACGACGTGGGCGATGAGCAGGCGCTGTTCCTGTCGGACATCCTGCCCACCGGGTGGATGGCGGCGGAGAACTGCGACATCGTCCCCGGCGAAACGGTCGCCGTCTGGGGGGCGGGTCCGGTCGGCCTCTTCGCCGCGCAGTCGGCGCTGCTGATGGGCGCGGGGCAGGTGATCGTCGTCGACCGCTGGCCTGGAAGGCTGGAGCTGGCCCGCGGCCTGGGCGCGAAGGTGGTGGACTCGACCCGGACCCGGGTGCTGGAGGCGCTGCGCGAGATGACCGGGGGCGAGGGCCCCGACGCGGTGATCGACGCGGTGGGGATGGAGGCGCACGGCTTCGCGCCCGACGCCTGGCTCGACGACCTCAAGCAGGCGGTGGGCGTGGGCGCCGACAAGGGCCACGCCCTGCGCGAAGCGCTGATGGCGGTGCGCAAGGGCGGGCGCGTCTCGATCCCCGGCGTCTATGGCGGGTTCATGGACAAATTCCCGATGGGCGCGCTGATGGAGAAGGGGCTGCAGGTGCGCAGCGGCCAGACCCATGTCCAGCGCTACCTGCCCGACCTTCTGCACCGGATCCGGGAGGGGAAGATCAACGCCACCTTCCTGATCAGCCACCGCCTGCCGCTGGAGGACGCGCCCCGCGGCTACGAGGGCTTCCGCAAGACCCCTGACGCCTGGACCAAGGTGGTGCTGACCCCCGGCGCCGCCCTCGACCGGAAGGAGGCCGCATGACCCCCCGCCCCGAAGCTTCCCCCGAAGTTCCTGCCGAC
>NZ_CAXBOD010000123.1:0-4749 GCF_963977235.1 uncultured Albimonas sp.
TCCGTCGCGGCGCCCGCCTGCCCCGCAGGCGGCCCGGCCCCGGCGCGCCGCCCGCCAAGCGCCGCGGGCGGGCGCGATCCAACCGGCGCCTGCCCCGACGCGGCGCCCGCCTGCGCCGCAGGCGGCCAGCCCCCGCGACTCCGCGCCCCTTGCCGCCGCCCCCGCCGCGGCGGATGGTGCGCCCCATGCGCCGTTTCGGAGAACCCTGGCGGTCCGACGCCCCTTACCGCGAGCGCCCGGGCGCCTACGCGGCGATCCTGGGCTCGGGCCCGCGCGCCGGCCGCATGCTGCTCGCCGCGACCCCAAACGCGGGCGAATCCTTCCTCCTCCCCGGCGGCGGCGTCGACCCCGGCGAGAGCCCCCTGCGCGCCCTGTCCCGCGAGGTCCGCGAGGAGACCGGCTACAGCGTCCGCCCGCTGCGCCGTCTCGGCGCCTTCCAGCAATACCGCTGGATGCCCGACTACCAGATGTGGGCGCGCAAGATCTGCCACATCTACTTGTGCCGCGCCGGCCGCCCCCTGGGCCCGCCGCTGGAGCCCGACCACACCCCTGTCTGGATGCCCCTCGCCGAGGCCGTCCGCCGCCTCAGCGTCGCCGGAGAACGCCATGTCGTGGGCGAATACGTCGCCTCGGCGGCGCGGCGCGCGGCCTCCTGACCGGCGACCTCTCAAGGAGATCCCCATGACCCGATCCCTCGACCGACTGCTCTCGAGCCTTCGCGCCGCCGCGCGCCCCGCGGGCCTGGCGCTCGGCGCGGTCGCGCTCGCCGCGACGCTCGCCGCGCTGCCCGGCGCCGACCCGGCCAAGGCCGCCTCCTCGCGCGAGGGCGCGAGCTCGGTCCAGGTGACCGGCGAGGACGACGACTACATCCCCGGCGCCCCCCCTGCCGGCCGTTTCGAGGGCGGCGGGGGCGCGGTGCGCGAGGTGCGCATGGACCCCTCCGAGCCCGGCCGCTACGTCGGCGTCTGGGAGGGGCCCTTCAAGGTCGTCAACATGCGCTATTTCGAGACCGAGGGCGGCATCGTGGGCACGGCGCGCCTGACCATCGCCGACGTGCAGGGCACGCTTGCCCGCGGCATGCTGCGCGTCGAGCTCGAGGGCGAGGAGCGGCCGGTGCAGCGCTGGACCGGCGCCTTCACCCGCACCGGCCACATCATGGTGCTGAACGCCCACGCGATCCTGTTCGAGCAGGCCGGCCAGCGCTACATCGAGGCCGACATCCAGCTCAACAACGGCAAGTTCTACCGGATGCGGCTGAGCCGGATCGAGTGATCCCCGCGCCCACCGCGGATCCGATCTTCCCAGGGGGGAGGGGCGCGCCCCTCCCCCTTTTGATGCGCGCCGGCCTCCTGCGCGCCGTCCTGGCGCGGTTGCGGCCTCCCGGCATCCGCCGCAGGGCCGCGGTCCGACGTCGGCCGCAGCGCCCGACTGCAGGGTCAGTCCCAGTCGGGCGTCAGCTCGGGGCGCGAGGGATCGCTGACCAGCCGCGGGCCGGTGGCGAGCGCGTCGATCTGCGCGATCTCGGCAGGCGTCAGGGCCAGATCAAGCGCGGCGGCGTTCTGCGCCAGACGGGCGGGGCTGGCGGTCTTGGGAATCGCGATCGCCCCCTTCGACAGGATCCAGGCCAGCGCCACGGCGGCGGCGGAGGCGCCATGCGCCTCGCCGATCCGGGCCAACGTCGCGTCGGTCGCCGCCTTGCCGCGGGCGAGCGGAATGTAGGCGGTCAGCGCCATGTCCAGCTCGGCCAGCTGCGAGAGCATCGCCGACTGGTCGAAGAACGGGTGAAATTCGACCTGGTTGGTGGCGAGCGGGACCTCGGCGAGCGCCGCGGCCTCGCGCAGCTGCCAGCGCGGGAAGTTGGAGACGCCGACATGGGCCGCGAGCCCGTCGGCGACAAGCCGGGTCAGCGCGGGGATCGTCTCCTCCAGCGGCGCGGTCTTCGAGGGCCAGTGCAGCAGCATCAGATCGACATGGTCGACGCCGAGCCGGCGCAGCGAATCCTCGGCCGCCGCGCGCAGCGCCGCGGGGGCGTGGTCGTCGGGCCAGATCTTGGTGGTCAGGAAGACGTCCGCTCGCGGGACGGAGGCGGCGCGCAGGCCGGCGCCGACCTCGGTCTCGTTGCCATACATGCGGGCGGTGTCGACATGCCGCCAGCCTTCGGCGAGGGCGCGGGCGACCATGTCGGTCGCCTCCCGCCCCTTCAGTTTCCAGGTGCCGAACCCCAGCGCGGGGATGCGGGCGGCGCCGGCCTGAACGGTTTTCATGGGCGGGTCCTTTCGGGCTGGGCCCCGGGTCCTGGCGGCCGGGACGGAACGGCGGAGGGCGGCTCGGGGCCGGGAGGGGGGCGGCGCGGATCCCGATTGGCATCCGCAAGCGGGCTGACGGCCGGAGCAGGCGGAGAGGCCGAGGCGGTGACGAAGCCTCCGGCGCGGGCGATCTGAACGGCGCGGGCGAGGCGGAGCCGGCCGGGCGCGCCGGCGGGGAAAAGCTAGGGGCCGCGCCTGGCCGGGGCAAGGGTCGCGGGGTGGAAAGCCGAGCGCGGACGGTCGGGGCGGCCCTCGCGCGCCGCTGCGCGACGCTCTCGCCCCGCCCGACCGTCCCCCTCGCGGGCCCTGTGGCGGGCGGCGGCGCGGAAAGGTCCGGCGCGTCGGCAAGGGCGCGACTCGGGGGGCGTGCGGGGCGATCGGGGGGCTGCAGATCGGGTCGGCGGGGGCGGGAGACCGCGCGAAGCCCGGGGGGCGCGATCGATCCGCTTGCTCCGCGCCGCGAACCGGAGATTACTGGTCGCGCGCGTCGCAGGTCCGGCGCCCGAATTTTGCCGCGGAGCCCCCGGAGGGTCCGCCCAATCGCAACCGCCGGGACGACTCGATGACGCCACCCCTGTTCGCCTTGTTCGCCGCGGCGCTGCTTGTCGCGGGATGCGCCATGGCGCCCGATGCGCCGCCGCGCACGGCCCTGGAACAGGGGGAGCCGCAGTCGATCAGGCCGCTCGCCCTGGCCCGCACCGGCCATCGCGCGGCCCTCGAGCCGGCCGACGGGAACGAGGGCGCCCCGCGCCTGCGCTGGCCGGTCGTGGCCTCGACCCTGCCGGTGGCGCCGCAGCCGGGCGCGCCGGACTCGCCGCTCGAGGACCCGCTGACCTGCCTCGCGCGCACCGTCTATTTCGAGAGCCGCGGCCGGGACGAGCGCGAGCAGAGCGCGGTGGCCTGGGTGGTGCTGAACCGGGCCGAGGCCTCGGGCTATCCCGACGACGTCTGCGAGGTGGTCAAGCAGGGCGGCGCCGCGCGGCCCTGCCAGTTCAGCTGGTTCTGCGACGGACGCTCGGACGTGGCGGGCCATGCGCACGAATACGCCCAGTCGCTGAACGTGGCCCAGCGGGTGCTGGCCGGCGAGGTCGAGGACCCGACCAACGGCGCCAACATGTTCCACAATCGACGGGTGCGTCCCTACTGGACCCGCCAGGCGCGCCTGATGGCCGAGATCGGCGCGCATTTCTTCTGGAAGCTGTAGGGCGGACACGGGGCCCGGCGCGGCCGCGACCGCCGCGCGAAACCAGGGATCGAGGCGCGCCCGGACCCTGCCCCGGGCGCGTGGCTGGCGCGCGGCGGCTCAGCGGGGCGAGAGCTGGCGGGCGTGGCGCTCGGTCAGCTGGGCGAGGATGTCGAGGATCTCGATCGCCGCGCGCCGGTCGCCGGCGTCGACCGGAAGCGCCTCGCCGTCGCGCTCGATCAGGTCGCGGCCGGCGGCGAAGCTCTCGCCAAGGGCGACGAGGGAGATCGCGCTCAGCCGGCCGTTCACCCGGCGCAGGAAGCTGGTGTGGTCGGGCTGGGCGCCGGGGCTCTGCGGGGCGAGGCGTCGGCTCATCATCGCGTCGAGCTCGCCGGGCGAGAAACTGTCGAGATAGGCGTCGACCAGGGCCGGAATCAGCCGGCCGCGGATGCGCCCGCGAAGCTGGTCGAGCACCAGATCCTCGAGCAGGGGGCGGGCGGCGTCGCTGATCTCGGGGCCCACCTCTTCGATCCGGGTCAGGGAGCGGCCGACCAGCGGCTCGGTCTTGCTGAGCACCGTGTCCGTCAGCCCGCCGTCGCACAGGGCCGCGGCCAGCGCCCAGGCGTCGGTCGAGGGCTGGGCTGCGACCGCGTGGTCGGCGGCCCGGCTCCAGGCCGCGGCTCGGGCGGGCTCGGCAGGCGCGAGCCCGGCGGCGGCCAGCGCGGCGAGCGCGAGCGCGAGGGCGGCGGCGCGGCGCGGCGCGCGCGGGGCGGGACGGGATCGGGCTCGGCTCATCTGCACCTCGGACCTGGAGTTCGAAGCGTCGAGCCTGACCCGAAGAGGATTGAAGGTCGATTAAACTTTGTTGGTCCGCCTTGATCTTTCCGCAAAGCGGTCTAGGCGGCGCAAAACTGGGTCCGGCGAGGGGACTTGCCGCGGCGCGGCGCGGGGCCAACGGCGGCCTCCGCTCAGGCGTCAGGCGGCGCGGGGCGGGCGTAGGGCCGGCGGGGCCGTGGCACAGCTTGTCAGGAAACCCGTCTCGCGACGGATCGCGCGGGAACGGGGAAGGAGGCCCGCCCGTCGCGTCGCCGAGCGGAAGCGCCGGCAAGCGAAAGGGCCGCGGCGTTCTGCGCCGCGGCCCTTCCGATGTCTGCGTCTCAGGCGCCCAGGCGGGCGCGCGGGATCACTTGAGGATCTTGGAGACGACGCCCGCGCCGACGGTGCGGCCGCCCTCACGGATGGCGAAGCGGAGCTTCTCCT
>NZ_CAXBOD010000124.1:0-4566 GCF_963977235.1 uncultured Albimonas sp.
GCGCCCCGGCGCGTCCGCTGCGCGGCCGCGACCGCCCCGCCCTGCGTCCCCGTCGGGGCGCGCGGGTCGGGATGGCCGGCGGGGCGGGCGCAGAAGCGGTCAGGGTGAGCACGTGACGGACGCCGCGTGGAGCAAAGACCGGGGCGAGAGCGGGCGCGCAGGGTGCGCGGGTCCCTCTCGCGGGCGATCCGGGGGCCGGCCCCCCCCGGGGCCGAGAGCGCGGGCGCGCCGCGTTGCCCCACCTCTGAACTGCCAGACGCAGCCGCCCCGACGCAAGGTGACCCATCGGAGGGGACGCAGGGCGGGGCGGTCGCGGCCGCATCGCGGACGCGCCGGGGCGCCCGCGTCCCAGGCGCCCGCGCAGGGTCAGTAGGACTTGGGCAGCCCCAGCACCCGCTCGGCAATGAAGCACAGGGCCAGCTGGGGCGAGACGGGGGCGATGCGCGGGATCAGGCTTTCACGCAGGTAGCGCTCGACATGGTACTCGCGCGCATAGCCGAAGCCGCCGTGGGTCATCACCGCCTGCTGGCAGGCGTCGAAACCGGCCTCGCCGGCCAGGTACTTCGCCATGTTGGCCGAGGCGCCGCAGGGCATCCCGTTGTCGTATTCCCAGGCCGCCTTCATCGTCACCCACCACGCCGCCTCGAGCGCCGCGTATTTCTGCGCCAGGGGGTGCTGGATCGCCTGGTTCTGGCCGATGGGGCGGTTGAAGACGATCCGCTCCTTGGCGTAGTCCGTCGCCTTGCGCAGGGCCGCGAAGCCCAGGCCCACCGCCTCGGCCGCGATCAGGATCCGCTCGGGGTTCATGCCGTCGAGGATGTAGCGGAAGCCGCGGCCCTCCTCGCCGATGCGGTCGGCCTCAGGGATCTCGAAATCCTCGAAGAACAGCTCGTTGGAGTCGACCGCCTTGCGGCCCATCTTCTCGATCTCGCGGACCCGGATGCGGTCGCGGTCGAAGGGGGTGTAGAAGAGGCTCAGCCCCTCGGTCGGGCTTTTCACCTCCTCGAGCGGGGTGGTGCGGGCCAGCAGCAGGATGTTGTCGGCCACCTGCGCGGTCGAGATCCACACCTTCTGCCCGTTCACCACATAGCGGTCGCCGCGCTTCTCGGCGCGCAGCTTCAGCTGGGTGGTGTTGAGGCCGGTGTTGGGCTCGGTCACCCCGAAGCAGGCCTTGGCGCGACCCTCGGCCATGGGGCGGATCATCCGCTCCTTCTGCTCGTCGGTGCCGAAGACGTCGACGGGCTTCAGGCCGAAGATGTTGATGTGCACGGCCGAGGCGCCCGAGAGGCCGGCCCCCGACTCCGCGATCTCGCGCATCATGATCGAGGCCTCGGTGACCCCCAGGCCCGCGCCGCCCTGCGCCTCCTTGGTGCAGATGCCCAGCCAGCCTTCCGCCGCCAGCGCGTCGTAGAAGTCGGTGGGGAAGCCGCCCTCGCGGTCGCGCCTGAGCCAGTAGGCGTCGTCGAACCGCGCGCAGATGCGCGCGATCGCATCCTTGATCTGGGTCTGGTCGTCGGTGAGGGCGAAGTCCATTGCAAAACCTCCGGGGGGGTCAGTCGGGGCGGCGCAGGGCGCCGGCCTGGGTCAGCGCGGCGATCTCGTCGTCGGAGAAGCCGGCCTCGGCCAGCACCGCCTCGCCGTCGGCGCCGAGCCCCGGCGCGGGGCGGTCGGGGGCGGCGGGGGTGCGGGCGAAGCGGGCGGGCACGGCCATGCCCAGGATCGGGCCCTCGGTGGGGTGCTCCTCGCGCCGGAAGAAGCCGGTGGCGGCCAGGTGGGGGTCCTCGAGCAGGCTCTCGAAACTGTGCATCGGCATGGCGGGGATGTCGGCCTCCTGGAACAGGGCGAGCCACTCCTCGGTCGAGCGGGTCTGCAGGATCGCCGAAAGCTCGGAGTAGACGAGGTTGATGTTGGCCATGCGCGCGGGGAAGGTCGCGTAGCGGTCGTCGGCGGCGGGCATCTCGGGCCGGCCGATGGCCGCGAAGAAGCGCTTCCAGTGGGCGTCGGTGTAGACCAGCGCGCAGATCCAGCCGTCGGCGGTGGCGTAGGGGCGCCGGTCGGGCGAGAGGTGCCGGGGGTAGCCCGAGGGGCCCTCGGGCGGATCGTAGACCAGCCCCCCCATGTGGTCGCCCATCACCATCGCGGCCATGGTCTCGAACATCGGGATCTCGACCCGCTGGCCGAGGCCCGAGCGTTCGCGCTCGATCACCGCGGCGAGGATCGCGTTGACCGCCGAGAGGCCGACGATGCGGTCGGCGGCCGCCGTGGGGATGTAGGCGGGCGCGCGGCCCGACCGCTCGAAGGCGTGGGGGATGCCGGCGGCGCCCTGGATCAGGTCGTCGTAGGCGGGGCGGTCGGCGTAGGGGCCCTGCTGGTCGAAGCCCACCAGCGCGGCCTGGATCAGGCGGGGGTTGGCCTGCGCCAGCGCCTCGGCGCCCAGGCCCAGGCGCGCCATGGCCCGGGGGCGGACGTTGGTCACCAGCACGTCGGCGGTCTTCGCCAGCCGCAGCAGCGCCTCCGCCCCGCCCGGCGCCTTGAGGTCCATCGCGATCGAGCGCTTGCCCCGGTTGGCGTTCAGGAACACCGGCCCCATGCCGGGATTGCGCTGCGGCCCGATCTGGCGGGTCACGTCGCCGTCGGGCGCCTCGACCTTGATCACGTCGGCGCCCATCTCGCCCAGCACCTGGGTCGCGTAGGGCCCCATCAGCACCGAGGTCAGGTCGAGGATCCGAAGGCCTGCGAGCGGTCCCATGGGGCGGCGTCTCCTTGCGTCTTGTCCATGATCATGGACAAATTGTTCGTCATCTGGGATAGGGATAGCCTCCGCCCTGCCCGCCGTCAATCTGCCGGCCGGTTGGCGGCGGGGCGCCAGACAGGGGGAGGCCGATGCCCGCCACCATCCGACAGGTCGAGAACGCGCTGGCGCTGCTCGAGTTCTTCGCCGCGCGCAAGCGCCCCGCGACGCTGGCCGAGGTGGCGGGGCATTTCGGCTGGCCGCGCTCCTCGACCTGGAACCTCTTGGTGACGCTGGCCGAAGGCGGCTGGCTTTACGAGCCGCGCGCGCGCGGCGGCTATTATCCCACCCCCCGCTGGCAGGCGCTGGCGGGCGAGATCGCCGAGGGCGAGCCCGCCCCCGAGCGGCTGGCGGGCCTGGTGCGGCGGGCCGCGGCCGAGACGGGCGAGACCGCCTGGGCCTGCGCGCCCTCGGGGCTGCACGCGGTGTTCCTGGCCGCGGCCGAGTCGCAGGCCGGGATCCGCTACGCCGCGCGGCAGGGGCAGCGGGTGCCGATCCACCTGACCGCGTCGGGCCAGGCGCTGCTGAGCCAGATGCCCGAGCGCGACCGCGAGGCGATCCTGCGCAAGGCCGGGTTCGAGGCCCGCGGCCCGGCCGCGGCGCGGACGCTCGAGGAGGTGCGCGCCCAGATCGAGGGGGGCCGGGCGCGAGGCTGGTTCCGCTCGGCCTCCTACTGGTCGGCGGACCTGGGCGGGGTCTCGATCCCGGTGGCGGTGGAGGGGCGGGTGTTCTCGCTGACCGTTGCGGGGCCGCTGTTCCGGGTGGAGGCGAAGGAGGAGCTGCACGCCCGCCTCCTGCACCGCGCCGTGGCCGAGGCCTTCGGGCCGGATCACGCGGCGCGGACGCTGAGCGGGATGCGGGTGTTGGTCTGAGCGCGGGCGCCGGGCAGATCGGGCGCCTAGCCTCTCATGAAGGCAGCGCGACGCCGGCGAACGGCGTATACTCGGGTTCGGACCTCGCCGCCCGAGAGGCGCTGTCGCGCCGCCCTGCGCGGGGATTCGCTGGGTCGCGACGCCTTCAGCCGCGCCCAGCGGCAGAGATTCATCCGGGCGGAGGAGCGCAGTTTGGTGCGACTCGCCTCCGCCCCCCACGCCGGGAGAGCCGAGCCATGATCGCCGTGATCTTCGAGGTGACCCCCAGGGAGGGACGCCGCCAGCCCTATCTCGACATCGCCGCCGACCTGCGGCCGGTGCTCGAGGAGGTGGAGGGCTTCGTCTCGGTGGAGCGGTTCGAGAGCCTGACGACGCCGGGCAAGATGCTGTCGCTGAGCTTCTGGCGCGACGAGGCGGCGATCGCCCGCTGGCGGGAGATCGAGCGGCATCGCGCGGCGCAGACGGCCGGGCGGCGGGCGCTGTTTGCCGACTATCGCCTGCGGGTGGCGGGGGTGATCCGGGACTACGGGATGGAGGATCGCGCGCAGGCGCCCTCCGACAGCCGGGCGCTGCACGACTCTGCGGAGGCGGGCTGAGCGCTGCGTTTCGGCGACCAGGCGCGCCCTCCGCCCCGGGGCGGCGCGGATTGACCGCCGCCCCGAGGCGGCGCGGACTGACCGCCGCCCCGAGGCGGCGCGGACTGACCGCCGCCCCGAGGCGGCGCGGATTGACGACCGCCCCGAGGCGGCGCGGGCCGACACCCGCCTGGCGGCGGAGATCGCCGGCGCGCAGGGCCGTCCCTCGGCGCGGAGGCGCCCGGGCGCCGGGACCCCCGCGGACGCCGGCGCCGCCTTGCGCGGGCCGCGCCCGGCGCCGCGGCGGCCGGACCCGTCCCGCCGCCCG
>NZ_CAXBOD010000125.1:0-4299 GCF_963977235.1 uncultured Albimonas sp.
TTGTCCTTGACCCCTGCGGGCGAGTCGCTCAGGCATCAGGCAGCGACGGACGGCTGCGGAGGACAGGCGCGGCCTCTGTTCTTGGGTGAGTCCCGAAGCGCCCCCTGCGCCCCGCCGGGGCGCCCGCGCGCAGCGCGGCCGCCGAGCGAGCCCCGCCTCGCGAGGCCGCCACCCGCGCCCCGCCCGCCGCGCGCCGCGCGCCTGACGCCAGCCCCGCTCGCCACGCCCGACGCGGCGCCTCCGGAGCCGGCGGCTCCCTCGGAGGCGTCGCGCCGCACCCGCGGCGCTTGCGCCGGGGCCCCCCTTCCGACAGATTGCAGCCGCCCGCCGACAGGAGACTCCCGCGCATGACCGAGGCCGCCCCGACGCCCGCCCCGCTTCTCTATCCGCGCGTGCTCCTCAAGATATCGGGCGAAGCCCTGATGGGCGACACCAGCTTCGGCCTGCATCCGCCCACCGTGGCGCGCATCGCCTCCGAGGTGAAGCGCGTGCACGACATCGGCGTCGAACTCTGCCTCGTCATCGGGGGCGGCAACATCTTCCGCGGGCTCCAGGGCTCGGCGCAGGGGATGGAGCGGGCCTCGGCCGACTACATGGGCATGCTCGCGACCGTGATGAACGCGCTGGGGATGCAGTCCGCGCTCGAGGAGCTCGGTGTGCAGACCCGGGTGGTCTCGGCCATCCCCATGGACCAGATCTGCGAGCCCTACATTCGCCGCCGCGCCATCCGGCATCTCGAGAAGGGCCGCGTGGTGATCTTCGCGGCCGGCACCGGCAACCCGTATTTCACCACCGACACCGCCGCGACCCTTCGCGCGATGGAGATGAACTGCGGCGCGATCATGAAGGGCACCCAGGTCGACGGGGTCTACACCGCCGACCCCAAGACCACCCCCGACGCCAAGCGCTACGACCGGATCAGCTACGACGAGGTGCTGATCAAGAACCTCAAGGTCATGGACGCCTCGGCGATCGCGCTCGCGCGCGACAACAACCTGCCGCTGATCATCTTCTCGCTGCACCAGTCGGGCGGCTTCGCGGAGGTCTTGAGCGGTCGCGGAAAATTCACCATTGTCGAGCAGTCATGACGCGGGGACAGGAACCTCGCGCCCCGAGGAGACAACCTCATGAGCGATGAGATCGAGATCGACGTCGAGGACCTCGAGCGCCGGATGGACGGGGCGCTCGCCTCGCTGAAGCAGGATTACGCCTCGCTGCGCACCGGTCGCGCGACGGCCTCGATGCTGGATCCGGTGACGGTCGACGCCTATGGCGTGGACACGCCGATCAACCAGGTCGGCACCATCAACGTGCCCGAGCCGCGGATGCTGACGCTCGCGATCTGGGACAAGGCCATGGTCGGCAAGGTCGACAAGGCGATCCGCGCGTCAGGCCTGGGCCTGAACCCGGTGGTCGACGGCACCCTGATCCGCCTGCCGATCCCCGAGCTGAACGAGGAGCGGCGGCGCGAGCTCGCCAAGCTCGCCGGCCAGTACTCCGAGGCCGCCAAGGTCGCCGTGCGCAACGTGCGCCGCGACGGCATGGACATGGTCAAGAAGGCCCAGAAGGACGGGCTGAGCGAGGACGACGCCAAGGTCTACTCCGACGAGATCCAGAGCCTGACCGACGCCGCGATCAAGAAGATCGACGCGACGCTGGAGCACAAGCAGGAAGAGATCATGCAGGTCTGAGCGGCCCGCGCCGCCGGCCGGCCCCGCCCCGGCCTTCAATCCGCCCGACGGCCGGGCGAGTCACGCGGACGTAACGGACGGCCGGATACAAAGACAGGGTGCGGAGCGCACCGCACCTTCGGGAGCAGCCAATGTTCAATTCCTCGCCCCTGTCGGCGGCGCAGGCCGCGGAAGAGGTCAACACGCAGAGCCCGGGCGCCGCAGCCGCGCCGGCCGCGGACCGCGGGGACCGTGCGCGCCATGTGGCGATCATCATGGACGGCAACGGCCGCTGGGCCAAGGCCCGCGGCCTGCCGCGTCTGGCCGGCCACCGTCGGGGCGCCGAAACCGTGCGCCGCATCGTCGAGGCGGCGCCGGATCTGGGGGTCGAGTGGCTGACCCTCTACGCCTTCTCGACCGAGAACTGGAAGCGCTCGGCCGAGGAAGTCACCGGGCTGATGGAGTTGTTCGCCATCTACATCCGCCGCGAGGGGCGCGAGCTGAAGCGGCGCGGCGCCCGCGTGCGCTTCATCGGCGAGCGCGGGCGCCTGGCGCCGGATCTCGCCGCCGCGATGGCCCGGCTCGAGGCCGACACCGCCTGCAACGAGAGCCTCAACCTGACCATCGCCATCAACTACGGCGGGCGCGACGAGATCGCCGGCGCCGCCCGGCGCCTGGCCCAGGACGTGGCGGCCGGCCGGCTGGACCCCGCCGACGTGGACGCCGACGCGCTCGCCGCGCGGCTCGACACCTGCGGCTTCCCTGACCCGGACCTGGTGATCCGCACCTCGGGAGAGATGCGCACCTCCAACTTCCTGCCCTGGCAGACCGCCTATTCCGAGTTCGCCTTCGTGGACGACTTCTGGCCCGACTTCTCGGTCGAGCGCTTCGGCGAGGCCCTGGCCTCGTTCGGCGCCCGGCAACGTCGGTTCGGAGCGGTCGGCTGACCCGCATGACCCCCGGCGCCCCCAAGGCGCGGAGCTTCGCCGATCTTCGCGCAAGAACGCTGGCCGGCGTGGCGATGGCCGCGCTGGCCGCGCTGGCGCTTGGCCTCGGCGGCTGGGTGGCGGCGATCTTCGCCGCCGCCTGCGCCGGCGCCATGGGCTGGGAGCTGCGGCGCATGCTCGCCGGCCGCTTCGACGGCGCGGGCTGGGCGATCGCGGGCGCCGGCGTGGCGGCGAGCCTCGCCACCCAGGGCGCCTTCTTCCGCTCGGGCCTCGCGGTCACCGCGGCCTGCCTGATCGCCGCCCTGATCCTCACGCGCGCCGAGCGCGGCTGGACCCGCGCCGCCACCCTGATCGGCGGCGGCTACGTCGCGGTGGCCTGCGCGGCGATGGTGGGGCTGCGCGACGATCCCCTCTATGGCTGGGAGGCGGTGCTGTGGGTGATCCTGGTGGTGGTGGCCACCGACATCGGCGCCTATTTCGCCGGGCGGATCATCGGCGGGCCCAAGCTGTGGCCGCGGGTCAGCCCCTCCAAGACCTGGGCGGGCCTGGGCGGGGGCATGGCCGCGGCGACCGCGGTGGGCGCGATCTTCTCCTCGGCCACCACCGGCACCCTGATCCACGAGGTCGCCGTCGTCTCGGGCGTGATGGCCGCGGTCAGCCAGGGCGGCGACCTGGCCGAGAGCGCGCTGAAGCGCCGCGCGGGGGTCAAGGACAGCTCGAACCTCATTCCCGGCCACGGCGGCGTGCTGGACCGGATGGACGGGCTGATGGCCGCGGTCCTGGTCGCGGCCGTGATCACCTTCCTGCGCGGCAAGTCCGTGTTCATATGGTGAACGCCCCGGCCTCCTCGCCCTGCGCCGCGCCGCCGCCGGGGCGGCGGGTCAGCGTGCTGGGCGCCACCGGCTCGATCGGGCGCTCGACGCTCGACATCCTGCGCCATGCGGGGCCCGAGGCCGCGCAGGTCGTGGCCCTGACCGGGCGCGACAACATCGCCGGGCTCGCCGAAGCCGCGCGCGAGTTCCGCGCCGAGGTGGCGGTGACCGCCGACCCCTCCCGCTACGAGGACCTCAAGGCCGCGCTCGCCGGTTCGGGGATCGAGGCCGCCGCGGGCGAGCGCGCGGTGATCGAGGCCGCCGCCCGTCCCGCCGACTGGACCATGGCCGCGATCGTCGGCTCGGCCGGCCTCGCCCCCACGCTTGCGGCCCTGCGCCAGGGGCGGACGCTGGCGCTGGCCAACAAGGAGTGCCTGGTCTCGGCGGGGGAGCTGTTCATGGAGGAGGCCGCCCGCGCCGGGGCCGAGCTGCTGCCCGTGGACAGCGAGCACAACGCCATCTTCCAGGTGCTCGACCGTCCCAACCGCGCGGCGGTCGAGAAGATCCTGCTGACCGCCTCGGGCGGCCCGTTCCGCGACTGGCCGGCCGAGCGCATCGCGCTTGCCACCCCCGAGGAGGCCGTCGCCCATCCCAACTGGGACATGGGGGCCAAGATCTCGATCGACAGCGCCTCGATGTTCAACAAGGGGCTGGAGATGATCGAGGCGATGCACCTGTTCGCGCTGCGCCCCGACCAGGTCGAGGTGCTGGTGCACCCCCAGTCCATCGTGCATTCGATGGTGGCCTATGTGGACGGCGCGGTGCTCGCTCAGATGGGCGCGCCCGACATGCGCCACGCCATCGGCCACG
>NZ_CAXBOD010000126.1:0-4217 GCF_963977235.1 uncultured Albimonas sp.
CTGCTGCTGATCGTGCTGGCCGTGCTGGCGATCGCGGCGCTGGTCAAGTACCTGAGCAAGTAGGTTCGCCGTCGCCGGACATCGCCGCTTCGGCCTACGGATCTCGGCTACCGGTCGCGACCTGGGCGGGACCGACGTCTGCCGCGCTCGGAACAGGCTCGGAACTCCCGAACAAGAGCAGGGCTCGGAGCCAGCGATCTGGAAAGCGCGGTCACTCCGCAACCCAGCCCTCCGCCAGCCAGGCGACGAGGACGTAGCGGCCGAGCTTGGCGAGGGTGACCAGGGCCAGGAACGCCGGCAGGGGCTCGCGCAGGACGCCGGCGACGAGGGTGAGGGGGTCGCCGATGAACGGGGCCCAGGAGAGCAGCAGGGACCACTTGCCCCAGCGGCGATACCAGCCCTCGGCGCGCTGCATCCGCTGGCGCTTCACCGGGAACCAGCGGCGGCCCTCGAAATGGGCGACGTAGCGGCCCAGCAGCCAGTTGACGGTGGAGCCGAGGACGTTGCCGACGGTGGCGACCGCGATCAGGGCCCAGGCGGGGTAGTGCTGGGCGAGGACCATGCCGGCGAGCAGGATCTCGGACTGCGCGGGCAACACGGTGGCGGCGAGGAAGCAGACCAGGAACAGGCCGGCGAAATCGGTCAGGTGGACCATGCGCTCAGGCGCGTCCCGCCACGGGCCAGCCGTGGTGCAGGTCGTCGATCACGAACGGATGGGCGTGGCGGTGGGGGGCGGCGGCGGCGCGCAGGTGGGGGTGGTCGGGCGGCAGCTCGGGGTGGGCGTGAGGGATGACCTCGGGGTCCTCCGCGGGCCAGAGGCGGGCGGCGACGAGGGCGGCCAGCAGGGCGAGGACGCCCAGCAGCGCCATGGTCGCGGGCAGGCCCGCGGCGCCGCCCAGCCAGCCGGCGAGCGGATAGGTCGCGAGCCAGCAGGCGTGGGACAGGGCGAACTGCGCGGCGAACAGCGCGGGACGGTCAGGCGCGTGGGCTGAGCGGCGCAGGAGACGGCCGCCGGGGGTCTGGACGGCGGACCAGGCCAGCCCCAGCAGGGCCCAGCCGCAGAGCAGCGCGGGCCAGAGCCAGTCGGCGGGCGCGTCGCCGGCCAGCCCGGCCCCCAGCACGGCGGAGAGCGCGACCGTCAGCCCTCCCAGCCCCAGCGCCGCCGGCAGCATCACCTGGCGGTCGCCGGTCCGGTCCAGCAGGCGCGGCAGCAGCAGCGCGGCGGCCATCGAGCCGGCGCCGAAGCAGCCCATGGCGAGCGCCAGCGCGGGCTCGTCCAGGCCCAGCGGGCCGCGCACGATCACCACGGTGTTGACGATCACCATGGCCCCGGCCGAGGCGACGGCGAAGTTCAGCGCCAGCAGGCCGCGCAGGCGGGGCGTGGCGAGGTAGATGCGCGCGCCCGAGGTCAGGCCGCGCAGGAAGGGGGCCGGAGGGGACTCGCCCGCCCGGGTCGGATCTGGGCGCGGCAAGCGGGTCGCGAAGACCAGCGCGGCGGAGGCGAGGAAGCCCGCGACCGTGCCCACGAACAGGCTGTGATAGCTGACCACCGTCAGCAGCAGGGCCGCGAGGGTGGGGCTGAGCAGGTTCTCCAGGTCATAGGCCAGGCGTGAGAGGGAGAGGGCGCGGGTGTAGCGGGCCTCGTCCGGCAGCACGTCGGGGATGGTGGCCTGGAAGGTCGGGGTGAAGGCGGCCGAGGCGGATTGCAGGGCGAAAATCAGGACGTAGACCTGCCAGACCTCGGTCACGAAAGGCAGCAGCAGGGCGACGGCGGCGCGCACCACGTCCAGGGCGATCAGCAGCGCGCGGCGCGGCAGGCGGGCGGCGAGGGCCCCGGCGAGGGGAGCCACGCCGACGTAGGCGATCATCTTCACCGCCAGCGCCGCGCCCAGGACGGCGCCGGCGCGCTCCCCGGCCAGGTCGTAGGCCAGCAGCGCCAGCGCCACCGTCAGCAGCCCCGTGCCGGCCAGCGCGATCACCTGCGCCGCGAACAGGCGGCGATAGGTGCGATCGGCGAGAACCTCCAGCATCGGGCGCGCTCCTTCGAGGCGGCGGGACGGGTCGAGGCGGCTACAGGTGGCGGGCGATCTTGCGGAACTCGTCCGCCTCCAGCGCGTCCGCGTGGGCGGGGTCGAGGCAATGGTCGAGGTGGTCGAGGATCAGCTCGCGCTTCGCCGCGGCCACGGCCCGCTCCACCGCGTGCAGCTGCTGGGCGATGTCGAGGCAGGGGCGGCCAGCCTCGATCATCTCGATCACGCTGCGCAGGTGGCCGTCGGCCCGCTTCAGGCGGGCGGCGATCTTCGGGTGGCCGGGATGGTCGTGGGCGTCGCTCATAGGCTGGACATATCCTCCCTGGGGGGATATTTCCAGTCTCGGTCGCGAGGGGGAGAAACAGGACCGCGGGCGAGGTCTGCGACCTCCGTCGGATTGCATGGGGCGCGGCCCCGGGGCAGCCTGCGGCCAGGCCCGGCCCGGCGGTCGAGAAGGAGCGTCATGCGGACGACCCCGTCCCCCTCCCTGCAAGACCTCCTGCGCGCGGCGGTCTGCGTGCTGGTCGCGCTGGCCTTTCTCGGCGGCGTCTTCGCGCGCGAGGCGCTGCACCCCGCGCCGGACGCCGAGGACCTCGCCACGCTCGACCGCGCCATCGCGCACGGGCACTTCCACGGCGACCCGTCCGAGTTGATGCGCCTCGTCCACGGCCACGGGACCGAGACGGCCGACCACGACCAGAAGCCGATCCTGGCCCGCGGCCCCGCCCCGCATGCGCCGAGCCCCGCGCTCGGCGCCCGTTGGCGCGAAGCGGCGACCGGCCCGCCGGCGCCGCCGGCCTACGATCTCGACCGACCTCCGCGCGTCTGAGTCGTCGCCGCGAGCCCTGCTCGCGGACTACCGAGACGATTCAACAACATACGGAGATTGCGAATGCATCGGCCATCGCGGCGCCCAGGCACGGACCTGGCGCGCACGACGACCCGCCTGCTGCTCGGCCTCCCGGCGCTCTGCGCGCTCGCCGGCCCTGCGGCCGCCCACAACGTCACCCCCGGGGACGCGGGCTATATCCAGGAGATCTGGGGGGTCCACCTGATCCCCTTCCTCTATCTCGGCGCCAAGCACATGGTGACCGGCTACGACCACATCCTGTTCCTGCTGGGGGTGGTGTTCTTCCTCTACCGGATGAACCAGGTGGCGCTTTACGTCAGCCTGTTCGCCATCGGCCATTCCACGACCATGCTGCTGGGCGTGTGGTTCGGCTGGGGGATCGACGCCTACCTGATCGACGCGATCATCGGGCTGAGCGTCGCCTACAAGGCGGCCGACAATCTCGGGCTGTTCAAGCAATGGTTCGGGGTGCAGCCCAACGTGAAGGCGGCCACGCTGATCTTCGGGCTGTTCCACGGGACCGGCCTCGCCACCAAGATCCTCGACTACCAGATCTCGCCCGACGGGCTGCTGCCCAACCTGCTGGCCTTCAACGTGGGCGTCGAGATCGGCCAGATCCTGGCGCTGGCGGCGATCCTGATCGCCATGGGCTGGTGGCGGCGCAGCCCGAAGTTCCTGGGCCAGGCCTACGCCGTCAACGTCGTGATGATCGTCATCGGCGTCATGCTCACCGCCTGGCAACTCGTCGGCTACTACGAAAACGCCTGAGGGAACCCCGGATGTTCAACGCACCCCGACCCAACCCCGAGGACCTGCCCACGCCGGCGCAGCTCCGCCGCTCGACCGTGCTCGCCGCCCTAGGCGCCGTCGCCATCGCCGTCTGCGTGGTGATGCCGGCCGAATACGGCGACGACCCCACCGGCGTCGGCGCCCTGCTGGGCTTGACCGAGATGGGCGAGATCAAGTCCCAGCTCGCCCGGGAGGCCGAGGAGGACCACGCCTCGCTGTGGCGTCGCGGCCTCCAGGGCGCCGCCGCCCTGCTGGTCGGCTCGGCCCAGGCCCAGGAGGCCTGGCGCGACGAATTCAGCTTCACCCTCCAGCCCGGCGAGTCCGCCGAGTGGAAGCTAATGATGACCGAGGGCCAGACGGCCCAGTATCTGATGACCGTCGAGGGCGGCCGCGTGAACTTCGACCTTCACGGCCACGGCGGCGGCCAGTCGGAGACCTATGAGCGCGGCCGCGGCTCCACCGGCTCCGAGGGCGCGATCCTGGCCCCCTTCGACGGCGAGCACGGCTGGTTCTGGCGCAACCGCGACAGCCAGCCGGTCACGGTGACC
>NZ_CAXBOD010000127.1:0-4009 GCF_963977235.1 uncultured Albimonas sp.
ATGCGGGGGACGCGCGGTCGGCCGGGGACGCGGGCGCCCCGGCGCGTCCGCTGCGCGGCCGCGACCGCCCCGCCCTGCGTCCCCTTCGCCGTCTTCCGTCCGGCCGGCGCTTGCAGTGAGGGCTTCCCCGCCCGGCCTGTGACCCCATTGCGTGCTTGCGCCCGACCTTTGTCGTCGACGCGGGCTTGCCCCGCAGCCCCGCGGCGCCATGGTGTGGACAAGACCCGGCCGCGGCAGCGCCCTGCGCGGCGTCCACCTGTTCGGGCGTCCGCTCCTCGGAGCGGTTTTCCATGTTCGGCCCCTCGTCGACCGCAGCCAAGATCGAGCGTCATGCCCCAGGACCTTCCGACCCTGTCGCGCCCTGCCCGCGCCCTGCACGATCCGGCCGCCCGCCGGCTGGCGCTGGCGTTGGAGAGCGCGGTGGGCGCCCCCTTCAGCCACGGCGCGCGCATCGACGTGCTGCGCAACGGGGTCGAGATCTTCCCCGCCATGCTGGAGGCCATCGCCCAGGCCCGCCGGCGCATCGAGTTCCTGACCTTCGTCTACTGGACCGGCGACATCGCCGAGCGCTTCGCCCAGGCGCTGGCCGCCCGCGCCCGCGAGGGCGTGGAGGTGCTGGTGGTGCTGGACGGGTTCGGCGCGCGCCCGATGGACCGCGGGCAGCTGCAGATGATGCTCGACGCCGGCGTCGAGGTGCGCTGGTTCCGCCCGCTGAGCACCTGGCGGCTGTGGCGAAGCGCCCACCGCACCCACCGCAAGGTGCTGATCCTCGACGGGCGCGTCGGTTTCGCCGGCGGAGTCGGCATCGCCTCGGAGTGGGACGGCGACGCGGACGCGCCCGAGCATTGGCGCGACACCCATTTCCGCATCCGCGGCCCGGCGGTGGCGGGGCTGCGCGCGGCCTTCTACGAGGACTGGATGGAGGCGGGCGGCGACCTGGGGCCGCTGTTCTCGGTGGCGCCGACGCCCTCGCGCTCGCGCCCCGGGGTGGACGCGGCGGGGGGGGCGCTGGTGCAGGTGGTGCCGGCGGGCGCCTCGGTGGGGATGAACTCCATCGCGCGGCTGCACAACGCGCTGATCCGGCTGTCGCGGCGGCGGCTGCGGATCTGCACGCCCTATTTCTCGCCCGACCAGACCATGGCCGACCTCCTGATCGCCGCCGCGAAGCGCGGCGTGGAGGTCGAGGTGATGATGCCGGGCCCGATCATCGACAAGCGGCTGTCGGAGCTGGCGGGCTCGGAGTTCTGGTCGGACCTGATGCGGGCGGGGGTGAAGCTGATGCGCTTCCAGCCCACGATGCTGCACGCCAAGCTGATCACGGTGGACGGGCGGCTGGCCTCGATCGGGTCGGCCAACTTCAACCAGCGCTCGCGGCTGAAGGATCACGAACTGTCGCTGAACCTGCTGGATTCGGAGCTGACCGCCCGCCTCGACGGCCATTTCGACGAGGATCGCGACCGCTGCGTGCCGGTGGACATCACCCGCTGGCGCCGCCGCTCCTGGCTGCGGCGCGCGGCGGAGAAGGCGGCCGCCCCCCTGCGCACCGAGACCTGAACGAGCCGCGCGCCCGGGGGGGCGCGCGAAAACGCCCCGCGGGAGGGTCCCGCGGGGCGTCTGAATTCCGGCGATCGTCGCGACGATCGGGCGGCTGGGCTCAGGCGAGCGCGGCCTTGGCCTTGGCGACGATGGCGGCGAAGGCCTCGGGCTCGCGGATCGCGAGATCCGACAGCACCTTGCGGTCCACCTCGATGCCCGACAGCGTCAGGCCGTTGATGAAGCGCGAGTAGGTCAGGTCGGCGTCGATCGCGCGGACGCCGGCGTTGATGCGCTGGATCCACAGGGCGCGGAACGTGCGCTTCCGACGCTTGCGGTCGCGGGTCGCATACTCCTGCGCCTTGTCGCGCGACTGCTTGGCGATGCGGAAGACGTTCTTCCGACGGCCGGAGTGGCCCTTGACCTCGTCAAGAACCTTCTTGTGGCGGGCGTGGGCGGTGACGCCGCGTTTCACTCGGGACATTCGTCAGGCCTCCTCAGCGCGCGTAGGGCAGGTAGAGCTTCACGATCTTGGCATCCGCCTCGGACAGCACCATGGTGCCGCGCGCATTGCGGATGAACTTGTTCGTGCGCTTGATCATGCCGTGGCGCTTCCCGGCCTGGGCGGCGACGACCTTGCCCGAACCGGTCACCTTGAACCGTTTCTTGGCGGAGGCCTTGGTCTTCATCTTGGGCATTTTCGGCTCCTCGAAAGGGGCGCCCCCGGACCGGGCGATCCCGGCGGAGGCCAATCTGGAAGGACGCGGCAGCCCGTACCGGCCGGCCCTCCCGTCTCAGGAGGGCGGGCTATGGGGCAAGCGGGTGAGGGAGTCAAGCGCGCGGCGGGCCGGCCCGTCGGCGGCGGGCCGGCGAGGGGGGCGCCTACTCCGGCTCGCCCTCGTAGATCAGACGCTCGTCCACCGGGGCGACGCGCAGGATGTTGGTGGTGCCGGCCACGTTGAAGGGGATGCCGGCGACCACCACGATGCGGTCGTTCTCGGTGGCGAAGCCGTGCTCGCGCGCCGCGCGGGCGGCCGAGACCACCGCCAGCTTGAAGCGCTCCACCTCGTGGGTGAGGATGCAGTGCATCCCCCAGACCAGAGCCATCCGTCGCGCCGTCCGGGTGGAGGGCGTCAGCGCCAGGATCGGCACGCGCGGCCGCTCGCGCGCCACCAGCTGGGCGGTGGTGCCGCCGTGGGTGAAGCAGGCGATGGCCTTGATGTCGGTGGTCTCGGCGACCTCGCGCGCGGCGGCTGCGATGGCGTCGGCGACGCGGGGCCGGGCGGCGGGGCGCAGGGCCTCCATCCGCACGCGGAAATGGGGGTCGCGCTCCACCTCCTCGGCCACCGAGTTCATCGTGGCCACCGCCTCGACGGGATAGTCGCCGGCCGCGGATTCGGCCGAGAGCATCACCGCGTCGGCGCCGTCGTAGATGGCGGTGGCGACGTCCGAGACCTCGGCCCGGGTGGGCACCGGGGAGTTGATCATGCTCTCGAGCATCTGGGTCGCCACGATCACCGGCTTGCCCGCGTGCTGGGCGGTGGTGATCAGGCGGCGCTGGATCACCGGCACCTTGTGGACCGGCATCTCGACGCCGAGATCGCCGCGCGCGACCATGATCCCGTCGGCCTCGGCGAGGATCGAGTCGATGTCGTCGACCGCCGCGGGCTTCTCGATCTTGGCGAGCACCGCGGCCCGGCCGGCGGCCAGGCGCTGACCCTCGGCCACGTCGTCGGCGCGCTGCACGAAGCTCATCGCCAGCCAGTCGACGCCGAGCTGGCACACGAACTCGAGGTCGTCCTTGTCCTTGGCGGTCAGGGCGGGGATCGGCAGCACCACGTCGGGCACGTTGACGCCCTTGCGGTCAGAGATCACGCCCCCGACCTCGACGATCGTGTCGGCCGAGGTGTCGTCGCAGCTGTCGACCCGCAGCCGGATCTGGCCGTCGTTGATCAGCAGGCGCGAGCCGGGCTTGAGCGCCTTGAAGATCTCGGGATGGGGCAGGAAGGCGCGCGTGGCGTCGCCGAGGTCCTTGCCCAGCTCGATCCGGTATTTCTGCTCGTCCTTCAGCTCGGCCTTGCCCTCCTTGAAGCGGGAGACGCGCAGCTTGGGGCCCTGCAGGTCGGCGAGGATGCCGATCGGGCGGCCGGTCTGATGCTCCACCTCGCGGATGATGCGATGGCGGGCGGCGATCTCCTCCTGGCTGCCGTGGGACATGTTCAGGCGGAACACGTCCGCCCCGGCCTCGACCAGCGCGCGGATCACGGTGCGGTCTGAGGAGGAGGGGCCGAGCGTGGCGACGATCTTGACGTTGCGGAGGCGGCGCATTGTGGCTCCCATCGCGGCGGGTTCGGGCGCGCCCGGCCGGCGAAGCCGGAGGGGCGCAGGACGATCGGGGCCCCTCCTATAGCCCTGGCGTGAACGAATGTCGCCGGGGTGGCTGGGCGAAATCGACGCATACCGGCCGGCGGCAGGC
>NZ_CAXBOD010000128.1:0-3924 GCF_963977235.1 uncultured Albimonas sp.
CCGCCCCTCCCCCCAGCAGACCGAGCGACGCCATGGATGCGCTTCCCCTTCCGCCAGACGACTGCCGCGCCCCGCGCCCGTACGCGGCCGGTCGCGCCGCCGCCCGCTTCCTCGGGCCGCGCTCCGCCGGCGGCGCGACGAGACCTGATCCGGACGAGACCTGAGCCGAAGGGAGCGATCATGTCCGACCGAACGCCCGAACAGACGCCCGCCCGGACCGCGGCGCATGCCGAAGCCGCGCGCCCCGAGGCCCCCGCGCAGCCCGGCGCCGCGACGGTGGAGGCCGCCGGCCCAGGGTCCGACCGCGACCCGCACGACCCGGCGGGGGCCGCCTGGTGGCAGGGCGCGGTGATCTATCAGGTCTATCCGCGCAGCTTCCAGGACACGACCGGCAACGGCGTCGGCGACCTGCCTGGCGTGCTGCGCCGGCTTGACCACATCGCCGACCTCGGGGTGGACGCGATCTGGCTCTCGCCCTTCGTCGCCTCGCCGATGCTGGACTTCGGCTACGACGTCTCGGACTATCTCTCGGTGGATCCGATGTTCGGCACGCTCGAGGACGTGCGCGAGCTGATTGAGGCCGCCCATGCCCGCGGGCTCAAGGTGCTGATGGACCAGGTTCTGTCGCACACCTCCGACCAGCACCCCTGGTTCCTCGAGAGCCGGGAGAGCCGCGACAATCCCCGGGCCGACTGGTACGTCTGGGTCGACGCGCGGCCCGACGGCTCGCCGCCCAACAACTGGCTGTCGGTGTTCGGCGGCTCCTCCTGGCAGTGGGAGCCGCGGCGCGGCCAATACTACCTGCACAATTTCCTGCGCCAGCAGCCGGACCTGAACTACCACAATCCGCAGGTGCAGGCGGCGATCCTGGAGGTCTGCCGGCACTGGCTGGACATGGGCGTCGACGGCTTCCGGCTGGACGTGTGCGCCTTCTACTTCCACGACGCCGCGCTGCGCGACAACCCGCCCAACCCCGAGCCGCCGGCCGGGTCGAGCTTCCTGTTCAACCCCTACTCCCTGCAGTCGCACGTCCGCGACATCGGCCAGCCCGAGAACCTCGAGTTCCTGCGCCGCCTCCGGGCGCTGTGCGAGGAGTATGGCGACGACCGGGTCCTGCTGGGCGAACTGCACGAAAGCGAGGCCGCCTCGCTGCACCACGCCTACACCTCCGCCGACCGGCTGCAGCTCGCCTACGGCTATTGGCTGCTGGGGGCGGACGACATCGACGCGGGCCTGATCCGGCGCACCTCCAACGAGCTGGGGCACGAGCTTTCGGACGGATGGCCGTGCTGGGCGCTCGACAATCACGACTTTCCCCGCTCGGCCTCGCGGCTGGGCTACGACCGGCCGCCGCTGGCCCTGATGGCGGCGCTGACCTGCCTGCGCGGGGCCTCGTGCCTCTACCAGGGCTCGGAGCTGGGCCTGCCCGAGGCGGACGTCCCCTTCGAGCGTCTCGTCGACCCCTACGGTCGCGAGTTCTGGCCCGCCTTCCGCGGCCGCGACGGCTCCCGCACCCCGATGCCGTGGGAGGCGGAGGCCGAGCGCTGCGGCTTCTCCGACGTCGAACCTTGGCTGCCGATCCCGGATGCGCATGCCGCGCTCGCCGTCGACCGGCAGCGGGCGCTGCCCGGATCGACCCTCAACCGCCTGCGCCGGTTCCTCAACTGGCGGCGCGAGGATCCGGCCCTGCGGCGCGGCGGGATCCGGTTCCTGACGGACCTGCCGGAGCCGGCGCTGGGCTTCGTGCGCAGCCACCGGGGCCGGCAGGTGATCTGCCTCTTCAATCTGGGCTGCGACGAGCTGCGGCTCGACCTGTCCGACGCCGACCTCGGCCGGTCGCTCGAGGGGCACGGGTTCGAACATGTGCGCGGCGAGGGCTGCGTGACCCTGCCAGCCCAGGGCGCCTATTTCGGAGAGGCGGCATGAAGGACGGCGCGAACCGCTCCCCCGGCGCCGGCGCCGGCGCCGCGGCGAAGCCTGCGGGCGCGAAGGGCCGCCCCCCGGCTGCGCGCCGCCGCGAAGGCTTCGCCCCGATCGAGCCCGTGCCCGGGCGCGACTGGTGGCGCGGCGCGGTGATCTACGAGGTCTACCTGCGCAGCTTCCGCGACGCCTCGGGCGACGGCATCGGCGACCTGCGCGGGGTGCTGGAGAAGATCGACCACCTGGTCGCGCTGGGCGTCGACGCGGTGTGGCTGTCGCCGTTCTTCAAGTCGCCGCAGAAGGATTTCGGCTACGACGTCTCCGACTTCCGCATCGTCGATCCGATCGCGGGATCGATGGAGGATTTCCTCGCCCTTCGCGACGCGGTGCAGGGGGAGGGGATGCGGCTGCTGCTGGACTTCGTGCCCGCCCACACCTCCGACCAGCACCCCTGGTTCGAGGAAAGCCGCGCCAACCCCGACGGGCCCAAGGGCGACTGGTACGTCTGGGCCGACAAGGCGGAGGACGGCGGGCCGCCGAACAACTGGCTCAGCTCATTCGGCGGCTCGGCATGGAGCTGGGATCCGAGGCGCGGCCAGTACTATTTCCACCCGTTCCTGGAATGCCAGCCGGCGCTGAACCTGCATGAGGAGGCGGTGCTCGACCACCTGGTCGCCGAAATGCGCTGGTGGCTGGAGCACGGGGTCGACGGCTTCCGCCTCGACGCGGTGCAGTGCCTGGGCCACGACCCGGCCCTGCGCGACAACCCCGCGCGCGCCTCCCACGAGGCGCCGGTGCTGGTCGGCGGCGGCCCCGGCAACCCGTTCCGCGATCAGATCCACATGTTCGACCGCGATGCCGAGGGGACCCGCGACGCACTGGAGCGTTTCCGCGCGCTGGCAGACGAGTTCGACGCGGTGCTGATCGGAGAGCTCGCCGACGTGCACACAAACGACGTGGCTGAGGACTTCACCCGCAAGGGCGAGCGCCTGCACGCGGTCTACGACTTCGACCTGATCAACTCCGAGCCGGAGGTCGAGACGGTCACCGCCCTGCTCGAACGGCGGGCCGAGCGGCTGCCGACCGGCTGGCGGATGAACGTGTTCACCAACCACGACAGTCGGCGCTCGGTCTCGAACCTCACCGGCTTCGTGCCTGACGAGCTGCGCCCGCAGGCCGCCAGGATGCTGCTGTTCCTGCAGCTGGGCCTGCGTGGGGGCGCGGCGATCTACCAGGGCGAGGAGCTGGGCCTGCCCCATCCCGAACTGACCTGGGAGCAGCTCCAGGACCCCTGGGCCAAGGCCTTCTGGCCGGATTTCGAGGGCCGCGACGGCGCCCGCACCCTGTTTCCCTGGACCGGCGAGCCCCCGCACGGCGGCTTCACCGAGGCCGGCAGCGCCTGGATCCACCTGCCCGAAGCGCACCTGCCCCTGAACGCGGCCGACCAGGCGCGGCACCCGGACTCGGTCCTCTCCTTCGCCCGTGCCTTCATCCGCTGGCGGCGCGAGCACGAGATCCTGCGCTTGGGCGAGGAGCGCATGGTCCGCCACGACCCCGCCCCCCTGATCAAGTGGCGCCGGCTGTGGCGCGGGCAGGAATGGTTGCTGGCGGTGAACTTCAGCGACGACAGGGCGTTCCTGCCGATGGAGGAGAACTGGAGCGCGCTCCCAGCCCCCGGATGCGTGCAGGAGACCACCGACCACGGCCTGGCCATGCCGCCCCTGTCCTTCGCGATCCTCTCCACAGGGGAGCCGACGCCGGGCCGCGAGAAGGGCGGCGCGCAGGGCCGAAGCGGCGGCGCCCGATCTCCGGCGCGGCGAGAACCAGGAGTGTCCTGACGGCCCCGACGCCCCATGCCAGGGCAAGCGGGCCGCGCGGCACGCCCGAAAGCCCACCCGGCGGCGGAAGCCGGGGGCCGGGGCGAAGCCCGACCGGGGAGGCGCGCCCGCTCCGAGGCCATGGGACGGGCCTGCGCCGATCCGCCGGCGCCCATTGCGCGGCGCG
>NZ_CAXBOD010000129.1:0-3592 GCF_963977235.1 uncultured Albimonas sp.
CGGACGAGTCGCTCTGATCGGCATCAGCGAGGGACGGCTCCGGAGAACAGGCGCTCTGCGAGGGGACGGGCGTGGCGCCCCGGCGGGACCGGAGCGGCGCCCCGGCGCGGGGGACGGGCCGGGGCGCGGGAGGCGTCAGCGCATCACGAAGGGGTTGCCGGGGGCGGCGTCGGAGGTGGAGATCCAGACGGCCTTGGTCTCGAGATACTCGTTGATCGCGTCGATGCCGCTCTCGCGCCCGAGGCCCGAGTGCTTCATCCCGCCAAACGGCATCATGTAGCTGATCGCGCGGTAGGTGTTGATCCAGACCGTGCCGGCCTTCAGCGCCTTGGCCATGCGGTGCGCGCGGCCGATGTCGCGGGTCCAGACCCCGGCGGCAAGGCCGTAGATCACGTCGTTGCCGATGCGCACGGCCTCGGCTTCGTCGTCAAAGCCGATGATCGAGAGGACCGGGCCGAAGACCTCCTCCTGCGCGATGCGCATGTCGTTGGTGACGTCGGAAAAGATCGTGGGCTGGACGAACCAGCGGCCGGCGTCGGCCGCGGCGCCGCCGGTCAGCAGGGTCGCGCCCTCGCCCTTGGCGATTTCGATGTATTCGAGGATCTTGGCGTGCTGGGGAGGGGTGGTGACCGGGCCGATGTTGGTCTCGGGCGCCATCGGGTCGCCGATCTTCGCCGAGCGGGCCATCTCGACCAGCTTGGCCGTCACCTCCTCCTTGATCGAGTTCTGCACCAGCAGGCGGGAGCCCGCGATGCAGGTCTGGCCGGTGGCCGCGAAGATGCCCGAGACGGCGCCGGCGACGGCGGCGTCGATGTTGGCGTCCGCGAAGATGATGTTGGGGGACTTGCCGCCGAGCTCGAGGCTGACGCGCTTCATCGACTTGGCGGCCTGCGAGTAGATCAGCCGGCCGGTGGCGTCCGATCCGGTGAAGGTGATCTTGGCGACGTCGGGGTGGTCGACCAGCGCCGCGCCGCACTCGGCGCCCAGCCCCGAGACCACGTTGAAGACGCCATCGGGGAAGCCGGCCTCTTTCGTCAGCTTGGCGAACTCCAGCGTGGAGGCGGAGGCGAACTCGGAGGGCTTGATCACCACCGCGCAGCCCGCCGCGATCGCCGCGGCGCATTTCCAGGCGACGAACAGCAGCGGCGAGTTCCAGGCGGTCAGGCAGCCGACCACGCCGACGGGCTCATGATCGGTGAAGGCGAAATGGTCGGGCTTGTCGATGGGGACGACGCCGCCCTGGATCTTGTCGGCGAGGCCGGCGAAATAGTGCCACCACTCGGGGTGATAGTTGAGCTGGCCCAGCATCTCGGACATCAGCTTGCCGTTGTCGCGGACCTCGACCTCGGCGAGCGCCTGGGCGTTCGCGGTCACCAGGTCGCCCAGCCGGCGCATCAGCTTGCCGCGGGCGGACGCGGACATCGTGGCCCAGGGGCCCTCCTCCATCGCGCGTTTGGCGGCCTTTACGGCGAGGTCGACGTCGGCGGCCGTGCCGCGGGGGATCCGGGCCCAGACCGCGTCGCGATAGGGGTCGTGGCTGTCGAGCCACTCGCCGCCCGCGGGGTCGACCTCGGCCCCGTCGATGAAATGGCGATAGGTGACAAGCGCGCTCTGCGCCGGGGCGTGCTGGTTCATGGGGCTCCTCCCGAGGCTCCGTTTGGCGGAGATCGGGGCGGAGACTGCGCCGGGCGGGGCGAGGACGCAAGCCGCCGAGGGATCGGGGGGCGGAGGGGCGAGGGGCCGGGCCGGGGGCCCGGCGCCGGCGCTCAGTCGTCGACGTCCATGTCGATCAGGCGGCCGTCGGGGGCGAATTCGGCCTCGAAGCTGCGGCCGGCGGCGTCGATGCCCTCGATCTCGACGCCGTCCGCGTCGAACTCGACCGACCACAGGCGGGCGTCGGCGGGCCAGTCGGGGGCGCTGCGCACGGCCGCGGGAAGCGCGGGGGCGATGGCGGCGGCGGGGAAGGGCTGCTGGCCCGTGGCCTCGATCTCGTCGAGCGAGCCGTCGCGATGGAACTCGATCTCGACCCGGACGCCGCCGGGCAGCGTGCCGTGGAGGTCGGGGTTGCGGCGGTCTTCCTCGAACCGGGCCTCGGTCAGGCCGAGGCGCTCGACGATGGCGGCGTCGGCCGCCGCGCCGCCGCTGGCCAGAACCGCGAGCGGGGCGGCGAGGAGCGCCGTGGCGCAGGCGAGGCGGGCGAGGGTCGGGTGCGGCGTCATCGGGCGGGCTCCTCTCGGGTCGGGTCCTGTGGGAGCGGCGCGCCCCCTCCGCCGATATGGGGCGGAGGGGGCGAGGGGGCCAGAGCGGGCGTCGTCAGGGAAGGGGGGCGGTTCGGTGCAGCCGGATCTTGAGGCCGCCGTGGGGCAGGGGCGGTCCGGGGGGCAGCCAGGGCAGGCCGGTGACCTGGGCGAGCTGCGCCTCGGAGGTGACGAGGCCCACCCGCCAGCCCGAGAACCGCTCTTGCAGCACGCGGCCCAGCGCGGCGTGCAGGGCGCGCAGCGGACCCTTGTTGCCGATGCGCGCCCCGTAGGGCGGGTTCACGATCACCAGGCCCGGCGGGCCGGCGGGACGCTCGAGGTCCGAGACCGAGAGGCGGCGGAACGCGGTCCAGTCCGCGAGGCCGGCGCGCTCGGCGTTGGCGGCGGCCGCGCGGATGGCGCCGTCGTCGCGGTCCGAGCCGTGGAAGCGGCGGTCGGGCGTGGGCGCCGGGTCGGGGCGGGCGGCGGTTTTCATCGCGGTCCAGGCTTCGGGGTCGAAGGGGGCCAGACGCTCGAACGCGAAGGGGCGGGTGCGGCCGGGGGCGAGGCGTGCGGCGAGCTCGGCCGCTTCCAGGACGAAGGTGCCCGAGCCGCACATCGGGTCGAGCAGCGGCTCGGACCCGTCGTAGCCGCATTCGCGCAGGATCAGGGCGGCCAGCGTCTCGCGCATCGGGGCCTTGGCCACGGCCGGCTTGTGGCCGCGGCGGTGCAGCGGCTCTCCGGAGGCGTCGAGGCTGAGGGTGACAAGGTCGTTCTCGATGCGGGCCATGATCCGGATCGGAGCGGGCTCGGAGGGGTCGGGGAGGGCGGTCGGCGGCGCGGGGACGCCCGCGGCGTCGCGGGGGGACGCGTCGCCGCCGTGGCCGCCGACGAAGGCGGCGGGGGCGCCGAGCTCCTCCTCGATGGCGCGCGCGATGCGCTGGGCCGCGGCGCCGGCGTGGTAGATGCGCGACTTGCGGCAGAGGGCCTCGACGCGCACCGGCTGATCGGGGCGCAGGATCGCGGCCCAGTCGAGCTTGCGCGCGCGCTTGTCGAGCTGGGCGAGGTGGAGGGCGCGGAAGCTCGCCACGCGCACCAGCACCCGCGAGGCGCCGCGCAGCATCAGGTTGGCGCGCCAGGCCTCGGACCAGGGGCCCCGCGTCTCGACCCCGCCGGGCACGGCGCGGGGGTCGGCGAAGCCGTGGGCGCGGACCTCGGCCAGCAGGGCGGGCTCGAGGCCCGGGGGGGCGGCGAGGAAGATCTCCAGCGCATCGGTCTGGGCGGCGGGGGGTGTGGTCATGCCGCTCCCCTAGCGCGAAGCCGGGGCGTGGGCGAGTCCTTGTGCGCGGGCGTCG
>NZ_CAXBOD010000130.1:0-3553 GCF_963977235.1 uncultured Albimonas sp.
CAGGCCGAAGAAGGCGGGCCCGTTGCGCCGCGTGCCGGTGATGGCGCGGGCCACCACGGAGAGGGAGGCGTAGCGCCGCCCCCTCCATCCTACGCCGTCCGCCGTCGCCGCCACCTCATGCGTCTCGCCGCGCCAGACCTTGATCAGCCGGGCGCCGGCGGGCGCGGCGGCCGGCGGCGCTCCGCGTCCCGCCGCCTGCAGCGCCGCCTCGGCCGAGGCGCCGGTCGCTCGCGCGGTCTCGATCCGCCGCCAGGCGTTGGCGAGCCGGGCGGGCTCGCCGCCCAGCGCCTCGGCCTGGACCGCATGCGCCAGCGCCAGCCGCATCAGCCGGCCGCTGGCCGAGGCGGGCGCCGGCGTGCCCATCCTCGCCTCCCAAGCGCGCCGGAGCGCGGCGGCGTCCAACTGGCCCAGCCGTTCCAGCTCCGCGGCCAGGCGCGAGGCGGCGGAGCCGCCGCCTCGCTTTGTCGCCCGCTCAGGCCGCATCGGCCGCGGCCTCCGCCTTGCCGAGCCTGTAGACCGTCTTGCCGTCGGCCCCCTTGGCGCTCTCGACCGCGAGCCCCTTCTTGCGCAGCCCGGTCAGCGCCGCGCGGGTGGTGTGGACCTGCCAGCCGAGCGCCTCGGAGAGCACATCGATTCCTTCGCCCTCCGGCGCCGAGATCATCTCCACCAGCCGCGCCTGCTTCGTGCCGGGCCGGAAGAGCGGCTTCGCCGAGGCGGCCGCTTCGTCAGGCTCGGCATCGGTCGCAGCGTCGGTCGCGGGCCGAGGCGCGTCGGCCTCCTCCGGCTCCGGCTCGCCGTCCGCCGCCGCGGGCTCCCCGAGTTCCGCAGGCGTCGCAGGCGCAGCCGCGGCGACCGGCTCCGCGTCCTCGGCATCCCCCGCCGCCTGCGCCGGCAGGCCGATCGCCTCAAGCCCAGCGGGCGCGATCCGCAATCCGAAACTCCAGCCGTCCTCGGTCTCGCGCCAAGCCTCGGCGTCGTGGCGGGCGGTCACCTCCTCAACCAGGCCCGCATCCAGCATTCGGGCCAGCGCCCGTTCCAGCGTCTTCCCCTTCGCCCGCACGCTCTCGGGCGGCGGCAGAAGCATGAAGTCCGGCCGCGCGGCGGCGGCGGAGAGCAGCACCAGCTGCAGGTCGGTGAGCTTGATCTTGGTCATCGTCGCGGTCTCCAGGCGAGGCCCGCGCCCGATGCGCGGCCTCCCACCGCGCAAGGCCCCGGCGGAGGCGCCGAGGCGGCCGCGGCAGGTCAGGCCATGCGTCGCGACGTCCACACCACCGCTTCCTGTGCGGGGGAAGTCGAGCGAATTCGACAAGGGGCCTGAAGAACTTGGGAGGCGGGGAGATCAGGCGACCCGCGCGCACGGCGCCGTCGACGCCAAGCGCACGGCGCACTGCCGGCGGCGGCCGGCGGGGCCCGGCCCGACACGCGCGGCGACGCCGCCGCGCTGATCGTCCGTGAGGACTGCGCCGACAGAGATCGGCGCAGCCTCTTGTTGCAGATCACCGCGCCTTCGGCCGGCGCGCCGCCTTCTTCTCCCGACTGCGCCGTTCGCGGAGGTTGTGCAGCGGCCGGCCGGTCTCGGGATCGCGGTCGACGAAGCCGAGGCCGGGGTCGGAGCGAGCCCAGCGGAGGAACTGGGCGATGCTGTCGACCTGGTCGTCGTGGCGGCCGTTGGGGAAGACCAGCAGCTCCTTCTTCAGCGGCTCGAACCAGGCGGGCGAGATCGGGAAGGCCACGCGGTCGGATTGCAGCAGGTCGGTCTGCACGACGAAGCGCTCGAACTTGTCGCCGTGCGGCCTAACGTGTTGGAACTTCAGCATGCCCTCCTGTCGCAGCGCCTGCACAAGCGCCGTGCCATTGGAGCTGTCCTCCACCATGACCTTGTCCGGCCGCCAGGCCTTGTGCAGCCGCGTCGCCGCCTGCTTCAGCGCCGGAAAGTCCAGCCGTTCCCGCAACACGTCGAGCAACACCCAGCGGGCGCCGTCCCAGCCCCAGGTGGTGCAGACCGAGTAGTCGCAGCCGGGCTTGTCCTTGATCGCCGTGTCCCAGCTCTGCACCACCCAGAGGACCTCGTCCCGTGGAGGCGGGGTCTCGATCAGCGTCATCTTCTCCAGCCGCAGATGCTCGCTCTCCACCGGGACCGGGTCCTGCAGATACTGCGCCGAGAAGGCGTAGGAGCCCATCTCCGCCCGCATCACGTCGAGCACTTTCTGCGGCTCGCGCACCGGGTTCAGCAGATCGCCGATGCGGCGGGACCAGGTCCGGCCCAGATAGAGCGGCAGGACCTGCTCCGACTGCGCGATCGCCGGCAGGGTCAGGTGATCGAAACTGCCGAGGTCAAGCAGATGGCCGGCGAAGTCGTCCTCGTGCAGCCGCTGCTGGATGGCGATGATCCGGCCCGTCCGCTTGTCGTTCAGGCGGGAATAGAGGGTCTGCTCGTAGTAGGTCTTCGCCTCCTCGCGTTTCGTCTCGGAGCCCGCGTCCTGCGCCTTCATCAGGTCGTCGATCACGATCAGGTCGGCGCCCAGGCCGGTGACGCCGCCGCCCAGCGTCACCGCGCGCCGGCTGCCGCCGGCGGTGGAGCGCTGATCGTTCCAGCGGCTGGCCTTCGGATCCAGCTGCATGGCGGGGAACAGCCGGCGATAGAAGGGGCTCCTCACCAGGTCGCGGAACTTGTATGCATGCTCGCGGGCGAGCTCTTCGCCGAAGCAGGCGACGATGACCTTGAAGCCGGGATCGCGACCCAGCAGCCAGGCGACCAGCGCCACCGAGCCGCAGATCGACTTGAGGTGGCGTGGAGGGATGGTGACGAGCAGGCGGGGGACGCGGCCCTCCGCGGCCTCCTGCATCTGGAAACACATGGCTTCGAGATAGGGCGCCGGGTCCAGGCCGGCGCCGCCATGCATCTCGGGGAAGGCGCGCTTGAGGAAGAAGTAGAAGTTCGTCCTCAAGAGCGCGTCGGTCCGGGCCCGGACGTCGCTCATGCCGCATCCTCCCCGTCCGCGAGCATGCGCTGGAACTCCGCCAGCAGCTCGGCGTCCCGCGTCAGGTCGACGGCATCGGCGGGCGCTTCGCCCTCGGCCCGCGCGTCCATCATCGCCTGGGCCAGGGGCAGCACCTTCATCACCTTCTCGATCGCCCGAAGGTCGCCTTCCAGCGCCTTGATGCGTAGGCGGAGCATGATCGCCTCGATGGCGGGCACCGTGGTCGAGCGTCCGCCGATGGTCACGGGGACCGGGCCGAACAGGCTATCCTCGAGGATCGAGGACAGATTTTTCGAGCCCTTCGGCCGGCCCTTCGAATTGCCGGACTGACCGGGCTTGAACCGGCTCTCAGCCGGTGGGCGCGCGTAGCCGATCTCGTAGTCGCCCTGCGGTTTCTTCTTGCGACGCTCAGACATGATCGGCCTCCCCGTCCGAGGCGCCGGCCGGCGCGGCGTAGGCGGCGGCCTCACGCTCGGCGAAGGTCTCGCCGGTTTCCGCCAACGTGGCCGCCCTGCCCGTCAGCGCCTGCCAGCGCCGCACCGCGACGTCGACATAGCTGGGCTCCAGCTCCA
>NZ_CAXBOD010000131.1:0-3518 GCF_963977235.1 uncultured Albimonas sp.
GACCCTGGTCTGCGCCGTGGACGATGGCGTGACCCGCCGCGTGACGGACCTGCGGGTCACGGCCTACGACCTGCCGCCGGGCTGCGTCGCGGGCTATTTCCCCGAGCTGAATCCGCTGGTCCCCTTAGGATACCACGAGAAGAATTCCCAGACTCCCGCATACAAGGGAACGCCGGTCCGGTTCGAGCTCTGATGCCGCGCGCGTCCGGCCCGTCGCCGCAGTCCGACACCGACGAACGATGACCCCGATGACCCCTCTCTCCTCCAGCCGGAACCGGCTGCTGGCGACGCTGTCGCCCCAGGACGCCGACCTGATCCGCGAGGCGCTGGAGCCGGTCGCCCTTTCCGTGCGCCAGCGTCTGGAGACGCCCGACCTCCCCATCGAGCACGTCTATTTCCCCGAGCGGGGCATCGGCTCGGTGATCGCGGTCGGGCGCCGCGACCGACGGGTGGAAAGCGGACTGTTCGGCCGCGACGGGATGTCGGGCCTGTCGGTGGTGCTGGGGGTCGACCGCTCCCCGCACGAGACCTTCATGCAGGTCGAGGGGGTCGGGCGACGGATCGCCGCCGAGACCCTGCGCAATGCGATGGAGCTTAGCCCCACCCTGCGCCCGTTCCTGCTGCGCTATGTCCATGTGCGGACGGTCCAGTCGGCGCAGACCGGCCTGAGCAACGCAAAGTTCCGTATGCACCAGCGGCTGGCGCGGTGGCTCCTGATGTGCAGCGACCGCATCGACGAGCCGGAGATGCCGCTGACCCACGCCTTCCTGTCGGTGATGCTGGGCGTGCGCCGCGCCGGGGTCACCGAGGCGATGCACGATCTGGAGCGTCAGGGCCTGATCGGGCTCAACCGCGGCAGCGTCGCCGTGCTCGACCGACCCGGCCTGATCGCCGCCGCCGACGGCTCCTACGGCCTGCCCGAGGCGGAATACGCGCGCCTGATCGGATGATCCGCGTCCGCTGGCGACGGGCCGCCCGCGCTCGCCGGGCCGGCGGCGGATTCGGTCCTGTCGCGCAGCGCTTTGCGACGATTTCAAGTCATCGATCCGAAATTCGCATGTGTCATTTGTTAGTGGGGAAGTAAAGCGAACTTCGTACGGATCTGTACGCTCGGACTTGGTGGAGGGAACGTCGGCCCTACGTTGACGAGAGACGCGGAACCCGGAGGCATCCCGATGAGAGATGATCGACACGCCCGCGCTCTGACCAGGGCGACCGAACTCTGGCGGCGAGAAGGCCGCCCGGAGGATGGGCCCCGCGGCCGCGACGACGAGCGCCTGCGACGGGCGGAACAGCACGTCGCCGGCGAGGAGGCCAAAGCCCGCGCGTCGGGCCCGGCCCCGCGTCCGCCCGGGGGGACCCCGCCCCTCGGACCGTCCGGCGGCGTCGCTGGACCTCGGCAACCCGGCCGGACGCCCGGCCGGGGCGACTGAGCCCATGGCTCCTTCCCCCAGGAGATCCAGACGATGTTCGACAGCCCCGCAGCCCCCGCGGCGCCCGACGTGTCGACGACCGAGATCCTCGATCAGACGCCAGCGCTGCGCGCCTATGCGACGTCTCTGACCCGGCGCAAGCCGGATGCCGACGACCTGTTCCAGGAGACCATGCTCAAGGCCCTGGCCAAGCGGGGCCAGTTCCGGCCCGGCAGCAACCTGCGCGCGTGGATGTTCACGATCATGCGCAACACCTTCCGCACCTCGGCGATGAAGGCGGGGCGGGAGCGGCCGGGCGACGCCGACTGCGTGGCCGGCGGCGTGAGGACGCCCGCGACCCAGCACTGGTCGCTGATGGGGCGCGAGACGATGCACGCCATCCACGCCCTCCCCCCGCACTACCGCACCGTGATGGTGCTGGTCGTGGTGATGGGCGAGAGCTACGAGGACAGCGCCCGGATCTGCAAGTGCAAGGTCGGCACGGTCAAAAGCCGCGTCGCCCGTGGCCGCGAGATGGTGATTCAGCAGCTCGACCCCGACGCGCGCTGAGATCCGCGCCGGGGCCGCAACCGCTGCCGGCGGCCGTGCTCCAGGGCCTTCGCGCCAGCCTGCGCCGCTCCCGCGGCGCTTCCCCCCGTCGCTTTCCGGCTTTCGAGAAGGAGCGACCCCATGAGACGCGATGCCCGAGCCAAGGACCGGCAGATCCTCATTTCCGTGGTGGCCGTAGCGGCCGCAGTTCTTTTGCTGAGCGTGCTCTAGGCCTCCCCGGCCCGCTGCGCGCGGCCTTCGCGGCCCCCCGACCGGCCATTCGGCGCGCCCTTCGGGGCATGCGCCCCCTGCCTTCTCCTTCCGATGCCCCTTCTTGCAGAGCGCGGCGGGCCCGGGCCGGACGCGTCGCGCCTCTGTTGGGCTGGCCCTCGCAACGGCCGATCAGCGCGGCGCCGGGGGCCGGGAGGCGTACCATTGCGCTACGGCCGGGACATCCTCGGGCGGCAGCTGGTGGGCCGCGCGGGTCATCAACTCGGCGAAGCGTCCGCCGCCGACAGGCGGATCGGCGAGGTAGAGGCGCAGCTGCGCCTCGATATAGCCCGCCCGCTGTCCGGCCAGGCGCGGAAACACCTCCCGCACCCGCTCGCCCGAAGGCGCATGGCAGGCGTCGCAGGCGGCCACGTCCTGCTCGGGCAGGCCGCGCGCGGCGATCCGCTCGCCCCGCGCCAACTGCTCGGAGGCGGCCTGCGTGGGGTCGAGGGCGGGCGCGGGGTCGGTCTCCGCCTCGGCGTATCGAGCGGCGAGATCGGAGAGCGTCGCCGCGTTCAGCCCCGCCACGGCATGGCGCATGGGGCCGCTCGCTCGGCGTCCTTCGGCATAGTCGAGCAGCGCCCGCTCCAGCGCCGGCCGAGGCTGGATGTCGATCCGCGGGATGGGGCCGGGCACGGCCGCCTCGCCCTCCGGCCCCCTTCCCTCGAGCCCGTGGCAACGCACGCAGTCGGCCATGGGGGGATCGGCTGGCAGGGTCAGCCCGCGCGAGGGGCCCTCGGCCTCGCCGTAGGCCAGCGCGCGGTATGATTGCGCGTCGAGCTCCGGGAGGCGCTGCAGGAAGGCGACCATCGCCCAGACCTCGTCCTCGCGATGACGGGCGGGCCAGGCGGGCATGCCGGTCATCATCACCCCCTGGTCGACGATCCAGTGCAGTTCGGCGGGCGTCCAGTGATCGGCGGCGTCGCTCAGGTCCGGCGGCGGCGGCAGCATCGCCTGCGCCGCCCCGCCCGAGGGCCCGGCCGGGCTGCCGTGGCAGGGGGCGCAGCCGCTCTCGAACTGGCCTGCGCCCAGCCGGGCGAGGCCGGGGGCGGACAGGTCGGGGACCTCGGCGCCCATCGCGTAGAACGCGACCGCCCGGCGCATCGCCGTGTGCAGGACCCAGCTTGCGACGGTCGTGTGCCCGCCCGCCGCCCCGATCGGCACGAGCCCGCCGGCGAAGACCACGAGACCCAGCACGACCAGCCCGGCGGCGATCCGGCCCAGCGTTGCGGTGCGGATGCCTCGGTCGCTCATGAGCTGGCCTCTTCGCTACGGATCGCGCGGCCG
>NZ_CAXBOD010000132.1:0-3510 GCF_963977235.1 uncultured Albimonas sp.
GGCGCCGGGCTTCGCTGCGCCCTCCGACAGGGTCCGCCGCCAGCCGCGCGCGCCCGAAGGCCGAGGCCACGGCCGCGCCCATCACCAGCACCGGCGCGGCCGCGCCCTCGGCGATCCCGGCGAGCTCGGCCGCGAGAGCGCAGGCCGCGGCCGCGGCCGTGGCGGCGAGGAGGAGGAGGGACCGCTTCCGCAGACGAGGCGGCGGGCGGCTGAAGGCGGGGGCGGTCTGCATCTGAGAGGATCCGACTGAATCGAACGCCCGCGGAGCATCCCCGCCCGGAGGCCGATCTCATAGAACCGAGATCGCAAGAAAGTCCTGTACCAAATCGACCGGGCGCGCGGTCTCAGCGGCGGCGGACCTCGGTCTCGATCGCCGTCAGCAGCGCCTGACCGTCGAAGGGTTTGCGGAACACCAGTCCGGAGGGGCGACCCTCGGCGACGAGGCGGTCGGCGAGGTCGTGATCGCCGGTGACCAGGATCACCGGCAGGTCCGGCCGCCGCGCCCCGGCAAGGACCTCGAGCCGCCGCCCGTCCATGCCGGGCATGCAGATGTCGGCCACCACGCAATCGAAGCGGTCGAAATCGGGGGAGGACAGGAGCCCGGCGCCGCCGGGATGCAGGCGCGCCCGGTGCCCGGCGGATTCGAGCAGTTCGCCGAGCGCCGCGAGGATGTCGGCGTCGTCGTCCGCCACACCGACCAGCAGGGAAGCGACGCTCATCTCGTCCCGATTCCCCATGCCGCTCGCGACGCGGCCATGGCGCGGGTCGCCGGCCGGGGGCCGCCCGCCGGGACCTGGATCTCGGCGCCGGTCATCGCGGGACGCCGGCGCTCATGGCGTCCGGTCTTGGAGCGTCGCGGGGCGCGCCGCCGCGCCCGGGCGGATGCGCGCGTGCAGGGTCCCGAGCGGCGTCGCGGCGCGGGCGTCGTCGATCCCCGTCAGCGGAGCCTGCGCCTGGATCGTCCGGCGGGATCGGGCGGCGTCGCGGACGGGCTGGTCTGGCATCGGGGCTCCTGCAGGCGGTCGGGTGGACGGGACGTCGGCGCGATCCTGCCGCGCTTCCCGCCGTCGGTCGATAATCCAAAGGGTCGAGGGCGATCGCCACCCGACCGAAGGCGAAGCCGCTCAGACCAAGGGCTGGCCCGGCGAGCCCCGCGCAGCATGGCCGGGGCGCGGGCAGCGCCGCATCCTCGATCCATCACGTCGGATCGACGGCCGGGCCTGCGGGCCGGGCCGCAAACTGGAAAGGATGCGGACATGGCGTCTCCCGGACGGATCGTCATCATCGGCGGCACGGGCCTGATCGGCACGCGGGTCGCGACGCGGCTGCGCGCGGCGGGGGTCGAGGTCCTGCAGGCCTCCCCCGCCAGCGGCGTCGACGCCCTGACGGGCGAGGGGCTGGACGCGGCGCTGGACGGCGCGGCGGCGGTGATCGAGGTGACCAACCCGGCCAGCCTCGAGCCGGTTGCGGCGTTGGACTTCTTCCGCACCACGGCCCGCAACCTGGCGCAGGCCGGGCGGCGCGCGGGCGTGGGCCACCACCTGGCGCTGTCGATCGTGGGCGTCGACCGGATGCCCGACAACGGCTATTTCGCCGCCAAGCTGGCCCAGGAGCAGGGCCTGCGCGAGAGCGGCCTGCCCTGGACGGTCCTGCGCGCCACCCAGTTCATGGAATTCATCGGCGCGATCGCCGACGCGGCCGAGGTGGACGGGATCGTCCGCCTGTCCGGCGGCCAGTTCCAGCCCATTGCCGCGGACGACGTGGCCGAGGCCCTGGCGCGCGCCGCCCTGTCGCCCCCCGTCTCCGGAATCCTCGAGATCGCGGGACCCGAGCGCGCGCCCCTCGACGAGTTCGCCCGCCGCAGGCTGGCGCTCGCGGGCGACCCGCGCCGCGTCCTTCGGGACCCGGAGGCGCGCTATTTCGGCGCCCGGGTCGAGGAGCGGTCGCTGACGCCCCTCGGTCCGGCCTGGCTCGGCCGCATCGATCTCGACGCCTGGGCCGCCGGCCTGGCGCCGCCGCTCTCCCTTCCCCGAACCGCCTGACACAGGATGACCCCGATGTCCCGACCCCACCGACTGCGCTTTGCCGCCGGCCTCGCCGCCCTGCTGCTCGCCGCCCCGCTGCTCGGCGCCCCGCCCGCCCTGGCCGACGGCGCGAAGGTCACCCTGGTCTACGACCAGCCGATCCCGAACCTGCCGGGCAAGAGCCTGAGGGGCGTGCTGGTGGAATACGAGGGCGGCGGCTTCAGCCCGGCCCACGTCCACGCGCCCTCGGCGCTGATCTACGCGACCGTGCTGGAAGGCGCGGTGGAGATGCGGCTCAACGGCGGAGAGACCAAGGTCTACCGGGCGCTCGAGAACTTCTCCGAGATGCCGGGCGACTTTCACGACGTCAGCGCCAACGCCTCGAAGACCGAGCCTGCGAAGCTGCTCGCGGTCTTCGTGGTGAACACGGACGAGACCGAGCTGACCACCTTCCGGTCGCACCGCTAGACGCGGCCGAACCCCATCCAAACGCGGCGGCGCGGGCCCTTCCGGGACCCGCGCCGTCGGCGTGCGCGCGGCTCGGCGCCTGGGGGGGCGCCCGGAGGGATCAGCCGACCGGACCCAAGGTCTTAGCGGACCGGCCCGAGGCCGGATCGCCGGATGGGGCGGCCCGGGCGCATCCTCTCCCCGTCGGCGCCTCCACCCCCGATGGGGGATCCGCGCCGTTCCTGGCGACCGAGGAGACTTCCGCCATGCACGACCCTTCCCCCTTCCCCCCCGTCGGCGCCGTGCGCCGCGACCTGATGCTGGGCGCCGCGGCCTTGGCCGTCTCGCTCGCCATGCCCCGTCCCGCCGCCGCGGCGGGACGGCCCGCCGCTTCCCCCCCTGCCGCAGGAGCAGAGCCGATGAATTTCGTGACCACCGCCGACGGCGTCGAGATCTTCTACAAGGACTGGGGGCCGAAGGACGCCCAGCCCATCGTGTTTCACCACGGCTGGCCGCTGAGCTCGGACGACTGGGACGCGCAGATGCTGTTCTTCCTCGGCCACGGCCATCGCGTGATCGGGATCGACCGGCGCGGCCACGGCCGGTCGACCCAGGTCTCGGGCGGGCACGACATGGACCATTACGCCGCCGACGCGGCGACGGTGGTCCGCAAGCTGGACCTGAAGGGCGCGGTGCATGTGGGCCACTCGACCGGCGGCGGCGAGGCGCTGCACTACGTCGCCCGCCATGGCCAGCCCGAGGGCCGGGTCGCGGGTCTGGTGCTGATCGGCGCCGTGCCCCCGATCATGCTGCAGACCCCGGCCAACCCCGGCGGCCTGCCGCTGTCGGTCTTCGACGGCATGCGCGCGGCGCTGGCGGCCAACCGCTCGGAGTTCTACCGGGCGCTGCCCGAGGGCCCGTTCTACGGCTTCAACCGTCCCGGTGCGACGCCGTCCGAGGCGGTGATCGCCAACTGGTGGCGGCAGGGCATGATGGGCGGCGCCAAGGCCCATTACGACGGCATCAAGGCCTTTTCGGA
>NZ_CAXBOD010000133.1:0-3356 GCF_963977235.1 uncultured Albimonas sp.
AGGACAGGCGCGGCCCTGTTCTTGGGTGAGTCAGGAGCCCGCCGGAGGCTCCCGCAGCCAGAATTCCGGGCGCTCACCCTGCAAGCGGACCAGGCCCGCCCGCAGGGCGCCTCCTGTCCCGAAGGCCGCGCGCCGCCGACGTTCACTCCCCGCGCGTCTGCTCCGCCCGCCAGGCCGCCCAGGCCTCCGGCGTGTCGAGGTCGAGGCGCGCGCCGCGCCCCTGCGTCTTCACCAGCCGCACGAAGTCGGCGTTGGCCCGCAGGATGTCCCTTGCGCCCTCGTCGCCCGCGAGCCGGGCAAGGCTCTCGAAGAACCGTCGGCCGAACAGCACCGGGTGGCCCGGTCGCCCCTGCGCGTCCGCCGCCCGGCAGATCGCCGCGCCGCGGGCCGGGTCGAAGGCCGCGATCAGCGCGTCGGCGTGGGCCGAGGTCACCTCGGGCATGTCGGCGAGCGCCAGCAGCACCGCATCGATCTGGGGCGCCGTCGCCGAGAGGCCGCGGCGGATCGAGGCGGCCATGCCCTCGGCCGCCTCGGGGTTCTCGACCACAGTCACCTCCAGCCCCTCCAGCGCCGCCCGGCGCGCCGCGTCGTCCGGGCGCAGCACCACAATCACGGCCTCGACGCCGCTCTCGACCAGCGCGCGGGCGGCGCGGCGCAGCACCGGCTCGCCCTCCACCTCCTCGAGCAGCTTGTCGCGCCCCTGCATGCGCGAGGACGCGCCCGCCGCCAGCAGCAGGGCGGCGACGCTGGGCGCCTCGGCCGCGCCGGCGCCGCCGGCGCGGGGCTGGGGACGCGAGGGAATCTCCTTCAGCAGGCCCCCCACCCCCATCCCCGCGATGTCGGCCGCGCCCACCTCCAGCCCGCAGGCCAGCCTCTCGAGCACCCAGTCCGTCCCCGAGAGCGCCGTCGAGCGGCTGGAGCCGGGCATCCCCAGCACCGGACGGCCGTCGAGCTCGCCCAGGAACATCAGGTTGCCGGGGTCCACCGGCATGCCGAAGCGGATCAGCCGACCGCCCGCCGCCTCGACCGCCGCCGGCGCCACGTCGCGCCGGTCGGAGGGGGCCGAGCCGCCGAGCACCAGGATCATCTCGCCGGTCGCGGCCCGGAAGGCCTCGGCCAGGGCCTCGACCTCGTGGGGGGTGCGCGCCTCGTCGGCCACCGACATGCCCAGCGCGGCGAGCCGCGCGGTCAGCGCCTCGGCCCCCTTGTCGAGCAGGCGCGGCTTCATGCCGGGCACATGGGTCAGCGCGAGGCTGGCGCGGCGCAGGCGCACGGGATGGCAGCGCAGGGCGGGGCCGGCGGCGGGCGCGGCGGGATCGGCGCCCGAGAGGATCGCCGCGGCCCGCTCCACCGCCGCGCGGGGCGCGGCGTAGGGGATGATCTTGACGGTCGCGACCATGGTCCGCGGGGCCAGGCGCGACCAGTCCGCGAGCGTCGAGACGGTGATCGCCTCGTTCACCGCGTTGGCCGCGTCGATCCGCGCCCGGTCCACCCGCAGCACCCCGGTCGAGAGCGCGTGCAGGTTCGCGCGCCCCGTGAACGGGGCGCCGCGGCTGACGCCCACGGCCAGCGGGTCGGGGGCCAGCGCCGCGGCCAGCGCCGCGGCGGCCTTGTCCTCGGAAATGTCCTCGGGGCCGAGGCGGGCGGCGGTGACGGTCGCGAACCCCGCCTCGCGCAGGGCGGCGAGGTCCTCGGCGCTCAGCGGCGCGCCCTTCTTCAGGCGGCGGCCGGCGGCGGTCAGGGAATGCGCCAGGATCGCCCCCGCAGCTTCGTCCAGCGGCAGGCGGCCGAACCTCATGCCCCCGTCTCCCGGGACGCCGTCGCCCCGAGCCCCGGCTCGAACCCCGGGTCGATCCTCGCCACCCCCCGCGCCCTCAGGCCGCGTCCCGGGCGGGGGCGGAGGCCTTCGCGCCGGGGCGGGTGTCGGGGCGGCGCAGGCGCTCGGTCATCTGGGCGAGCGCGGAGATGGCGATCTCGGCCGGCGTGGCCGAGCCGATGTCGGCGCCGAGCGGGCTGTCGATGCGCGCGATCTCCTCGGCCGAGAAGCCCTCGGCCTCGAGCCGCGCCACCCGCCGCGCGTGGGTCTTCTTCGACCCCAGACAGCCCAGATAGAAGATCGGCGAGCGGATCGCGCGGGCAATGGCCGGATCGTCCAGCTTGGGATCATGGGTCAGCGTGATCACCGCGGTGCGCGCGTCGAGGCCGAGGGCGTCGAGCGCCTCGTCGGGCCAGTCGTGCGAGATCGTCTCGCCCGGGAAGCGGGCCTGCGAGCCGAAAGCGTCGCGCGGATCGACCAGCGTCGCCTCGTAGCCCGCGACCTTGGCCATCGGCAGCAGCGCCTGGGCGATGTGCACCGCGCCCACCACCACCAGCCGCAGGGGCGGGTTGTGGACGCCCAGGAACCAGCCGTCCTCGCTCATGCCCGAGCGGTCGGTGCGCAGGCGGGCGGCGGCCTCGGCCTGCAGGGGGCCCTCGCCGGTTCCGTCGGGCAGCGCGCGGGCCCAGGTTGCGGGGTTGACGGCCCAGGCGACGGCGCGACGGGCGGCGCGGGCCTCGACCAGCGCCTGGACTTCGGCGACCGAGGGGCCCTGGCCGACGCCGATCGGCTCGACCATCACCCGGATCGTGCCGCCGCAGGCGAGGCCGACGGCGAAGGCCTCGTCGTCCGACACCCCGAATTCCAGCATCCGGCAGGTCCCGTCTTCGAGCGCGTCCATCGCCTCGACCATCACCGCGCCTTCGACGCAGCCGCCGGACACCGAGCCCATGATCTCGCCCTCCGCCGAGATCACCAGCTGGGAGCCGGCGGGGCGGGGGGCCGAGCCCCAGGTCTGCACCACGGTGGCGAGCGCGGCGCGTTTGCCCGCGGCGATCCAGTCGAGGGCGATTTCGGGGATGCGGTCGTGATCTGCGACGGACATGGCGTCCTCCCGGGGGGTCGGGGCGAGTGAGATGGCCTCCGCGCGAGACGGGGACCTGAAGGGACTACATAAGGGCGAGGGGGCGCCGGGCGCCAGTGCGGCATGCGTCGGTGGGCGGGGGCGCCCTGCGGGCGGGCTTGGCTGCGTCGCGGCTGTGGGGCGCGGGCGCCCGGGAGTTCGAGGGGGGGGAGCCTCCGGCGGGCTCCTGACTCACCAAAGAACAGGGCCCGCGCCTGTTCTCCGGAGCCGCCTCTCGCTTCTGATGCCTGAGCGACTCAGCCCCCCCGGTCAAGGACAAGCCGCGCAGGCGCGGTCGCTTCGCGATCCTTGACCGGGGGGGCAGAGTCGCTCTGGTCGGCATCAGCGAGAGACGGCTCCGGAGAACAGGCGCTTGTCGCGGGCGGCTGGCGTGGCGCCGGGGCGCTTGTGGCGGAG
>NZ_CAXBOD010000134.1:0-3269 GCF_963977235.1 uncultured Albimonas sp.
TCTGATCGGCATCCGCGAGAGACGGCTCCGGAGAACAGGCGCTTTGCGAGGGGTGTCGGGCGTTGCGCAAGAGCGTGGCTGGCGGGGCGCGGGAGGGCTGCGGGCTTGACTCGGGGACGGGCGGGGCGTAGTGGCGCGCCACCCAAATCCGCATGCGGGGTCGGGCCGGTCGGGGAGACATCCCGGCAGGTCCTCCGGTTGGACGCCCTTCGGCGTCTGCACCCCCGCAGAGGCGAAAACCGGAAAGGAACAGACGAACCATGGCCCTGCCTGAGTTCTCCCTTCGTCAGCTGCTCGAGTGCGGCGTTCACTTCGGCCACCAGACCCACCGCTGGAACCCGAAGATGGGCGCCTACATCTATGGCGAGCGCAACGGCATCCACATCATGGACCTGACGCAGACCGTCCCGCTGCTGGACGCCGCGCTGCAGGCCATCCGCGACACCGTCGCCAAGGGCGGCCGCGTGCTGTTCGTGGGCACCAAGCGCCAGGCGGCCCAGCCGCTGGCCGAGGCCGCCGAGCGCTGCGCCCAGTACTACATGAACCACCGTTGGCTCGGCGGCACGCTGACCAACTGGAAGACCGTCTCGAACTCGATCGAGCGTCTGCGCAAGCTCGACGAGATCTTCGACGCCGGCGCCGAGGGCTTCACCAAGCGCGAGCGTCTGTCGCTGGAGCGCGAGCGCAACAAGCTCCACGCCTCGCTGGGCGGCATCCGCGAGATGGGCGGCGTTCCCGACCTGATCTTCGTGATCGACACCAACAAGGAAGACCTGGCCGTCGCCGAGGCGAACAAGCTGGGGATTCCGGTGGTCGCCGTGCTCGACACCAACTCGGATCCCACGGGCATCGCCTACCCGGTGCCGGGCAACGACGACGCCTCGCGCGCCATTTCGCTGTATTGCGACCTGGCCTCGCGCGCCGCGCTCGACGGCATGGCCGCGGCGATGGGCGAGAGCGGGTTCGACCTGGGCGAGATGGAGGAGCTTCCCGAGGAAGACTTCGCCGCCGAGGAGGCCCCGGCCGCCGAGCCGACCGAGGCCCAGGCCTGAGCTGACGCGACGCCCGGGCCCCGGCCCGGCCGGCGCCCTGCCCTCCCCCCGGCCGCCTTCGCGCCGGGGGGAGGCGCGGCGCCCTTCCCCTCCCCCGGGGAAACTATGACGCAAGCATGACGCCCGCGGCGCTTGACCGGCGAAGCGCGGGCGTGGACCCAAGCCCCCGGACGCCCGGGGCCGGCGCGCGGGATTCGCGCGAGGCCCCCGCCGGGCGCAAGGCCGAGGGCCCCTCCGGGCGCAAGGCACGGATCAGGAGAGAGACGATGGCGATCACCGCTGCGATGGTGAAGGAACTCCGCGACACGACCGGCGCGGGCATGATGGACGCGAAGAAGGCCCTGGTCGAGAACGACGGCGACATGGAGGCCTCGATCGACTGGCTGCGCACCAAGGGCCTGGCCAAGGCCGCCAAGAAGTCCGGGCGCACCGCCGCCGAGGGCCTGGTGGCCGTCGCCTCGGCCCAGGGCGTGGGCGTGGCCGTCGAGGTCAACGCCGAGACCGATTTCGTGGCCCGCAACGCCGAGTTCCAGGAGATGGTCTCGAAGATCGCGCAGGCCGCGACCGGCGTTAAGGATCTCGAGGGTCTGCTGGCCGCCGATCTCGGCGGCAAGTCCGTGGCCGACACCGTGACCGCCAAGATCGCCACCATCGGCGAGAACATGTCGGTGCGCCGGATGGCGCGGCTCGAGGGCGACGTGGTCGCCTCCTACGTGCACAACGCCGCCGCGCCCAACATGGGCAAGATCGGCGTGCTGGTGGCGCTGACCGGCTCGGACCAGGCCGCGATGGAGACGATCGGCAAGCAGGTCGCGATGCATGTCGCGGCCACCAACCCCGCCTCGCTGTCGGAGGCCGACCTCGACCCCGCGCTGGTCGAGCGCGAGAAGGCCGTGCTGACCGAGCAGGCGCGCGAGTCCGGCAAGCCCGACGCGGTGATCGAGAAGATGATCGTGGGCCGCCTGAACAAGTACTTCCAGGAGGTCTGCCTGCTGAAGCAGTCCTTCGTGATCAATCCCGACCTGTCGGTCGAGAAGGCGGTCGCCGAGGCCGGCGCCGACATCAAGGTCGTGGGCTTCGCCCGCGTCGAGGTCGGCGAAGGCATCGAGAAGGAAGAAGAGGACTTCGCCGCCGAGGTCGCCAAGGCCGCCTCGGGCGCCTGAGCCCGCCTTCTTTTCGGCATCGAGACCGCCCCGCCCCGCCCCGCGCCCTCGCGCGGGGCGGTTTGCGTTTCGGGCCCCGCGCCCTCGCGCGGGGCGGTTTGCGTTTCGGGCGACGTCGGGCAGGCGCGCTCCGGCCGTCGCCCCGCGATGGCGGGAAAGGCTTGACGGGGCCAAGGCAGGGGCGAGGTTCGCCCGATCCTGTGGGCGCTCTTCGCGCGCGGGGGACCGTGGAGGGCGGAGGCGCGTCTTCGCCTGCCCCCCCTCGCGCCTGCCCCGCCCCCGGGCCCCCGCCCTCCGGCCCCGCGTGCGGCCCCGGCGCCTCGTCTCCGCCATGAAATCGTCGCGTGACAGCCGCGCGGCCTGCGTTACCATGCCCGCCATGATGATCAGAGCACTCCCCCTCGTCGCCGCTTCGGCGCTCCTCGCCCTCTCCGCCTGCGCCCAGCAGGAGCCGCTCAAGGCCCAGCCCGGCGGCGGCGCGCCGCAGGTGAACCGTCACGCCAACGGCTCCTACACCGTGCGCTACGACAACGGCTGCATCGTCACCTACAACGAGAGCGGCCGGCGCTCGGGCTCGCAGGCCTGCCGGCCGGGCCAGGTCGAGCGCGCCGACGACGCGGTGCAGGACGACTCCGAAGCGCGCGGCGGCGGCGGGCTGACGGTGAACCGGCATTCCAACGGCTCGGCCACGGTCAGCTTCAACGACGGCTGCACGGTGACCTACAACCAGGAGGGCCGCCGCTCGGGCTCGCGCAACTGCCATCCCAAGCAGGTGTCCCGCGCCGACCGCGCGATCCAGAAGCGCGGCTGAGGCCGCCTCCGGCGCTCCGCCCCCGCGCGGGGCGCCGTCCCTTCCCGACCCGGATCCCGGGCGCGTCTCGCGCCCCAACCCTGAGCGCCCCGCCAATCCCGGGCGCCCCCCGGCGCCCGGCGCAACACCCCGCGCGAGCGCCTGTTCTCCGGAGCCGTCCGTCGCTGATGCCGATCAGAGCGACTCGCCCGCAGGGGTCAGGGATCGCGAAGCGACCGGCGAAGCCGGCTTGTCCTTGACCCC
>NZ_CAXBOD010000135.1:0-3137 GCF_963977235.1 uncultured Albimonas sp.
GCTCAGGCATCAACAGCGACGGACGGCTTCGGAGGACAGGCGCGGCCTCTGTTCTTGGGTGAGTCAGGAGCTCCGCCGGAGGCCCCCCCTGCCCGCCCCTCGCCCCGCCAGCCCCGGGCGCCCCGCAGCCAAGCCCGCCCGCAGGGCGCCTGTAGACCGCTCCCCCCAAGACGAAGACGCCGCCCCGAAGGACGGCGCCCTGCCACGTCTTGATCGCCCCGGACCGGGCCCGGGACCCGCGCCTTACTTCGGCGCCATGCGGATCGCGCCGTCGAGGCGGATGGTCTCGCCGTTCAGCATCGAGTTCTCGATGATATGCGCCGCGGTCATCGCGTATTCCTTGGGATCGCCCAGGCGCGAGGGGAACGGCACCTGCGCGCCCAGCGACTTGCGGGCCTCCTCGCGCAGGCCCATCAGCAGCGGCGTCAGGAACAGCCCCGGCGCGATGGTGCACACCCGGATCCCCGAGCGCGCCAGGTCGCGGGCCATCGGCAGGGTCATGCCCACCACGCCGCCCTTGGAGGCCGAATAGCACAGCTGCCCGATCTGCCCCTCGAAAGCCGCGACCGAGGCGGTGTTGATGATCACCCCGCGCTCGCCGTCGTCGTCGAGCGGCTCGGCCGCGGCCATGCCGGCGGCCGCCTGCGAGGCGACGTTGAAGGTCCCGAACAGGTTGACCTTGATGATCTTCATGAAGTGGTCGGGGTGCAGCGGATTGCCGTCCCGGTCCACGGTCTTGGCGGCCCCGCCGATGCCCGCGCAGTTGATCGCGATGCGCTCCTGGCCGTGCGCCTCGCGGGCCCTGGCCAGACCCGCCTTCACCGCCTCGGGATCCGAGACGTCGGTCTTCACATAGAGGCCGCCGATCTCGGACGAGACCTTCTCGCCCTTCTCGTCGTTCATGTCGAACAGGGTCACCTTGACGCCGGCCTCGGCCAGCCGGCGGGCGCAGGCCTCGCCAAGACCCGAGGCGCCGCCGGTGATCACGGCGGAAAGTCCGCTCTGGAGCTTCATGTCTCTCTCCCGATGAAGTTTCGTGTGGGGGGGGCCGCGGGCGCGCTCAGCGCTCCTTCGGCTTGATCTCCTCGACCGGGCCGCCGGCTTTCTTCCAGCCGCCGAAACCGGTCTCGATATGGGCGACCGGGCTCAGGCCCATGTCCTGGGCGATCTTGGTCGCCAGCGCCGAGCGCATGCCGCCCGCGCAATAGAGGACGAAGGTGTTCCCGGTCTGGAACTCCTCCTTCGCATAGGGCGAGGTCGGGTCGATCCAGAACTCCAGCATCCCGCGCGGGACGTGCCAGGCGCCGGGGATGGCCCCGTCGCGCCAGCGCTCGCGCACGTCGCGGATGTCGACGAAGGTGACGCCCTCGGCGCCAAGCATCTCGATGGCCTTCTCGGCGGGGATCACCGTCAGCTCCGCGTTGGCGGCGGCGACCATCTCCCTGGTGCTCTTGATGGGCATGAGCGTCTCCCCTGCGCTGGCCGGCCTTGTGCGGGACTCGCGCGCCGGCGTCGGTTCACCGGATGGTTAAGGCCCCTGCCGGGCAAGAGCAAGCCGGTCGGCAGGTGAATTCGCGCGGCGTAACCGCGCCTGAATAGGCCCCCGCCCCGCCTCGCGCCTCGTCGGTCCCGCCGAGGGAAGCGCCGCGACCGAGGTCGCGCCTGCAAGACGGTCTCGCCCGCGGCGCGAGGCCGGCGCGGCGCCGCGTGGCGGGCGGGCGCGGGACGCGGGCGGCGGTTCCGGGCGGCGGGCGGGCTCGCCGGCCGCCGCCCGGGGGCGCCTCAGCCCAGCTGCAGCGCCAGCGCCGTGCCCTCGCCGCCGCCGATGCAGATGCCGGCCATGCCGCGTTTCAGGCCGCGCGCCTCCAGCGCATGGATCAGCGTCACCAGGATCCGCGCCCCCGAGGCGCCGATCGGATGGCCCAGCGCGCAGGCCCCGCCGTTGACGTTCAGCTTCTCGCGCGGGATGCCCAGATCGACCTCGGCGGCCATCGGCACCACCGCGAAGGCCTCGTTGACCTCCCACAGGTCGACGTCGTCCATCCCCCAGCCCACCCGCGCCATCAGCGCCTTCATCGCCGGCCCCGGCGCGGTCGAGAACCAGGCCGGCGCCTGCGCATGGCTGGCGTGCCCCAGGATCGTGGCCTTGATCGTCAGCCCCAGCCGCTCGGCCTCCGAGCGGCGCATCATCGCCAGCGCCGCCGCCCCGTCGGAGATCGAGGAGCTGTTGGCCGGCGTCACCGTGCCGTCCTTGCGGAAGGCGGGCTTGAGGGTGGGGATCTTGTCGGGCCGCGCGTTGCGGGGCTGCTCGTCGGTGGCCACCTCGACCTCGCCCTTGCGGGTGCGCAGGGTCACCGCAGCGACCTCGGCGTCGAACTCGCCCGAGGTCTGCGCCCGCAGCGCCTCGGACAGGCTGCGGAGCGCATATTCGTCCTGCGCCTCGCGGGTGAACTGGAACTTCTCGGCGCAGTCCTCGGCGAAGGTCCCCATCAGGCGGCCCTTGTCGTAGGCGTCCTCGAGCCCGTCGAGAAACATGTGATCCTTGACCTCCGCATGCCCCAGCCGCGCGCCGCCGCGCATCTTGGGCAGCAGGTAGGGGGCGTTGGACATGCTCTCCATCCCGCCCGCAACCATCACGCTCTGCGAGCCGGCCAGCAGCTGGTCATGGGCCATCATCACGGTGCGCATCCCCGAGCCGCACATCTTGTTGAGCGTCGAGGCCGGCACCCCCTCGCCCAGCCCCGCAGCAAAGCCGGCCTGGCGCGCGGGCGCCTGCCCCTGCCCCGCGGGCAGCACGCAGCCCATCAGCAGCTCGCCGACCTGGGCCGCCTCGACCCCGCCCCGCTCGAGCGCGGCGCGGATCGCGACCCCGCCCAGCTCCGCGGCGGTGGCCCCGGCAAGCTCCCCCTGGAAGCCTCCCATGGGGGTGCGCGCGGCGCCGACGACGACGACGGGATCTTCGGAGATGGACATGGCTTCGGCCTCCCGGAGTTTCTTTCTGGCCCCGGACTCTGGAGCACCCCCGTCGCCCCCGCAACCTCCCCCGCGCCGCGCCCGGGCGCCCCCTCCGCCCCCCCTCGGCAAGCGCCTGTTCTCCGGAGCCGTCTCTCGCGGATGCCGATCAGAGCGACTCGCCC
>NZ_CAXBOD010000136.1:0-3037 GCF_963977235.1 uncultured Albimonas sp.
ACTTCCGGGGCATCCGCGTGGGGCGCCTTCCATCGGGCGAGCGCGTCGAGCCGGTCGAGCAGCCGCCGCGTCTTGACGCTGGCGCCGCTGCCCAGCTCCACCAGCTCGGCGCCGGGGGGCACGTGGGCCGCGATCCGGTCGAGGGAGGCGGCCAGGATCTCCCGCTCGGCCCGGCCGAGGTAGTATTCGGGCAGCTCGGTGATCCGCTCGAACAGGGCGCTGCCGGTCTCGTCGTAGAACCACTTGGGCGACAGGGCCTTGCGGCCGAAGGGGCGCATCAGCCCCTCGACGGCGGCGGCCATCAGCTCGGGGTTGGTCGGCTCCGGTGCGGGCTGGTCGGGGTCGGCCAGCTGGGGCTCGGGCAGGCGCGAGGCATCCATCTCAGCAGTCCCTCGCCAGGCGCAGGCCCATCATCTGCCAGCGCAGGTGCGGGTGGAAGAAATTGCGGTAGCTCGCCCGCATCTGCCGCGAGGGCGTGGCGCAGGAGCCGCCGCGCAGCACGAACTGGTTGGCCATGAACTTGCCGTTGTATTCGCCGATCGCCCCCTCCGGCGGGCGGAAGCCGGGGTAGGGGGAGAACGGGCTCGAGGTCCATTCCCAAACGTCACCCCAGGGCGAGCCGCCGGGCAGCGGGCGCAGCGCGCCGCCGTCGAGGAAATTGCCCTCGATCGGGCGGTCGGCGAAGGCGGTCTCCCACTCGGCCTCGGTGGGCAGGCGGGCGCCGGCCCAGCGGGCGAAGGCGTCGGCCTCGTAGAGGCTGACATGGCAGACCGGCGCGTCGAGGTTCAGCGGCTGCGGGCCGCGCAGGGTGTAGGTCCACCACGCCCCGTCCTCGCGCCACCAGTAGAGGGGCGCGTCCCAGCCGCGCCGCTCGCGCTCGGCCCAGCCGTCGACCAGCCACAGGGTCTGGGCGTCGTAGCCGCCGGCCTCGATGAAGGCGATCCAGTCGCGGTTGGAGACGGGACGCTCGGCGATCTCGAACGGGGCGAGCCACACGGGGTGGCGGGGCTGCTCGCAGTCGTAGGCGAAACCCTCGCCGTCATGACCGATCTCGACCAGGCCGCCGTCGTGGCGGGAGAATGTCAGGGGGACCTCCTCGCCGACCGGCATCGGCTCGGGGTCGCGGTAGACGGGCAGCAGCGGGTTGAACGACAGGCCGTGCAGCAGGTCGGTGACCAGCAGTTCCTGGTGCTGCATCTCGTGGTGGCAGCCCAGCTCGACCAGCGCCGCGACCTCCGGGTCCGCGGGGCCGCCGGCCAGCAGCGGGGCCATCGCCTCGTCCACCACCCGGCGGTAGTCCAGCACCTCCTGCACCCCGGGGCGCGAGACCAGCCCCCGCTTGTCGCGGGCATGCCGCGGCCCGGCCTGCACGTAGTAGGAGTTGAACAGGAAGGCGAAGCGGTCGTCGGGCGAGCGATAGCCCGGGGCATGCGGGCGCAACACGAACTCCTCGAAGAACCATGTGGTATGCGCCAGATGCCACTTGGCGGGGCTCGCCTCGGGCATCGACTGCAGCATCATGTCCTCGGGCCGCAGCGGCGCGGCCAGCGCGTCGGTGGTCGCACGGACATGGGCGCAGAGGCTGGCGACGTCCTCGCCGGCGGCGGGGGGCTGGGCGGCGGCGGGGCGAAGCGCCCGGGCGTTGGTCGTCACGAGGACCCTCCTGACGGTTGCGCGATCTTCGGGGAGATCGAACCCGCGACGCCGAGGGATGTTCCAGAACCCGCCAAAATTTCTCCGGATTCTTCTTGAACAAAAACCTCGCCCGCCAGTTGGAAATGTGATTGCGACGAGGATGAGGCCTTCATGACCGACCGCACGCGCCCGCTCGGGCCAGCAGGGCCCCCTCGGCACGACCCGCAGCGCCCCGACGCGGACACCCCGGTCTATGAGCGGGCGACGGGCGGCTGGGGGTTCGTTGCAGGGGGTGATGCGGGCCTGGGGCGCGGCCAGACCCTCGGCCGAGGCGCTGGGGATCCTGGCGCGGCTGAACAAGCCGGGCGGCGTGATGTGCACCGGCTGCGCCTGGGCCAAGTCCGCCGAGCCGCGCCCGGCCGAGTTCTGCGAAAACGGCGCCAAGGCCACCTTCTGGGAGCTCGACCGACGCCGCGCCGACGCCGCCTTCTGGGAACGCCATACCCTGGCCGAGCTGCGCGGCCTGCACGACCACGACCTCGAGTCCGCCGGCCGCCTGACCGAGCCGCTGCGCTACGATCCCGAGAGCGACCGCTACCTGCCCGTCTCCTGGCAGGAGGCCTTCGCCCGGATCGGCGCCGCCCTGCGCGCCCATCCGGCGAAGGAGAGCGTGTTCTACGCCTCGGGCCACTCGGGGCTGGAGGCGTCGTATCTCTACGCGCTGTTCGCGCGGGCCTTCGGCCACCAGAACCTGCCGCAGTCCTCCAACATGTGCCACGAGACCACCAGCGTGAACCTCAAGGCCCTGCTGGGCACGCCGGTGGGGACCTGCACGCTCGAGGATTTCGAGCAGTGCGACGCGATCTTCTTCTTCGGCCAGAACACCGGAACCTCCAGCCCGCGGTTCCTGCACGTGCTCAAGCGGGTGGTGGAGCGGGGCGGGCGGATCGTCACCTTCAATCCGCTGCGCGAACGGGGCCTGCTGGCGTTCACCGACCCCCAGGACCTGGTGCAGATGACGGTCGGCGCGCCCACGCGGATCTCGGAGAAATACTACCAGGTCCGCCCGGGCGGCGACGTGGCGGTGCTCGCGGGGCTGATGAAATGCGTGCTCGCCGCCGAGGACGCCGCCCCCGGCGCCGGGCTCGACGCCGCCTTCATCGCCGAGCACACCGAGGGCTTCGAAGCGGCTGCGGCCGCCGTGCGCGAGGTCTCCTGGGCGGAAATCGAGCGCCACTCGGGCCTGACCCGCGAGATGATCGAGGAGGCGGGGCGGATCTACCTCGGCTCGAAGCGGGTCATCGGCATCTACGGCATGGGGCTGACCCAGCACGTCAACGGCTGGCTGAACCTGGGCATGTTGGTGAACCTGTTCCTGATGCGCGGCCAGGTGGGGCTGCCG
>NZ_CAXBOD010000137.1:0-2820 GCF_963977235.1 uncultured Albimonas sp.
GGCCAGGCGCCGCGGCAGGCGGGGCGCCCGGGGCGAGGGGCGCGCCCGCGGCGCGTTGCGGGCGGGGCGCGTCCGGGCGCCGTCTCCGGTGGGGCGCCGGGGGATGCGGGGGGCGGGCGGCGGCGCTCATGCGTCGCGGCCGAGGCGCGCGGCGCGGGCGTAGGCGGCGGCGAGCAGCAGGAACTGCAGGCCCGCCAGCACCGCGCCGGCCAGCACGCAGACCGCGAAGGGCCAGGCGGGGAGCTGGAGGATGCCGTAGAGCCCCACCGTCTCGTCCTGCGCGATCGAATCGACGATCTTGGGCCAGATGTAGCGCACCAGCACCCCCAGCATCGCCGCTCCGGCCAGGTGGTGGACCGCGTCCACCCCGTCGGCCCAGCGCGGGCTGCGCCGCCGCAGCCGACCGATCACCATGTCCGAACGGATCGAGCGGCCCTCGCCCACCGCGTGGGCGAGCTGCAGGAACACGATCGACACGATCCCCGCGGACACGATCTCGGCCGTCGCCGGGAACGGTTTGCCCAGCAGCCAGCGCCCGCCCACGTCGAGGTTGATGATCGTCATGATCGCCACCGTGCCCAGCGTGCCGACCACCGCGAGCCCCGCCGAGAGCCGCGAGAGCGCCCGCGCCGCCGCCCAGGGGCGGGGCGGGAGCGCGTCGGCGTCGCCCGAGGCCTCCCCCCCCGGCGCTTCCCCCGCGGCCGCTCCTGGGCCGGTCACGCCCGGCGTCTCCTCGACCGCGGCGGCCTGTTCGGCCGCCCGGCTCATTCCTGCGACCAGTCGCGGGCGTGCTCGATCCCGGCCTCGCGGCTCAGGCGCATGTAGGTCTCGAGGGTCCTGGTTCCCGAAACCCCCTTCGCGTCCAGCGCCCGCGCCCACTCCATCGCCACGTTGGGCATCTTCTCGGCATAGGCCCGGCGCCGCGCCTCGGGGAACTCGGAGACGGTGGCGCCGGCGGCGGCGGCGGCCTCCAGGCTCTGGGCGCCGGAGGTGTAATAGGCCTCGGCGACCACATCCATGTAGGACTCCGAGGCCTCGGTCAGCGCCGCCTTCACCGGGTCGGGGAGCGTCTCCCAGACGTCGAGGTTGATGGTCAGCGCCGAGCCGTACTGCGCCCCGAAGTTGGCCTTGGTGATGTAGGGGGCGACCTCGTGGAACTTGTAGGGGGTGATCGCGGTCTCGAAGGTCAGGATGCCGTCGATCAGGCCGGTGGACATCGAGTTGTAGAAGGTCGGCAGGGCGAGGGCGACGGGGATCGCCTCGCCCCCCTTGAGCCAGTTCAGCGCCAGGCCCGCGGTGCCGATCTTGTGGCCGTCCATGTCCGACAGGCTCTCGACCGGGAAGCTGGTCAAGAGGTGGTAGGCGTCGATCCCCACAGGGGCGAGCACGCGCTGATTGTGCCGGGCCCAGGCGGCGTCGAGCTCGGGCAGCTCCTGGTGGAGCTTCTCGATCACCTCCATCAGCTTGGGCAGGTCGTCGGTGCCGAAGGGCGTGATGTAGGTGATCTGCTCGAGCGGCAGCTTGTCGGCCTCGAACAGGTGGGGGACGTAGCCGAGATCGGCGATGCCGTCCTCGACCGCCTCGAGCACGCCGTTGTAGTCGGCGACCGAGCCGGCGTAGGCCTGCGTCCATTCGATCTGGTAATCGCCGCTTTCGGCCAGGATCCGGTCGACCTCGGGGATGAAATGGTCGCGCAGCAGCGCCACCCCCATCGCCACCGGCGCGTGGCCCGCGACGATGGTCAGGGGGATGGTCTCCTGCGCCGCGGCCGGCAGGCCGAGCGCCAGGAGCCAGGCGGACGCGAGGGCGGTGGACTTCAGGGCGGCGCGGCGCCGCGCGGTCTTGGACATGAGGGTTCCTCCCGGTCGACGTTTTCGTCTTGGTCTTGGTCTTGGTCTTGGTCTTGGTCCTGGTCTTGCGCGCGGGCGCGGTCCGCGGCGCGACCGTCCGGCCCGGCGGGCAGGGCGGCGAGGGCCCCCGCGGTCGGCTGATCGAAGGCGCCGGCAAGGAAGCCGGCGAGCTCGCGCCGCAGGGACTCGCGGTCCGAGGGATCGCAGAAGCCGGCCGACAGGCGCCTGATGCGGTTGTCGGGGCCGCTGTCGGCCACCGCCATCAGGATCGCCCCCACCATCAGGTGATAGCGCCAGGTGACCTCGACCCGCGAGAGCCGGGGGGCGGCGCGGTGCAGCGCGTCGATGTAGGCGCCGGCCAGGCCGTCCAGCTCCTCGCGCACCACGGCGTGGGTCCAGGGGCTGGGCTGGACCTTGTGCGAGAGCACCAGATGCGAAAGCAGATCGCCGGTGCGCGGGGTCATGTAGGGGTCGAGGAAGGTGTCCACGACCTCGACCGGACGCGCCGCGCGGCCCTGGGCGGCGGCGGCGGCCTCGACCTCGGCCAGCCGGGCCAGGCGCTGGCGCGCGGTGCGCCGGGCCACGCCGCGGAACACCTCGATGGCGAGGTTGTCCTTGTTGCCGAAGTGATAGTTGACCGCCGCCATGTTGGCGCCGGCCAGCGCGGTGACCGCGCGCATGGTGGCGCCGGCGACGCCGCGCTCGGCGAAGAGCTGCTCGGCGGCGGCGAGGATGCGCTGGCGGGTGCCGGGCGCGTCGCTGGCGGACTGAATCGAACGCATGTTTCAAATACGCGTTGCGAGGGGTCGGCTGTCAACAGGAATGACGCAAGGGGAAAGAAGAAGCCGGCGGGCGCCCTGCGGGCGGGCCTGGCCGCCGCGCGCCTGGGGGGAGGGGGCGCCTGGCCTCAAGGGACGGGAGCCTCCGGCGGAGCTCCTGACTCACCCAAGAACAGGGCCGCGCCTGTCCT
>NZ_CAXBOD010000138.1:0-2721 GCF_963977235.1 uncultured Albimonas sp.
GGCCGTCGATGCCATAGGCCCAGTGCAGGCCGGTGTTGAACCACTGCGGCGAGTTCGGCGCGGCCATCTGCGCGCACAGCATGTGGCGCATCTCGTCGTAATAGGTCTGGGCGTCGGCCTCGGAGGTGAAGTAGCCGCCCTTCCAGCCCCAATAGGCCCAGGCGCCGGCCAGCCGGTCGAACACCTGCTGGGCCTTCATCTCGCCGCCATAGCGCTTGTCGCGCGACAGCTTCTTCAGCGCGGCCTCGTCGGGGACCGAGCGCCACAGGAACTCGGGCACGCCTTCTTCGGCGACCTTCTTCAGGCGCGCGGGCACGCCGGCCTTGCGGAAATACTTCTGCGCCAGCACGTCGGCGGCCACCTGCGACCAGGCGGCCGGGACGTCGATGTCCTTCAGCTGGAAGACGATCGAGCCGTTCGGATTGCGGATCTCCGAGGTGGCCTTGCGGAACTCGAAGGCCTCGTAGGGAGAGGCGCCAGCTTCGGTGAAACGGCGGTCGATCTGCATTGGTCTGTCCCTCTTCCGCCTCTTTGGCGAGGCGCGTTTAGACGCTTATGTTCGAGGCCGCGCGAACCCCTCCGCGCGGCAGGGGCGCGCTTGCGGCGCCCAGTATCTGGTTGTTTCGGTAGCGGGGCCTCGGCCCCTCCGGTGGAGACCACCACATCTAGGCGGGGCCGTCCTGCTGAGCCCAAGATCGTGAATTCCGTCCGACTCGACAACCCTGTTTTTCTGCAATCTCGCTAGATTTAGTCGTTGACGATCGCGGACGCCCTAGGGGTGGGGTCCTGGCCAACGCCGCACGAAACGGGAACATTAATTTATGAGTCGCAACCGCGGCGCAGCGCTCGGGCCGCCCGACGTCGCGGGCCGCGACGAAACCCGGTGTCTGGCCAGTGAGAAAGGCGACGACTCGGGTCCGGGCGCCGGTCCGATGCGGCCGACCGCAGGCGGGCCTGGCCGGGGAGCGCGCCCGACTCGGCGCCCGCGTGCCGGAGGCCGGCCCTGCCGGCCGTCTCGCGAGTCAGCGGAAACCCGCGCCGCGACGCCAATGCCCCTCGGGCGGCCGCCCCCGGGAAACGGCGCCCACATGCGCCCGCGCCTGCAACGCGCCGCGAGCCGAACGCCTCCGACAGGCGCCCCGCCCGACGCGGCGCCTCGGGCTCAGTCGATGTCGCGGGTCAGGGTGCGCTCGACCTCGGTCCGGCGCACCGGCGAGAACCCGGCCCGCTGGTAGAGCGGCAGCGCCGATACGTGATCGAGCGCGCAGGTGTTCACGGTCATCTTCTCGACGCCCGGCCGCGACCAGCCGGCGTGCACCGCCTCGCCCAGCAGCCAGCGCGCGAGGCCCCGCCCCCGGGTCGCCTCGCACAGGCCGAAATAGCCGAGGTCGCAGACCCCGGCCTGGCGCCAGTCGAGCAGGAAGAACCCTGCGGGCCAGCCTTCCCACATCAGGGTGTGCAGGCCCATGTCCTCGCGCGCCAGCTCGCGGCCGAGCGTCTCGGGGTCGTCGTCGAGGCGGTCGGTCCACTCCCACGCTTCGCCGACCAGGCGGTAGAGGTAGAGGAAATAGGCCGCCGGCGGCGCCTTGGCGCGCACCAGCGCCACGGGAGCGTTCATCGGCAGGGGGACATGCGCGCCCTCCGGCCGGCGGGCCATCTCCAGCCAGGTGATCGCGACCGACACCCGGTCGCCCGCGCGGCCCGTGATGCCGCCTGCATTGCTCATCGCGCCGGCCCGGTCTCGATCGCGAGGTCGGGATAGGCCCCCCACTCGGCCCAGGAGCCGTCGTAGACCGCGTGCTGGCGATGGCCGATCCGCTCGAGCGCCAGGTCCAGCACGCAGGCCGTCACGCCCGAGCCGCAGGACGAGATCACCGGGCGCGAGAGATCCACGCCCGCCGCCTCGAAGACCGCGCGCAGGGCCTCGGGCTCCTTCATCGTGCCGTCGGCGTTCAGCAGGGTATCGTAGGGCACGTTGCGCGCGCCGGGGATGTGGCCGGCGCGCAGGCCGGGACGCGGCTCGGGCTGTTCGCCCGCGAAACGGGGGGCCGAGCGGGCGTCCACGATCTGCTCGCGGCCCAGCTTCAGCGCCGCGGCGACCTGGGTCACGTCCTTGACCAGCATCGCGTTGCGCCGGGCGACGAAGTGACGGTCGCGCGGCAGGGGGGCCATGTCCTCGGTCGGGCGTCCCTCGGCCACCCACCTCGGCAGACCGCCGTCCAGCACCGCCACGTCATGGTGTCCGTAGAGGCGGAACAGCCACCACACCCGCGCGGCCGAGAACAGGCCGGCCGCGTCGTAGACCACCACCCGGTGCGCGTCGCCGATGCCCATCGCCCGCACGCGGGAGACGAACTTCTCCTGCGGGGGCGCCATGTGGGGCAGCTCCGAGCGGGTGTCGGAGATCTCGTCGATGTCGAAGAACTGGGCGCCGGGGATATGGGCCTGCGCGTACTCGGCCTTCGCGTCGCGGCCCGCGGCGGGCAGCCACCATGAGGCGTCCAGCACGCGCACGTCGGGCGCATCGAGATGCTCGGCCAGCCACTCCGTGCTCACCAGCAGCCGATCGTCGCTCGCGGCCATGCGTCTCTCCTTCCACCCGTGCGTCCGGTACCACCCGTCCGGCCGGCCCCTGCGCGAGGTCCGGTCCGAAAGGCGTCTCTAGCCTCCCTCCCGCCGCGGGATCAAGCCGCATGCGCCTGAGCCGCGAGCGCGAGGCCC
>NZ_CAXBOD010000139.1:0-2591 GCF_963977235.1 uncultured Albimonas sp.
GCGCAGGACCGCCACGACGGCGGCCAGCATCACCACCGCCCAGATCGCGGCCGCGCCGATCACCATCCACTTGAACAGCTCCGCCACCTCGGCGGCCTGTCGTCCGTGGGGGTCGAGCGCCGATTGAGGCCCGTCGCAGGCCGCCGCCAGCCCGACGGCCGCGAGCGTCGCCGCGATCCGGCGCAGACGGCGGCCGGGCGCTTCGGGAGAAGCCGAGGGGTAGCGACGCGTCTCGCCGCCGGGGCAAGTCGCTGCGGCGGGCCGACGCCGGGCGGCCCTGGTCGGCGCCGCGGCGCTTGACGCGACACTCGAAAAGGCGCCGGGACCGGCCTGCGGGCGCGGTCTGGAAAGGTCGGGATCTCGAAACATGCGCGGGCAGAACCCCGCTGTATGGAAAAGGTTCCGAGGGGCGGCGGATTTTTTGCGGGGACCTTGCCGGCGGCGGATCGGCGGCGCGTCGGGGCCTCGCGCGGGGCCGCTCAGCCGTCGCGGGAGACGATCGCGCTGCAGCGGCTGCGCCGGTCGTCGGGCAGCAGCACCGCCAGGCGGCGCCTCTCGAAGATCTCGAAGAACTCGGGCCAGTCGATCTCGGTCAGGCCGGGCTCGGGCTCCTCGAAGTCGAGGCGCAGGGCGCCGGCGCCCTCGTCCCCGTCGACCTTGGCGGGGCGGCCGCCGTGGGACTCGGTCCAGCGACGGATGGCGTGGTGATCGGTCTCGGGGCGGAGCGGGGCCATCGCGGCGTCCTTTCTTCTGCAACGCCGGGGGAGGCGACCCTGCGGCGGCGCTGGCTCGAACCCGCGGGGCCCGGTTTGGTTCCGAAACGCGTGCTGGCTTCCATTCAGTGGGTTGGACTTTCGACCAGCAGCCGAGAAATCCGGGCCTGCGCGGGAACTCCCGGCCGCCGACGCGGTTGCAGGCTCGACCAACGGACGCTCCTGGACGCAGGGGCCTCCCGCCCCGCGGAGCTGCTGAAAGGACGCCGATGTCCCTGTTCTCCCGCCATATCAAAACGATGGACGACCTGTTCATCCACACGCTCCAGGACGTCTCCTACGCCGAGCGCAAGATCGAGAAGGCGCTGCCCGAGTTGATCGCCAACGCCAATGCGGACGACCTGCGCCAGGCGCTGCGGGCGCATCTCGAGGAGACGCACGGGCATGTTGCGCGGCTCGACGAGGCGTTCAGTCGGCTCGGCGTGGCGCCCAAGGCGATCCCCTGCCCCGCCATCGAGGGCATTCTGGACGAGGCCCTGGACGTGGTCGGCGGAGGTGGCCGACGCCGAGGTGATGGACGCCGCCGTCGCCGCCGCCGCCCAGACGATCGAACATTACGAGATCGCCCGCTACGGCACGCTGGCCGCCTGGGCCCGCCACCTGGGCCGCGAGGACGTGGCCGGGCTCTTCGAGGCGACCCTGGCCGAGGAGAAGCAGGCGGACGCGACCCTGACCGATCTCTCCGTCCGGCGTCTCGACCGACGGGCCGCCTGAGGGGCCGGGCGGGGCCCCGCGCCCTCAGCGCCGCAGGCGCGGGGCGTCGCGGACATGCAACCCCGAAAGAGCCGCGGGCCCGGCGCGCCGGCATTCGTCTTCCGCGGGTCGGTCTGCGGGTGCACCTTCCGAAAAGCGGGGAACGGATCGGCGTTTCCCGGGAACCACAGGCGCAGGCCTGAGTTTCGGCTGCGTCCCCGCTTCCCGGAAAGGAGAGAAAGTTGGCCCGAGTCCTGAACCTTCTGCGAGGCCCCGGTCGGCCCTGCGCAGGCGCGCCGGCCGCCGAAAGCGGCGCAGCGGCAAACCGGGGGCCGCCTCACGCGCGGCGCCTGGAATGACCCGGATCTTCGACGCCGCCTATCCGCCGCTCGACACGCTCAAGCCCGTGGCCGAGGACCTGTGGGTCGTCGACGGCCGCCCCCGTCGCGCGCGGGGCCTGCGGCTGCCGTGCCGGATGACCGCGGTGCGGCTGCGCTCGGGCGCGATCTGGCTGCACGCGCCCACCGCCTTCGACCGGCGGCTGCTGCGCGCGATCGAGGCGGAGGGCCCGATCCGCCACCTGGTCGCCCCCAGCCTGTCGCACTGGTCGCACCTGGCCGACTGGGCCGCCGCCGTCCCCGAGGCGACCGTCTGGGCCCCGGCCGCCCTGCGCCGCCGCCGCGGCCCGCGCCGCGAGGGCCTGCGCGTCGACCGGGATCTGGAGCGCGCGCCCCCCGACGACTGGTCGGTCGAGATGGACCAGCTGCCGATCCACGGTGCGCTGGGCATGATCGAGGTCGCCTTCTTCCACATGGCCAGCCGCACCCTGCTGTTGACCGACCTGGTGCAGAACCTGGAGCCGGCGAAGCTGGGGCGGCTGGAGCGGACGGTGCTGGGCCTGGCCGGGTCGCTGACTCCGCGAGGGGCGACGCCGCTGCACCTGCGCCTGGCGCTGGGCGCCTCGCGCCCCCGGTCGACCGGCGTCGGCCGCCGCCTGACCGAGGCGGACCCGCTGCGAGTGATCTTCGCCCATGGCCGCTGGTTCGAGACCGACGGGGCCGCTCGGCTGGAACGCGCCCTGGCCTGGCTGACGCGCCGGCCCTGAGGCCGGACGCGGGACCCTCG
>NZ_CAXBOD010000140.1:0-2193 GCF_963977235.1 uncultured Albimonas sp.
GCGCCGACGCGGCCTTCCTGCCCAAGGCCCGCTTCGGCCCCGGGGTCGACGTGATGATGCGGATCGAGGGGCCGCTCGCCCGCCAGCAGCAGCACCTGTTCGCCTCCGACTGGATGGCCCACGCCCCCGACGACATGGCCCAGCTGCTGCTGCGCCCGCCGCCGCCCTGCGGGCCGGGCTTCACCGGGCAGGTGGTTGCGGGGGGGCCGATCTCGCGCTCGACCCCGATGCCGGAGGTCTTCACCACGCTGATGTTCAGCGCCCGCCGCTCGCTGACCATCACCACGCCCTACTACATCCCCGACGAGCCGCTGCAGGCCGCGCTGATCGCCTGCGCCCACCGCGGGGTCGAGACGGTGCTGACCGTGCCCGCGGTGAACGACAGCTGGTTCGTGCGCGTGGCCAGCCGCGCCAGCTACGAATCGCTGCTCGCCGCCGGGGTGCGGATCTTCGAGTACAACGGCGGTCTGCTGCACGCGAAGACGCTGACCCTGGACGACGAGATCGCGCTGGTCGGCTCGGCCAATCTCGACCGTCGCAGCCTGGCGCTGAACTTCGAGAACAACGTCCTGCTCCACGATCCCGAGGTGGCGGCCGAGCTGCGCCGCCTGCAGGACGGCTGGATCGCGCGCTCGACCGAGGTTCACGCCGAGGACGTCGCCGCCTGGAGCTGGCGGATCCGGCTGCGCAACAACGTGGTGGCCCTGCTGGGCCCGATCCTGTGAGCCGCAGCAGGGCCCGTCGGGGCGCGGTGGCCAGAAAACTCGATCAATAAGGCGCCGATGGCGCCTCTCCGGCGCATTTCCGCCGACGCGCTGCCTGAGCGTCAAGGACATGACCCGACGATCGCCAGACCACCCCTGGACCGGCGACGCCGCCCCCTCCGGCCCGAGCCGCCGACACCTGCTCGGGCTCGTCGGAGCGGCCGGCGCCTCTGTCTGGGCGGGCCGCGCCGCCGCCGAGATCTTTCGTGGCGGCGTGCCCTGGAGCCCCTCGACCGAGGACGCCCCCTACCACGGAACCCGCGAGGCTTCGTTCCTGACAGCGGCCGAATTCGCGGCGCTGGAGGCGATGTGCGCGCGCATCCTGCCCGGCGACGCGCAGGACCCCGGCGCGCGGGAGGCGGGGGCGGCCGTGTTCATCGACCGCCAGCTCGCCGCCCCCTGGGGCCGGGGGGAGCGGTGGTACATGCAGGGCCCCTTCTCCGAAGGTCTGCCCACCCAGGGTTGGCAGGTCCCCTACACGCCGGCCGCGCTATACCGCGCGGCGCTGGCGGCGGTGGACGCCCATTGCCGGACCGCCTTCCGGGACCGCGGCTTCGCCGCCCTCACGGACGACGAGCAGGACCAGGTGCTGACCGCCCTCGACGAGGAGCAGCTGAGCCTGGGCGAGGTCCCCGGCAAGACCTTCTTCGACCTCCTGCGCGAGAACACGATCGAAGGGTTCTTCTGCGACCCGATCTACGGCGGCAACGTCGACATGGTCGGCTGGCGGCTCGTGGGGTTCCCCGGCGCCCGCTACGACTACCGGCCCTGGCTCGACCACGGCGGCCGCCGGCTCGACCTGCCGCCGGTCTCGATCAACGGCCGTCCCGCCTGGCGACGGCCGCAGGACCGCAACGCCCGCCGCTGACGGCCGCCCCGGGGCCGTGAGCCCCCGACGCAGCGGCGCAGGCGACCGACGCCCGCCCGGCGGCGACGTCCCGCCCCCATCGCATGAAGGAGGCAGCCCATGGCCACCCGACTCCCCTCCGTCGACGCCCTGATGGTGGGCTTCGGCTGGACCGGCGCGATCATGGCCCAGCAGCTGACCGACGCCGGCCTCGAGGTGCTGGCGCTGGAGCGCGGCGGCTGGCGCGACACGCCCACCGACTTCCCCACCACCCACGCCCAGGACGAGCTGCGCTACTACTGGCGCCACGAGATGTTCCAGGCCGAGAACCGCACCACCGTCAGCCTGCGCAACCGCGACGACCAGACCGCCCGGCCGATGCGCCGCTGGGGCAGCTTCCTGCCGGGCACGGGGGTCGGCGGCTCGGGCGTGCACTGGAACGGGCTGACCTGGCGGTTCCTGCCCTCGGATTTCGCCACCCGCTCGCATAACGAGGAACGCTACGGTCCGCTGCGCGAGGAGATGACGGTGCAGGACTGGCCCGTATCCTACGACGAGCTGGAACCCCACTACGACGCCTTC
>NZ_CAXBOD010000141.1:0-2128 GCF_963977235.1 uncultured Albimonas sp.
GACCCCCTCGATGGCCGCGCCCTCGCGCCCGCCCGCCCGGCGGGAGGAGTCGCCCGGCGCGCCGGCCTCCCCGCGCGCCGAGGCCCCGACCCCCGCGCCAGGCGGCGGCGGCGGCGGCGTGCCCGCCCTGCCCGGCGGCCGCGACCCTGCGGCCCCGATGGGGCGCGACGAGGCCAACGCCCGCTTCTCCGCCCGCAAGGCCATGCTGATCGGCTTTCTGGGCGTGCTGCTGCTGGTCGGGGGCTTCGGCGCCTGGGCGGCCTTCGCCAACATCGCCGGCGCGATCATCGCCATGGGCGAGGTCGACGTGGAATCGCGCGAGCAGGTGGTCCAGCATCCCGACGGAGGCGTGGTCGGCGAGATCATGGTCCGCGACGGCGACCGCGTCGAAGCCGGCGACGTGCTGCTGCGCTTCGACGACACCCTGCCCCGCTCGGAGGCCATCATCCTCGAGGACCAGTACTGGGAGCTTGTCGCCCGCCGCAACCGGCTCGAGGCCGAGCAATACGGCTGGGAGGAGATCCGCTTCGAGGACCGCCTTCTGGACAAGGCCCGGACCGACGAGGACGTGCAGCGCATGGTCGAGGGCCAGACCTCGCTGTTCGAGGCGCGCCTTGGCAGCCTCGACGAACAGGTCCAGCAGCTCGGCGAACGCCGCGGCCAGATCGACCGCCAGATCGAGGGCGCAGAGGCCCAGATCGCCGCCCTGCGCCGCCAGGAAGACCTGATCCGCCAGGAGCTGGTGGGCCAGCAGCGGCTGTTCGACCAGGGTCTCGCCCAGCTCAACCGCCTGCTGTCCCTGCAGCGCGAGGAGGCGCGGCTCGACGGCCAGATCGGCGAGCTGATCGCCAACGTCGCCGAATCCGAGGGCCGCGCCACCGAGATCGAGATCCAGATCACCCAGGCCCGCTCCCAGCGGCGGGAGGAGGCGATCACCCAGATGCGCGACATCCAGTACCAGGAGAACCAGGTGCGCGAGCAGCTCGCGAGCCTGCAGGAGCGTCTGTCGAGGATGGAGGTGCGCGCCCCGATCGCCGGCACGGTGTTCAACTCCAAGATCTTCGCCCAGCAGTCGGTGGTCACCCCGGCCGAGCCGATCCTGTACCTGGTGCCCACCGACGCCGATTTCGTGTTCAACGCCCGGATCGAGCCTCAGCACGTCGACGAGGTGTTCCCCGGGCAGGAGGCGACGCTGCGCTTCTCGGCCTTCGCCTCGCGCACCACGCCCGAGATCGACGGCCACGTGGTGAAGGTCTCGGCCGACGCGATCGTGGACGAGCGGACCGGCGTCCATTATTTCCCGATCGAGCTGGCGCTGAACGAAGGCGAGGAACAGAAGCTGGAGGGCAAGACCCTGGTGCCCGGCATGCCGGTCGAGGCGTTCATCCGAACCTACGACCGCTCGCCGTTGAACTACCTGGTCAAGCCCTTCATGGATTACTTCGCCCACTCGATGCGCGAGGAATGAGCGTCCGGGGGTCCTCCCCGGGCGAAACCCCCGAAAGGATCCCCATGACCGGCAAGATCGACGCCCGCCTGGCCGAGCTCGGCATCACCCTGCCCAACCCGCCCGCGCCCGCCGCGGCCTACACGCCCTTCGTGAAGACCGGGAACCTGGTGTTCGTGTCGGGCCAGGTCTGCCAGGGCCCCGACGGGCTGGTGGTCGGCAAGCTGGGCCGCGACATGGACACCGCCGCCGGCTACGAGGCCGCAAAGCTGTGCGCCCTGTCGCTGATGGCCCAGGCCAAGGCCGCCTGCGAGGGCGACCTCGACCGCGTGGTCCGCGTGGTGAAGCTGCTGGGGCTGGTGAACTCGACGCCCGATTTCCCCGACCATCCCAAGGTGATCAACGGCTGCTCCGAGCTTCTGGGCGAGGTCTTCGGCGAGGCCGGGGTTCATGCGCGCTCGGCCTTCGGCGTGGCCAACCTGCCCTTCGGCGTGGCCTGCGAGATCGAGGCGATCTTCGAGATCGCCTGATCCGGTCGCGGCGAGGCGCCCCTCCCCGCGGCCGGGGCGCCTCCGGCCGCGGCCCCCCGCCGCCCCCGGCTTGCGGCCTCCCCACCCGCCCGCCCCGGCGCAAGCCGCGGGCGGCGGGGGGCCGCGGCCCTGACTCCAGCGTTCGGACGGA
>NZ_CAXBOD010000142.1:0-2093 GCF_963977235.1 uncultured Albimonas sp.
GGCCCTTGCGGGCCTCAGGAGGGCCCCGCCTTGGCGGGGCCTTCTGCGTTTCGAGGAAGGGCGCGGCACGGCCGCCTTGGCGGCTTGTTGCGCGTCTGGGCGGGGCGGTCTGGCCGGACGGCGGCGTGCGAAGGGCGAAACCGCGCCAGCGCCGAGGCGGCTTGCAGGGCGCGGGACGGGGCCGCCTTCGGACCGGCGCTTGGGACGGGCGCCCGCCGACCGGCAGCGGGCGCGGCGGCGTTTCGGGCTTCGGCGTCCGAGGGAGGCGGTCCGCGGCGTTCGTGGGGGGCGGCGGGCAGAGGCGTCGCGGGCGGCGGAGGCCGGGCGCTTGCGCCGGAGGCGGCGGGCGTGCAGGAAACGGAGCGACTGCAGAAACGTGCCGGGAGCCCGCCGATGACCTCGCCCTATGCCGGAAACACGCTCGCCTGCGCCCTGCGCGCGCCCTCCGCGGGCGACGACGGGCGGCTTTTTGCGCAAGTCGCCGGCCGCGCGCCGATGAGCTATGGCGAACTGTGGCAGGGGGCCGAGAAGATGGCCGCGGCGCTGGTCGCGGCCGGCGTGAAGCCCGGCGACCGGGTGGCCGTGCAGACCGAGAAATCGCTCGAGGCCGTGCAGCTCTACCTTGGCGCGGTGCTGGCGGGGGCGGCCTTCCTGCCGCTCAACACCGCCTACGTGCCTGCCGAGATCGAGTATTTCCTGACCGACGCCGAGCCGTCCGTCTTGGTCTGCGATCCCGCCAGGCTGGACGCGCTGGCGCCGCTGGCCGAGACGGCCGGGGCGCGGGCAATGACGCTCGACGGCGAGGGGCGCGGGACGCTGGCGGACGCGGCCGCGGCGCAGGCCGCGGGGTTCGAGGCGGTGGCGCGGGGGGACGGGGACCTCGCCTGCATCCTCTACACCTCGGGGACCACCGGACGCTCGAAAGGAGCGATGCTGAGCCATGGCAACCTGCTCTCGAACGCCCGGACCCTTCGCGACTGCTGGCGGTTCACCGCGCAGGACCGGCTGATCCACGCGCTGCCGATCTTCCATGCCCACGGCCTCTACGTGGCGCTGAACGTGACGCTGGTCGCGGGCGGCTCGCTGATCTTCATGGCCGGGTTCAAGGCCGAGGCGGTGCTCGAGGCGATGCCTGGCGCGACCGCGCTGATGGGCGTGCCGACCTTCTACACCCGCCTGCTGGAGCTGCCGGGCCTGGCCGAGGCCGCGCAGGACATGCGCCTGTTCGTGTCCGGCTCGGCTCCGATGCTGACCGACACGCATGAGAAATGGCGCGCGGCCACCGGGCAGACGATCCTCGAGCGCTACGGGATGACCGAGACCTCGATGAACTGCTCGAACCCCTACGAGGGCGAGCGGCGGCCGGGCACGGTGGGCTTCCCGCTGCCCGGCGTCGAGGTGAAGGTCACCCATCCCGAGACCGGGGCCGAGCTGCCTGACGGCGAGACCGGCAACCTCGAGGTGCGCGGGCCCAACGTGTTCCTGGGCTACTGGCGGATGCCCGAGAAGACGGCCGAGGAGAAGCGCGCGGACGGGTTCTTCATCACCGGCGATCTCGCCAGCCGCTCGACCGACGGCTACGTGACCATCGTGGGACGGGCGAAGGACCTGGTGATCACGGGGGGCTACAATGTCTATCCCAAGGAGATCGAGGGGATCATCGACGACCTGCCCGGCGTGAAGGAAAGCGCGGTCATCGGGCTGCCGCATCCCGACTTCGGCGAGGGGGTGGCGGCGGTGGTCGTGCCCGAGAGCGCGGGCGCGGTCGACGAGGCCGCGGTGAAGGCGGCGCTGGCCGACCGGGTGGCGAAATACAAGCAGCCCAAGGCGGTGTTCGTCATCGACGAACTGCCGCGCAACACCATGGGCAAGGTGCAGAAGAACGTGCTGCGCGACGCCTACAAGGGGACGTTCGGCTGAGGCCTTCGCGGAAGAGCCTCGCGAGGGGGGGCCCGGGTTGCGCGGCCGGGGCCGCGCGGCGGGGCTTGGGTTGCGCGGCCGGGGCCGCGCGGCGGGGCTCGGGTTGCGCGGCCGGGGCCGCGCGGGGGGACGCTTCTGAACTCACCAGAGAACAGAGGCCGCGCCTGTCCTCC
>NZ_CAXBOD010000143.1:0-2086 GCF_963977235.1 uncultured Albimonas sp.
AAAATGCGCCGCCGCCTGGAGGACACGCTGGGCGAGGCGCCCAAGGATCTCGCCTCGGCCTTCTGATCGCGCGTCCGGTTTCGGGCGGTCTCGACGTCGGAGCGATTTTCGGTTCCGATGACAGGGAGTTAAGGCTGCGGCCCGTCGCGTCAAGCGCCGGGCCGCATTGTTGTGCGGGCGCCGCGTCGCAGGGGGGCGCGATCAGGGCTCCTGCGGCGGCGCGGCCAGGCGCGCGGGATCGCGCAGCGCCATGCGCGGGCCCGGCAGCAGGTCATAGGGCGCGCGCCAGCCCGGCAGCGCCCGGATCCGGTCGAGCCAGGCCGCCGTCGCCGGATGGCTGCGCGCGAAATCGAAGCCATGCTCCTCGGGCGCATGGACCAGGTAGCCGCAGGCCGAGATGTCGGCGACCGTCGCCCGGGGGCCCGCGAGAAACGCGCTCGCCGCCACCCGCGCCTCCAGCACCGCCAGCGCGTCGTCCAGGCGCCTCCTGAGATACCGCAGGTCGCCCGGATCCGGCGCGTCCACGAAGGCCCGCAGGTATCGCCAGGGCGCCATGCAGCCGGTCAGCTTGTGATTGTCCCAGAACAGCCAGCGCAGGATCTCGAACCGCTCCTCCTCCGTCTGCGGGCCGTAGAGGCCGAAGCGGTCGGCGAGGCGCAGCAGGATCGGCGCGGTCTGGGTCAGGCGCTGGCCGTCCTCCTCCAGCACCGGGATCTCGCCCATCTCGTTGACCGCCGCGCGCCATTCCGGCGTGCGGGTGACGCCGGCGGCGAAGTCGGTCCATACGGCCTCGAACTCCTGACCGCAGAGGCGCAGCATCAGGGCGAGCTTGTAGCTGTTGCCGGATTCGGGGAAGTGATGGAGTCGGTAGATCGGCATCGGGCGAAGCCTCCGGGGCGCCGCCCGAGCCCGGAAAAACGGAACGAACGACTCGCATGACGGAACATTTGTTCTGCGATTACGCCGCCCCGCCCCTTCGGTCAAGCCGGAGGGCGTGAGCGTGGAGGCCGACGCGCAGATGGAGGCGGCGCTGCGGGTGATCGGGCGGCGGGGGCTCGAGTCCCTGACCCATCGCGCGGTGGCGGCGGAGGCCGGGGTCTCGCTGGGCGCGGTCACCCATCGCCACCGCAAGCGCGACGACCTTGCGGCCGCGGCCATGGCCTATGCGGTGGGGCGCGAGACGGCGCGGGCCGACGCCTTCGCCCTGCGCCTGCAGTCCGAGGCCTTCGACCTGCCCGCCTGGATCGACGCCGTCGCCGCCCACTACGCCCGCGAGCTGGAGACGAATCGCGACCGCCACGCCGCCTGCTGCGAGGCGCTGCTGGCCGCCGCCCGCGACCCGCGCCACCGCCCGGCGGTCGAGGCCTGGCTTGCGGCGTGGCGCCGCGCGCCGGCGCTGGCCCTGCGCGCCGCCGGCGCCCCGGAGCCGGAGCTGCGCGCCGCCGATCTCGTCGACGCGATGATCGGCGCGGTGATGCGCCAGCTCGCCGTTCCCGCCCCCGATTTCGCCGCAGCGCTGCAGCGGACGCTGGCCGCGATGATCGGCGGCTGGCTGAGCGCGGGGTGGCGCGCGCGATAACACGCACAGGCTTGTGAAATAAAACCCGTCGGCAATCGTGATTGTAGAAACTCTTCCATTCCATGCTGCGATGCGCCATCTGGGGTGGCGACACCCTGCGCCCGCCTGTCGAATGGCGGGGGGCGACGGGCCCTGTTACGACCGAGCCGACCGGAGGATATGCGGGATGCGTGCGATGCAGCAGGAAGTTCAGGCCGGCTCGACCGCCCAGGAATTCGAGTGCCCCGCCTCGGCCTTCGCCGAGACGGTCCTCTCGGTGAAGCACTACACCGACAACCTGTTCAAGTTCCGCCTGTCGCGGCCGGCGAGCTTCCGCTTCCGCTCGGGCGAGTTCGTGATGATCGGTCTGCCCGGCGAGAAGCCGGTGTGGCGCGCCTACTCCATCGCCTCGCCCAGCTGGGACGAGGAGCTGGAGTTCTACTCGATCAAGGTTCCCGACGGCCCCCTGACCTCTCAGCTGCAGAAGATCCGCGTCGGCGACACGGTCTGGTTCCGCAAGAAGCCGAC
>NZ_CAXBOD010000144.1:0-2084 GCF_963977235.1 uncultured Albimonas sp.
GCAAGCGGTTCGTGACGCCGGGCATGTCGCTGGGCGCGCTCAGCCCCGAGGCGCACAAGACCCTCAACATCGCCATGAACCGGATCGGCGCGAAGTCGGACTCCGGCGAGGGCGGCGAGGATCCCGCGCATTTCGAGCCGATGCCCAACGGCGACAACGCCAGCGCGAAGATCAAGCAGGTGGCCTCGGGCCGCTTCGGCGTGACGGCGGAATACCTCAACCACTGCGAAGAGCTGGAGATCAAGGTCGCGCAGGGAGCCAAGCCCGGCGAGGGCGGGCAGCTGCCCGGCTTCAAGGTGACCGAGATGATCGCGAAGCTGCGGCACTCGACCCCCGGCGTGACCCTGATCTCGCCGCCGCCGCACCATGACATCTACTCGATCGAAGACCTCGCGCAGCTGATCTACGACCTCAAGCAGATCAACCCGCGGGCCAAGGTCTGCGTGAAGCTGGTGTCCTCGACGGGCGTGGGCACGATCGCGGCCGGCGTGGCCAAGGCCAAGGCCGACGTGATCCTGATTTCGGGCCACAACGGCGGCACCGGCGCCTCGCCGATGACCTCGATCAAGTATGCGGGCCTGCCCTGGGAGATGGGGCTGACCGAGGCCCACCAGGTGCTGGCGCTCAACAACCTGCGCGAGCGCATCACCCTGCGCACCGACGGCGGCCTGCGCACCGGTCGGGACATCGTGATCGCGGCGATGATGGGGGCCGAGGAATACGGCATCGGCACCGCCGCCCTGATCGCCATGGGCTGCATCATGGTCCGTCAGTGCCAGTCCAACACCTGCCCGGTGGGCGTCTGCACCCAGGACGCGCGGCTGCGGGCGAAGTTCACCGGCTCGGCCGAGAAGGTGGTGAACCTGATCACCTTCTATGCGCAGGAGGTGCGGGAGATCCTCGCCTCCATCGGCGCGCGGTCGCTGGACGAGGTGATCGGGCGGGCGGACCTGCTGAGCCAGGTGTCGCGCGGCGCGGCGCATCTCGACGACCTCGATCTCAACCCGCTGCTGATCAAGATCGACGAGGGCAAGGACGCCGTCTACCTGCGCGACAAGCCGCGGGTGGAGGTGCCCGACACGCTCGACGCCCAGATCGTCGAGGACGCCCGGCCCTTCTTCAACAAGAAGGAGAAGATGGAGCTGAGCTACTCGGTTCAGAACACGCTGCGCAGCGTGGGGGCGCGGGTCAGCAGCCATATCGTGCAGACCTACGGGATGCGCGAGAACGGGCTGCAGGAGGGGCACCTGACGGTGAAGCTGAACGGCTCGGCCGGGCAGTCGCTGGGCGCCTTCGCGGCGCCGGGGCTGAAGATCGAGGTCTGGGGCGACGCCAACGACTATGTCGGCAAGGGCCTGTCGGGCGGCGTGGTGGTGGTGCGGCCGACCCGCGGCAGCCCGCTGGACCCCTCGGCCAACACGATCATCGGCAACACGGTGCTGTATGGCGCCACCGACGGGAAGCTGTTCGCCAACGGCCGGGCCGGGGAGCGGTTCTGCGTGCGCAACTCGGGCGCCTCGGTGGTGATCGAGGGCTGCGGGACCAACGGCTGCGAGTACATGACCGGCGGCGTCTCGGTGATCCTGGGCGCGGTGGGCGACAACTTCGGCGCCGGCATGACCGGGGGCATGGCCTACATCTACGACGTGGACGGCGACTTCCGGAAGCGGGCCAACATGGAGACGCTGGTGGTGCAGCCGCTGGAGTCGGCCCACTGGGAGGGCGAGCTGAAGGCCCTGGTCGAGGAGCATGCGGCGCAGACGGGCAGCCCGCTCGCCACCCGCCTGCTGCGCGACTGGGAGCTGGAGCGCGGGCGCTTCCTGCAGGTCTGCCCCAAGGAGATGCTCAAGGCGCTTTCCCATCCGCTGTCGGACGCGGAGGCGAAGGCGACCGCCTGAGGGCCCGAGACGATCGAGGGGGCGCGTCCACGGGGGCGCGCCCTTTTCGTTGAGGGAGGACGGGGGCGCCCTGCGGGCGGGCTTTGACCTGGGAGGGGCGTTGTCGCGGGGCGCCCGAGGAGGGCGCCGGGGGCGAGGGGGGAGAAGCTCCTGACTCACCAAAGAACAAGCCGCGCCTGTTCTCCG
>NZ_CAXBOD010000145.1:0-1848 GCF_963977235.1 uncultured Albimonas sp.
GCGACCGGCGAAGCCGGCTTGTCCTTGACCCCTGCGGGCGAGTCGCTCAGGCATCGCAAGCGAGAGACGGATCCGGAGAACAGGCGCGGGCGTCTTGTTCTCTGGTGAGTCAGGAGCCCGCCGGAGGCGCCCGCCCTGCAGACTCCGGTCACAGCCGCCCCCACGGACGCGACGCAGCCAAGCCCGCCCGCAGGGCGCCTGTAGAAACCTCTTCCGCAAACGGTCTGCAGGCGCCCTGCGGGTGGGCCTGGCTGCGTCGCGCGCCGGTCTGGCGCCGCGCCCGAACCGCGGGCGTCAGCCCAGCGGCCCCAGGCTCTCGCCCGGCGCCGCGCCGGTCTGACCGCGGTTGAGCAGGATGTGATCGAGCAGCACGCAGGCCATCATCGCCTCGCCCACCGGCGCCGCGCGGATGCCGACGCAGGGATCGTGGCGGCCTTTGGTGACCACCTCCGCAGGTTGCCCGTCGCGCTTGATCGAGGCGCGCGGCGACAGGATCGAGGAGGTCGGCTTGACCGCGAAGCGCACCACCACGTCCTGGCCCGACGAGATCCCGCCCAGCACCCCGCCCGCATGGTTGGACGCGAACGTCGGCTTGCCGTCGTTGCCCATGAAGATCTCGTCGGCGTTCTCGACCCCGGTCAGTTCGGCCGCGCCCATGCCCGCGCCGATCTCGACCCCCTTGACCGCGTTGATCGACATCATCGCCGAGGCCAGGTCCTGGTCGAGCTTGGCGTAGACCGGCGCCCCCAGCCCCTCGGGCACGCCCGAGGCCACGACCTCGACCACCGCGCCGACCGAGTTCCCGGTCTTGCGCAGCCCGTCGAGATAGCCCGTCCAGGCCTCCGCCGCCTCTGCGTCGGGCGACCAGAAGGGGTTGCGCGCGCATTCCTCCCAGTCCCAGCGGCCGCGGTCGATGGCGATGGTCCCGATCCGCACCAGCGCCGCGCGGATCTGCAGGTCGGGCAGCATCTGGCCCAGCACCGCCCGCGCGATTCCGCCGGCGGCGACCCGCGCCGCCGTCTCGCGGGCCGAGGAGCGTCCGCCGCCGCGATAGTCCCGCACCCCGTACTTGCGCCAGTAGGCGAGATCGGCGTGCCCCGGCCGGAAGCTGTCGGCGATCTCGGAGTAGTCCTTCGAGCGCTGGTCGGTGTTCTCGATCATCAGGCTGATCGGGGTTCCGGTGGTGACGCCCTCGAAGACGCCCGAGAGGATCTTCACCTCGTCGGCCTCGCGCCGCTGGGTGGTGAAGCGGCTCTGCCCCGGCTTGCGGCGGTCGAGCCAGACCTGCAGGTCCGCCTCGCTGACCGGCGCCCCCGGCGGCACGCCGTCGACGACGCAGCCCAGCGCCGGCCCGTGGCTTTCGCCCCAGGTGGTGAAGCGGAACAGGCGGCCGAAGCTGTTGAAGGGCATGGGGCAGGGTCCCGGCTGGAGAACACGGGCGCCCGTTTAGCGGACGCGGCGGCCGGGCGGAAGGGCTGTGCGCGCGCGTCAGGGGGCTTCGCCCGACGCGGACGTCGCGCAGGCGCCGCGCTCGGCCGGTCGCAGGGCTCGCCGTCGCGCTGCGCGGCGCGGTCGGCGGGGGCGCCTGGCGGGGCCGCTTCCTGGCGATCGAGCGGGTTCGAGCGGGACGAGCGAGAGCCGCTTGCGAACCCGCCAGATAACAGGCGCTTTGCGAGGGCTGGGGGCGTCGCGCAGCGCCGCCGGGTTGCGACGGGGGACGCCGAGGGGGGGCAGGGCGCGCGCGGTCGGGGCGGAGCGCGCCCGGTCGGGGCGGTGGAGCGCCGCACGGGACCGATTCCGGGGGCGGCCTGCGCCGCCGCGCGCACTGGCGGGGGGGGGCCGGGGGGG
>NZ_CAXBOD010000146.1:0-1792 GCF_963977235.1 uncultured Albimonas sp.
TCGGCCGGCGATTTCCTACGGGCAGCGGGTCTGCCGGACCTACGCCGAGCTCGGCGACCGGGTGGCCCGGCTTGCCGCGGCCCGGACGGCCGCGCGCGCCGCGCCCGGCGCCCTCGCCCCTCGGCTCCTCGCGACCGGCGCCCGGGCCGCGGCCCTGGCCCTGGCCCTGGCGCGGACCCCGGCCCCGGGGGCCTTCCGCGGCGCGGGCGGTCTCGCCGGCCGAGAACTCGGTCTTGCGCGAGGACAGCTCGGAGGCCTCCGCGGCGAAGGTCGCGGGAAGCTGCGCGGTGGGCACCTTCTGGCGGGTGATCTTCTCGATGTCGCGCAGGTAGCCGCGCTCGTCCTCGGCGCAGAAGCTGATCGCCACGCCCTCGGCGCCGGCGCGCGCGGTGCGGCCGATGCGGTGGACGTACTGCTCGGGGACGTTGGGGACCTCGAAGTTGATCACATGGCTGACGCCGGGCACGTCCACGCCGCGCGCGGCGATGTCGGTGGCCACCAGCACCCGCAGCGAGCCGTTGCGGAAGGCGTCGAGCACCCTCTCGCGCTCGTTCTGGCGCTTGTTGCCGTGGATCGCCTTCGAGGCGACGCCGGCGCGCTCGAGGTTCTTCACCACCCGGTCGGCGCCGTGCTTGGTGCGGGTGAAGACCAGGACGCGGTCATAGTCCTCGGCCTTCAGCACCACGTTCAGGGCGGCCTGCTTGTCGCCGGCGCGCACGAAATGCACGCGCTGGTCGACCTTCTCGGCGGTGGTGGACTGCGGCGCGACCGAGACCTTGACCGGGTTGGTCAGGTACTGGCCGGCCAGCTCGGCGATGGCCCGCGGCATGGTGGCCGAGAAGAACAGCGTGCGGCGTTTCTTGGGCAGCATCGGCACGATGCGGCGCAGGGCGTGGATGAAGCCCATGTCCATCATCTGGTCGGCTTCGTCGAGCACCAGCGCCTCGACCTTCGAGAGGGTCATCGCGCCCTGGTCGATCAGGTCCAGCAGGCGGCCGGGGGTGGCGACCAGCACGTCGGCGCCGCCCTTCATCGCCCGGATCTGGCGGCTGACCGAGACGCCGCCGAACACGGTCTCGACGCGCAGGGTCATGTGGCGGCCGTAGGTGCGGAAGCTCTCGGCGATCTGGTTGGCCAGCTCGCGCGTCGGGGCCAGCACCAGCACCCGGGTCGAGTGGGTGGGCCGCGCGATGCGGTCGCGCTGGATCATGTCCAGCAGCGGCAGGGCGAAGGCCGCGGTCTTGCCGGTGCCGGTCTGGGCGACGCCCAGGATGTCGCGTCCCTCCAGCGCCGGCGGGATCGCCTGGATCTGGATGGGGGTGGGGGTCGCGTAGCCTTCCTCCTCCAGCGCGCGATGCAGGGGCGCCGAGAGGGGCAGGTCGGAAAAGGTGGTCATTGAGCGCCTTTCATGGGCGATGGGCGCCCGGGCGCGGCCATGGAAGGACGCGGGGCGCAATGGGTCCGTCGGATGACGGCCCGCGTGACTCAGGACGTGCAGGGCTGAGGGGCGTCCGTTGGACCGCCGGATCCGGGGGCGGAGCTTTTTGGGCCGCCCGAGCTTCACGCCATCCGGTCGATCGGACCGGGAGATCTCTCCCGGCCGACGCTCGGGGCCATATGGCAGCGATCCTGACCGATAGCAAGCCCCTCGTTCACGCTCCCGCCAGCCCCCCGCCCGCGTGGCCAATCCGCGACAGCCCCCCGCTCGCCCGTCCCCCGCCAGCCCCAGGCGCCCCAGGCGCCCCGCCCGAACCCCCGGCGCGAGCGCCTGTTCTCCGGAGCCGTCCGTCGC
>NZ_CAXBOD010000147.1:0-1668 GCF_963977235.1 uncultured Albimonas sp.
AGCTGGTGCTGCGGCACGATGTTCCCGACTTCATCGGCGTGGCGATGCCGGTCGGCCGCCCGAAGCTTCGCCCCGACGGCGGCTCGCTTGGGCAGCTGCGCATGAAACAGGTGGAGCGGCTGAGGAAGCTCGCCCCCGCACCGGAGGCCGCGTCGTGACCCGCCCCACCACCCCTTTCAAGCCGCCGACGGTCGAGGACCGCGTGAAGAGCGTCGAGATCGCGATGACGCCCGAGCTGCACCGCTTTGGCGATCCCCGCCTGAATCGCGCCAGGGCCAAGGCCGCGATGGAGGAGGCCGCGGCCGTGATCCTCGCGCTCGACGACCTGCGCGAGCGGGCGGTCGTCATCCACGACCGCGCCGCCGAGATCGTCCAGGCCGAGGAGTCCGTCGCATGACGCCCGAAGGCGAAGCCAGCCTCGCCGCCGCGATGGCGCGGAAGGCCGGCCCCGCGGCCCCGCTGCGGGCCATGGCGCCCACGTCGCTCATGATCGTGACCTGCGAAGGCCGGCCGCGGCTCTACGCCGACGCGCTGGACGCCGACGCCGCGCGCGATCGCCGCCAGGCGTGGGCGATGGTCCAGGGCATCTACCGGGCCCGGCGCATGCTGCGCACCCGCGCCGCCGCCGCGGCCCTGTCCGAAACCGGGGGCGCGGCATGACCCGCCGCGTCCTCCCGCACCGCCGCCGCAACGAGACCGTCGGACTCGAGCACCAGGGCCAGCACCTGACGGTGACGGTCGGCTTCGACGACGACGGCCACGCCCGGGAGGTCTTCGCGGATGGTGCGCGGCTGGGCTCCGACCTCGCCCACGTCATCGCCGATGCCTGCGTGGTGATGTCCCTCGCCCTGCAGCACGACTGCGCGGCGCCGGACCTCGTCAAGAGCCTGAGCGTCACGCCCGACCTCGCCCGCGGCGAGGACGCGACCCGCCCTGCCAGCGTGCTGGGCGCCATCGCGGCCGCCGTCGCCGTTGCGGGCCCTCGCGGCCGCTCGCCCGAGGCCTTCGCGGCCGGACCCTCTCCCTCGCCACGGCCCTCCGGCTCCGCCGCGGCCCGTCCGGAGACCGCAGCATGACCCCGCCCGACCTGCCGGCCCCCGACAGCCCCGCCAAAGACTGGCGCGCGACGCCGCTCCACGGTCGCAGGACCCGCAGCGACCGCACGCCGCCGCCGCGGGGCGCCTGCGCGCCCTCCGGCTGGTGGATCCTCCCGGGCGCCGCCTTGGGGGCCCTCCTGATCGCAGGCCTGACCACCTGCGCCCGCGCCCAGGCCCTGACCGTCTGCGCACCGCGACCCGCGCTGATCGCCGTCCTGGCGCAGCGGGGCGAGCGGCCGGTGTTCGTCGGCCTCGCCGGCGAGGCGATGCAGGCCGAGGGTCTGCAAACCCTCTTCGACATCGACGAATTGTCGATCATGGGGATCTCGGCGATCCTCGCGCGGCTGCCGCAACTCGTCCGCCGCGTGAACCAGACGGCCGATGCCATCGTCGCGGCAGAGCCGGACGCTCTCGTCGTCATCGACAGCCCGACCTTTTCCCACCGCGTTGCCAAACGGGTGCGGGCGCGGCTTCCGCAGGTGCCGATCGTCAACTACATCCCGCCGACGGTCTGGGCGTGGCGCGAGGGCCGGGCGGCGAAGATGCGGCCCTATGTCGACCACGCGATCTG
>NZ_CAXBOD010000148.1:0-1659 GCF_963977235.1 uncultured Albimonas sp.
GCGAGACGACGATGAAGGCCGAGGCCGGATCGCGCCGCATCTGCGCGATGTCGAAGTCGGTCGCCTCGGTCGCGCGGCGCACCATGCGGTCGGCCCAAAGGGACAGGCCTCCGTCCGCCAGGACCGAGAGGTAGGAGGACAGGATCCGGCTCTCCATCCCCGCCATCCGGCGGAAGATGCGGGCGGCTTCTTCTGCCTCAGCCTCTTCGGCGAGGGCCTCGAACAGGTCGAACAGCTCGCCGGGGGCCGAGAGCGCGTCGTAAATCTCGCCGATGGTCGGGCGCCCGCGCTGGACGGCCAGCAGGGCCGCGGCCGCGAAGATCTCGCGCGCGCCTTCGAGGAAGCTGGTCGCGTTCCCCTGCGCCACGATCAGCGAGGCGGCGAGACGGCGGGCTTCGGTGAAGCGGCGGGCGGCGGGGGCCTCGGCCACCGCATCCATCGGGTTCCAGCGGTGGGTGCGACCCTCGGGGTCATAAGGCGCGAACTTGAACACGCGGTCGCCGAGCGCGGCCCGGCGGCGGGCGGTCTTCGCGAAATTCTCGCCCTTCACGTCGAGGCAGATGACGGAGCCGCGCCAGGTCAGCAGCGTCGGGATCACCACGCCGACGCCTTTTCCGGAGCCCGTCGGGGCGGCGATCAGGGCATGTGGGATCTCGGCTGAGGTGAGGAAGGGCGCGCTGGATCCGGACGCGCCGAGCTTGGCGTAGATCGGCCCCTGCAGCGTCTCGAGTCGGCCCGAAAGGCCCGCGCGGCGGATCTCCTCGGGCTTGGCCCAGCGGGCGGCGCCGTGGGAGGTGAGCTGCGGCCGACGCGCGATCGCGGGGAGCAGCGCGGCGCAGACGAAACCCGTGACGGCGAAGATCACGAGGCCGATGCGGAACGGCTCGGTCATCCCCCCCACCGCCCAGGGGGCGTGGGCGAGGAAGGTCGCGAAGCCCGTCTCCGCTACCACACCCCCGGTGCGCCATGCCGCGAAAGCCCCGGCGGCGAGGTTGCCGAGCAGCAACCCGGCAAGCAGGCCGATGGCGGCGAGGGTTAGGATTTCGCGGTGGGCCTCGTTTCGGGCGAGGTTCACAGCCCGTGCCCTCCGCCGTCGCGGCCGCGCGCCTTGCGGGCGGCGAGGCGCCGGGCGCGCTCCTGCTCGCGGCGGGTCTGGTCGTCGGCATCGTCCCTGGGCGCGGGGCGGGATGCGGCCCTCTGCCCTGCCCCGGCGTCTCGCGGGGGCGAAGGCGAGGGAGCGGGCGTTGCGCGCCCAGGTCTCGCCTTCTCCGGAGCTCTGGTCCGTTCAGCCGCGTGCGGCTCGTCACGCCGCGCCTCCTGCTGCGCCAGTTCCCGCGCAGCGCGGTACACCGCGCCGATCTCGCGATGCATCGCGGTCAGGGCGGCGTCGCGCTGCGCCGCGGTTTCCTCCGGCGCGCCGGTGGTTGCGCGGCGGGCCTCCCGCTCCTTCGCCTCTGTCTTCGCATAGCTCTCGGCCAGCGCGCGCGAAGGGGCGCCCCCGGAATACCGCTCCACCATCGCGGCTCCGTTCAGGCCCGCGCGCTCGGCGATGGCCGAAGCACGGCGATCCGCTTCGGCGCGGACGGCCTCGGCGCGCCCCTCGCCCGGCGCAAGGCCCGCGTAGCGGCCCGGCTCGGCGAGCTTGGCAAAATTCATCAG
>NZ_CAXBOD010000149.1:0-1618 GCF_963977235.1 uncultured Albimonas sp.
GGCACGCCCGCGCCCGTCACCGCGCTCGCCGCACCCGCGCCCGGAACCTTGGCCCCGACCGCCGAGGCCGCGTCCCCGGTCGAGGGCATGGCCACGCCCGAGGCCGCGCCCGCCGCGTCCGCGGCCGCCTTGGCCTTGTCCGCGCCGGCCGCATGGGCCGCGCCGGCGCCTGCGATGAGGATCGAACAGAGAATCAGGGTCTTACGCATGGCCGGTTCCTTCCGTTTCGCCAACGGAGCGGACACCCGTCCCCCGACCGGCTCCCGGTCGGCTCGCCGCATCGTCGCCCGCTCCCGCCCGGCCTGGGCCGGGGCCGGAGCGCGACGCGCGCCGGCGCCTGAACCCCACCGCACGCTCAACGCCGCGTCAACTGATTTCGCCGCGCGGCAGGCGCCCCTCAGGTCGCCCGGTCCGCGCGCCCCGCGCCGCTCGCCGCGCCCTCAGCGACCGTCGCGATGGGGCGCCAGCACCGCATACATCGCCGCCGTCGCCGGCGTCGGCACGCCCAGCTCGCGCCCCATCCGCGCCACGGCCCCGGTCATGTGATCGACCTCCAGCGGCTTGCCCGCCTCGAGATCCGCGGCCATCGAGGAACGGATCGACCCCGACATCTTCCCGAACCGCGCGATCACCTTCTCGGCCGTGTCCTCGGGCACCGGCGCGCCCGAGGCGAGCGCCACCGCCTGCGCCTCGCGCACCAGCGCCTCGTAGAGAGTCCGCAGTTCGGGGATCGTCTGCAGCGCGCCCACCGTGCAGCGCGCCGCGGCGGTCAGCGTGCCGGTCCCGTTCCAGGCGATCATCTTGCGCCAAAGGTCCACGCGCACGTCGTCCGACTCGGGCGCCGGCGCGCCCGCGGCCAGGAACATCGCCCGCGCCGCGGCCGCGGGCTGGGTGTCCTGGCGCCCGTTGCGGTCGCCGAAGATGATCCCCGTCTCGCTGTCGAGCTTGCCGATCACCCCGGGCCGCACGACCTCGGCCGAGACCAGGGCCGTGCCGATCAGCGCCCGCCCCTCGCCATAGACCGCCTCCAGGCGCTCGGTCGCGGTGACGCCGTTGAGGATCGGCAGCGCCACGCCTCCCTGCGCCATCAGCGGACGAGCCATCGCCATCGCCTCGTCCAGCTGGTGACCCTTCACGCCGAAGATCACCAGGTCCGCGGGTTCCAGCTCGGCCGGATCGGCGGCCGCGGGGACCTGAACGGTGGTGGTCTTGCCGCCCGCCTCCTCCAGCGTCAGCCCGTTGGCGCGGATCGCCTCCAGGTGCGCGCCCCGCGCCACCACACAGACGGGGTTCCCCGCCGCGGCGAGCCTCACCGCCAGGTAGCCCCCGATCCCGCCTGCGCCGACGATCGCCACCTTCATGGAGATGCTCCTTCCGCCCGATGTCCGTCACGCCCGAGGCCCAGCCGCGCCCCGCGCCCCGGTCGCCAGGAGGCCGAACCGTCCTGACCCGACCCTGTCCCGACCTGCTTAACCCCGCCGCCGCCCGCGCGCGCCCGGCCCGATGCCGCAGCGCGCCCGCGCTCGCACCCGTGGCCTCGCGCCCGCCCGCACCCGGGCCCCACGAGGGGGACGGTCGGGCGGGGCGTTGCGGCCGCGCAGCGGACGCGAGGGCCGCC
>NZ_CAXBOD010000150.1:0-1563 GCF_963977235.1 uncultured Albimonas sp.
CCCAGGCGCCCAGCGTCGGGCTCTCCCAGTCGTCCTCGACGAAGCGGATGTCGTGGAGCGACATGTCGATGCCGATCGCCTCGAGCGAGCCCAGATACAGGTCCTGCAGGTCCGGGGGGCTGGGTTTGATCAGCGCCTGGAACTGGTAATAATGCTGCAGCCGGTTGGGGTTGTCGCCATAGCGCCCGTCGGTCGGACGGCGCGAGGGCTGCACGTAGGCCGCCGCCCAGGCGCGGCCGCCAAGGCTGCGCAGCGTGGTGGCGGGATGAAAGGTGCCCGCGCCGACCTCCATGTCATAGGGCTGCAGCACCGCGCAGCCGCGCGCGGCCCAGTAGGTCTGCAGCCGCAGAATGATCTCCTGGAAGGAGCGGGGCTTGCCGGGCGCCTCGGACATCGGTCTTCCCATCCGTCTCCGCCGCGGGCCGGTCCCGCCGCGCGGGGCGACCGATAGCGGGGGCCGGGGCGCAGGTCAACGCGGCCGGGGCGACGGCGTGCGGCCAAGGCGGGCCGAAGCGGCGCGCGATCGCCTCCCCGTCCCGCCCGGACCCGGCCGCAGGAAGCCCCAGGTCGGGCCCGGGGCGCCCTGGAAGATCCGCCGCGCGCCACGCCCGACCCGCCGCGCGGGCTGCGCGCCGCGGGTCGGGGCGGGGTCCTCCCGGATCGGAGGACCGCGCCGGGCTCAGCTCGCCTTCACTTCCGCAAAGATCCTGGCTTCGAGCTTGTCGAGCGGTTCGTTGGTCAGGTCCTTGGCGACCTCGGTCACCACCTTCTCGGCCACCGCCTTGTGCACCGCCTTGCGCAGGCGGCCGAGCGTCTGGGGCTCGGCGGCGATGTGGATGCGGGTGAAGTCGCCCCGGTGGGCGCGGGCATAGAGCCGCTCGGCCAGGTCGTCGGCGAAGCGGTCTTTCTCGAGTTCGTGCCAGTCGGTCTCCTGCAGGGCCGAACGCTGGCCGACGCCGGTGTCGGGCATCCGTCCGGGCCTGTCGGTCCCCTGCTCGGAGTCGGCGGGGTTCTCCTGCTCCGACTTGCGGCGGACCACCAGGTTGGGGTGAACCTCGTCGCCCTTGTTGACCAGGAACAGGGCCTTGCCGGCGTCGGCCACCAGCACCCAGTCGCCTTGCTTCAGTTCGGCCATGCTCAGTCCTCCCTGTCCGAATCCGGTTTGTCGGCGCCCTGCGCGCGCGTCGCCCCTGCGGGACGCTCGAAGGCGCGCTTGAGGTGATCTCGGGTCCCGATGTCGCGGGCGAGATCGCCGCCGCCGCGCCCGCCTTGCGTGGGCGCCCCGTCTTTGCCGAGGATCGCGTCGGTGTCGCGCCCGCCGCGCCTGGATCTTTGGCGTTCGGCCATGGCTCCCTCCTTGCGTTGGTTGCGAGGGGGGAGGTGGGCGCCGGGCTTGGCGATTTCGTGTCGATCCGGCGCCGTCCTCGCGCCCCGCTTGCCCGCCGCGCCGCGAGACGCTATCCGGGCGACAGCGGCAGGCCGGTCTAGCTCAGCTGGTAGAGCACCTGATTTGTAATCAGGGGGTCGGGGGTTCGAGCCCCTCGACCGGCGCCGCGGTCGCCT
>NZ_CAXBOD010000151.1:0-1502 GCF_963977235.1 uncultured Albimonas sp.
GCGCATCCTTCCATTCGCGGGAGAAGACTGCACCATCAAAACCTGGGATCAAACAGGTAGCTCTCGTCGATCTCCTCGTGCCAGTGCTCGGGATAGCGGCAGCCGGGCGCGAACAGCATCAGCCCCACGATCACGTCGGCTGAGCGGACCGGCCCGCTCGGCCCCGCGATCTCGCACTGGGCGAAGCGGCCGCGCATCGGCTCTGGCAGGGGGTCGTACTCGGTATGCCAGGCCAGCGTCCCGCGCAGGGCGCGCACCGCCCGGATCACCTCCTGGCTGGGCTGGCGCACGCCGCGGTCGATGGCGCGGGTCAGGTGCGCCAGCGCCTCCGGCTCGGGCCCCTGCGCGGCGGGGACGAGGGGGGCGTCCGCCTCGATCAGCTCCCCCAGCAGGCCGCAGACCCGGTCGTGATGCGCGCGAACCCGCGCCGAGCCGCCGGCCGAGGAGGCGCGGTGCAGCTCCTGCAGCTCGCGCAGCAGGTAGCCCCAGTCCGGCGTTCGGCCGAGGGTGCGGCGGTCGTCGTCGGTCATCGTCGTCTCCCTCCGGACCCGCCGCGACGGGGCCTCTCAGTCCTGCGTGAACGCCCTCAACCGACGGGCGCTGAGCGACTGGCGCCAGCCGGCGGCCTCCGCCCAGGGGTCCGGGCCCTGCAGCCGCTCGGCCGCCGCGTCGAGCGAGACGACGTTCGCGCCCTTCAGCCGCTCCAGCTCGTCCCAGGCGACGGGCGTGGCCACCGGGCAGCCCTCCCGCGCGCGGGTCGACCAGGGGGCGACGGCGGTGGCGCCGCGGCGGTTGCGCAGCCAGTCGACGTAGATGCGCCCCTCGCGCCGGCTCCTGGTCGCAGTCGCGGTGAACCGGTCGGGCGCCGCGCGGGCCATCGCCTTCGCGAGGCCCTTCGCGAAGTCGCCCGCCGCCTCCCAGCCGGCCCGGCGCACCAGGGGGAGCGCCACATGGATTCCCTTGCCGCCGGTGATCATCGCGAGGCAGTGCAGGTCCAGGTCCGCGAGCCGGTCCCGAACCTCGCGCGCCGCCGCCCGCACGTCCGCGAAGGACACGCCCGGGCCCGGGTCGAGGTCGATCACCAGCCGGTCCGGCCGCTCCAGGTCGTCGGCGCGCGCCCCCCAGACATGGTATTCGAGCGTGCCCATCTGCACGCCAGCCACCAGCGCCGAGAGGTCGCCCGCGCGCATGTAGTCCTCGGTCCCGCCGTCCTTCTCCGCGATGGCGACGCGGCCCATGGCCCCGGGGAAGCCCTTGCCGGCGTGCTTCTGGTAGAAGCAGCTCCGCGCGCGGCCCTCCGGGCACCGGACCAGCGACAGGGGGCGGCCCTCGATCAGCGGGATCATCCGCTCCGCCGCCCGCTCGTAGTGCTCGGCGAGGTCGGCCTTGCTGACCCCCTGGCCCTTCCACAGCAGCTTGTCGGGATGCGTCAGACGCACGCCGGCGACGTCCTCGCGCATGTTCCTGCCTCCCCTTGCGGGCCGCTCGCGACGCACCTCGGC